>JANQEG010000015.1 GCA_028278505.1 Rhodobiaceae bacterium
CACCGGCCGCCGATCCAAGCGCCGCCCACAGGCTCCCGGTCCGGCCATGGGCGAGGCGGAAGAGATCGTCCTCGGAAAGGCCGATCAGCGGGCTTTTCAGGAGGCAGGCCAGCGTGTGATCGTCGTCGGGCAAAAGCACGAACTGGCCGAGCGCCATCAGATCCTGGATGGCGATGTGGTCGATCAGCACCAGCCGGTCGGCGCCGGCGACTGGGATGTCGCGGTCCTTCAGCGCCCGGAGGATGATTTCGGCGAGCGGGTTGCGCCGGCGCAGCAGGATGAGGATGTCGCCGGGACCGATCGGTTTGCCGTCGGCTTCGAGCGCCTCGCCGCGGTCGAGCCAGCCGCGAATGGTGGCGGCGATCGTCCGCGCCAGCCGGGTCGCCGGATCGTCGTCGACCCGTTGGTCGAGCGGCGCCGCCCAATCGTCCGGGGGCTCGATCTCGCTCGGTTCGAACACCGGCCAGATCTCCACGATCCCCGGCTCGCCCCGACGGATCGCCTCGTGCACCGGCGCCTCCGGCAGCTCGGTCAGACCGTTGTGCACGTCGGCATCGGCGAACACGCCGTCGACGGCGGCAAGCACGTCGCCGGTAGAGCGAAACGAGAGGTTGAGGCGGACGTTCTCGAACGGCGCGCCGGCACCGTCCGCCAGTGCCTCGAACTTGCGGCGCATGGCGTCGAACCAGGCCGGCACAGCCCCTTGGAAGGAATAGATCGACTGCTTCTCGTCGCCGACGGCGAAGACCGTCCGCCGCACGCCCCGCGCACCCTCGCCGGCGAAGAACTCTTGCGCCAGCGCATTAACGATGCCCCATTGCGCCGGGCTCGTGTCCTGGGCCTCGTCGACGAGGATGTGATCGATGCCGCGATCGAGCTTGTACTGGACCCAGGCCGAGGCCTCCCGCTTGTCAAGCAGGGCGCCGGTGCGGGCGATCAGATCGCCATAGTCGAGCACGCCGACCCGGCGCTTGGCGGCCTCGTATTTGCCGATAATGCCGTAGGCGAGGATGAGGAGCGCCTTGGTCGCGGCAAGCGCCCGCGTCAGCCGTTCCTGCTCGCGCAGATCGGCAAGCCGCGCCGCCTCCCGCGCCGCCCGCTCGATAAAATCGGGAAACGCTTCCGCGACCGCCTTGGTGACGAGCCGCGCCCGCGGCGTGCCGTTGCCGCCGTCGATGAAGAACGCCTCGAGCCAAGCGTCGCGCCGCGCCGTAGTCGTGGCGGCGGTCTCCGCGATGGTCACCCGGTCGGCGAAGGCGATATTCATGGACGAACCGGTCGCCGCGGCCGCCTCGGCGAGCGCGTGACGATAGTCGGGCGGGAAGTCGGGCGAATCGAGCATCTCGCGGTGCAGATCATCGAGGCTGCGGCGGTCGTCGCCACCGAGCAGGGTTTCCAGTTCCGCCGCCGCCGCTTCCGGCGAAGCGGAGGTGCCGACCCAGGCGGCGAGCAGGTCGCGGTCGTGAACGAGCGCGTTGATCGCCTTTTCCGCCGAAAGGTCTGCGGCCGCGTCGATCACGGTGGTCAGCGCCCGGCCGAGGGCGCTGTCGGGCGACGCCGCGGCCTCGTGCAGGACCGCGGCGCGGGCCTCATCGAGCAGTTCCCGCGCCTGGTTCTCGTCAAGCACCTCGAAATGCCCGGGAACATTCGCTTCAAAGGGAAAATCGTGCAGAATACGATCACAAAATGCATGTATCGTTTGTATTTTGAGCCCGCCAGGCGTTTCCAGTGCACGCGCAAACAACTGCCGGGCGAAGCCGTGCCGCGCCACCGGCAGGCGTTCGCCGATAACCTTTTCGATCGCCCGGTCGAGCCCGTCGTCGTCGAGCCGGGTCCATGTGCCGAGGATCTCAAAGACCCGATTGGCCATTTCGGCGGCCGCCGCCCTTGTGAAGGTGAGGCAGAGAATGCGACCCGGATCGGTGCCGGCAAGCATGAGCCGCACCACCCGCACGGCCAGCACATAAGTCTTGCCGGCCCCGGCATTGGCCGAAACCCAGGCCGAGACCGCCGGGTCGGCGGCGCGGCGCTGGCGGCTGCGGGTCTCGGCCGGCACGCGAAAGACGGTCTTGCCGCTCATGGCCCGGCCTCGCTGCTCGGTTGCGCGCTCCATTCCGCGACCCGGGCGAGATGATCGAAGCGGCCGGCGCGGGTCAGGAACATCGGCCGCGCCCGTGAAACATAGCCGCGCTTCGGATCGTCATAGGCGGCGATCAGCGCGGTGACCCGCCGCAGCGCGTCATCGGCGATCGCGTCGGCGCTTTCGCCCTTGTCGACGGCGCTTTTCCGGTAGCCGGGCGGAAAGCCGCCGGTGACGGCGATCCAGGCGAGTTCGCCAATCGCGCGGCCGCCGGCGACGCCCTCGAAACCGCCGGCCCTGGCGATCGCCGCCTCGAGCGCCAGTTGCGGCGCCAGGCCGCTCATCACCTGTTTCGCCGTCGGCGGCGTTCCGGTCTTGTAGTCGAGAATGGCGAGCCGGCCGTCGGCAAGCTCGTCGATGCGGTCGGCCCGCGCCGTCAGCCGGAAGGCGTCGGCAGCGCCGGGCAGCACCAGGGTGCCGTCGACCTCCGCGTGGCGTTTTGCAACGTCATCGGCGCGTCCCGCCTCCCAGTCGAGGACGACATAGCGGGCCAGCCGGCGAAACCGCGGCCACCACAGCGCGTGCAGTTCGGGAAAGGCGGCGATCGCTTCAAACACCGTTTCGCCGATCTGAAGCAGGCGGGCGAGCGCGGCACCATCGAACGGGCCGCGCCAGTCCGCGGTGAAGCGGGCGAGCGCGTCATGCACCAGGCTGCCGCGGTCGGCAAAATCGGGCATCGCGTCGACCGGGTCGAGCGGCTCCAAACCAAGAACGTGCCGGGCGTAGATCGCATAAGGATCGCGGATCAGCTCTTCGATCGCGGTGACGGAAAGCCGCCGCGGCCGTGCCTTAAGCGGCGGCGTCGGCGCCGGCCGCACAGCCGGCCGCAAGGGTCCTTCCGGCGCGTCGATCGCCCGCGCCAGATCGAGATAGCGGCGGCCGCGCGCCGTCATCGCCTTGGTCGCCGCTTCTCCGGCCAGCGTCGTCAGCCGCTGCAGGAAACGCGAGGCGACGCTCGGCGCGCCGCCCTCGCGCACCGCGCGGCTGAGCACCACTTTGTCGATGCCGAGCGCCTGGCAGAAATCATGCGCGGCAAGGCCGATGCGCCGCTCCGGCGGCTCCAGTCCGATCGCCCGGCGCATGGCGCGGGAAAGCCACGGATCGGTCCGGGTCTCGGCCGGCCAGCCGCCCTCGTTGAGGCCGCCGAGCACGACGCAGTCCATGTGCTGCAGTCGCGCCTCCAACTGGCCGTAAATGTGGACCCGCGGCGCGGTGCGTGGCGGCCGCCGCACCGCGACCCCGCTGATCAGCGCATCGAGGAAGGCCGGGTAGTCGCGCGGGCGAAGCGCCGGCGCCAGCGGACCGGTGCCGGCGGCGCCGTCGAGCAAGGTGGCGAGGACGCGGCCGGCCTCGTCGCCCCAGAGGCGCTTTGCGTCACCGTCCGCGTCAGCGGCGAGCCGGTCGAGCACAGACAGATGGGCATCGACCAGTTCGGCCAGCGCAACCGCTTCGGCCGTATCGGCGAGGCGTTCCAGGTCCTGCAGCGCCGTGCCGAGATCGGCGACCAGCGCCGCGGCCCCATCCCAGGCCGACACATCGAGCCGCTCGGCGACCGCCGGCTGGCGCACCGCCTTTTCGGCAACGGCGCGGCGTTGATCTCCGAGGCTTTCGGCCAGCCCGGCGGTTCCCGGTCGCGGCCGCGGCCCGCGCATGAGCAGCAGTTCCAGTTCGCCGGCGAGGCGCCCGGTCTCGACGCGGTCGCGGCCAAGCGCTGCAAACGGGTGTTTCAACAACGACAAAACCGTCACCGGCTGGGCGCCGTGAAGCGCCGCCTCGGCGGCGAGCCGCGCAAAGACCGCCGCCGGCGTGTCGATCAGCGCGATGCCGGCGGAATCGTCGACCGGCACCTGCCAGCGTTCGAGCTCAGTAACGACCCGCCGCGCCAGCCCGCGGTTCGGCGTCACCAGCGCGGCGGTGCGGTCAGGCGTCTCGATCGTCTCGCGGAGCGCAATCGCGATCGCCAGCGCCTCCTCGCGTTCGTTGGCCGCCTCGATGAGGTCGATGCCGTCTGAGGCGCCGGCATCATCCGGCGATGCCGCCCAGATATCGGTCAGCGCCGCCGGCCGCATCGCCTTTGCGACAAAGGCGGTTCGTGCCGCCTGCTGCGGTGTCGGCCGGGCCCCGAGCAGGGCGATCTCCTCAGGCTGAAGCCCGAGCCGCTCGATCAGGCGGATGAGCCCGAATTGCGGATGCGAAAACGCCGCCTCCTCGTCCTCATCGCCGCGGATCGCGGCAATCGCCGCCTCATCGAGCGAATGATCGAAGCCGGGCAGGACCACGGCGCCTGAGCGCAGGCGGGCGATCGCAGCCAGCAGATCGGCGGTTGCCGGTATCGAGCCGGTCGAGCCGGCGGCGATCACCGGGCCGGGCGGTGGGCTCTCGGTAAGGCGGCGGGCCTCGGCGCGGATCAGCCGATTGCGCCGCGCGATCGGATCGGCGCGGCCGGTCTCGGCCAGATGCGCCGGCCACGCCTCGGTGGCGATCTTGAGGAATTCGAGCGTGATCTGCCAGTAGCCGGCATAGTCCTCCGGCACCAGCGTCTTCAACGCCGCCCAGTCGATGCCCTCGATCTCGGCATCGTCCATCAGCCGCGCCAGCTTGTCGGCGAGGCGCACCGCATCGGCCGACGATGCCGGCACCGCGATCGCATCCAGCCGGTGACCGGCCACATCCCGCCCGGCCGCATCGCGCCAGGCCAGGATCAGCCGGGTCAGGATCAGCCGGCGTTGCAGCGGATCGATCGCCGCCGGCAACAGCAGCCGGTCGGCGGCCGCCTCTTCCTCGCCGAGAAGCACGTCACCGTCATCGACATCGCCGAGCGGGCGGATGCGCGGCAGCACGGCGGTGCCGCCGGTGCGCTCGGCCAGGATTTCGGCAAAAGTCGCCGCCGCCCGCCGCGTCGGCAGAAAGAGGGTGACATCGGCAAAGCGCAACGGATCGACATTGCCGGCAAAGCCGGGAACGAGTGTGCCGTCGAAAAGCGTTTCGGCAAGCGTTTTCAGGAACGGCGCGCTCGGCGCCATGGTGAAGACCTTGAGATCGGGCCGCGACACCGTTTCAGGCAGCGCTCTCGGCGACGCAGGTTTCGGCGTGGCCGATGGCGTCCGGGGTGCCGACATGCATCCAGATGCCGTCGAGGCGGATGCCGTAGAGGCGCTCGGCCTCGATCGCCCGGTCGAACAAGAGGTTCAGCGAAAACGGTCCGTCCGGTGCGTTGTCGAAGAGCCGCGGGTGCAGGATCGCCGCGCCGGTATAGACGAAGGGGGCGATCCGCCCCTCCATGCGCCGGGCGACGCGGCCGCGTCCGTCGGCGTGGAAATCGCCGCGCCCGGAATAACCGATACTGGTGACGGTCGACGCCAGCAGCACCAGCCCGTCCATAGCGCTGTCGTCCCAGGCATCGGCCATGCGCGCGAGGTTGCCGCGCGGCCCCTCGATCCACAGCGAATCGGTGTTGGCGATCAGGAAGGCGTCGTCGCCGAGCAGAGGCAGCGCCTTGGCGATGCCGCCGCCGGTGTCGAGCAGGAGATCGCGCTCGTCCGAGATGGTGATCTTCGGCGAGCTGCGCTTGCCGATATGCACTTCCAGCAGGTCGGCCAGATAGTGGACGTTGACGACCACGTCGCCGATGCCGACCTCCTCGATGCGGTCGAGCATGTGGTCGATCAACGCCCGCCCGGCCACCTCGACCAGAGGCTTCGGCAGGGTTGTCGTGATCGGCCGCATCCGCCGGCCGAGACCGGCGGCAAGGACCATGGCCTTGCGCGGGCGAAAGGACGGTTTGCCAGCCAATTTCGACGCTCCGGATCAACCCTCAACCGGGCGTGCCCCCGCCCGGCAGATATTGCTCATACCAGACCGCGAGGTCGGAGAGAACCGTGTGTCGCAGCGCCCGCTGCAGATAGGTCCGCACCCGCGGCAGATGGGCGAGATAGGCGGGCTTGCCGTCGCGCTGATTGAGCCGGGCGAAGATGCCGAGAATCTTCGTCGCCCGCTGCGCCGCCATCACGTGATAGGCGGCCGTAAACCCGTCCCTGTCGAAGCCGGGATCGGCGGCGCGCGCCGCCAGATAGCGGTCGAGAAGTTCGGCCTCGAGCGTCTCGGGCACCGTCACCCGCGCATCCTGAAGCAGCGAGGCGAGGTCATAAGCCGTCGGCCCGATCACTGCATCCTGGAAGTCGAGAAGACCAATCTTCGCAATGCCCGCGCGCCCGGCGAGAAAGAGAAGGTTCGGCGAATGATAGTCGCGCAGGACGAGCCCGGTCTCGGCCGCGCCGAGCGCATCGAACCGCGCCTGCCACAACTGCCGGAATTCGGTCTCGATCGCCGCGTCGAACCGGGCGCCGGTCACAAATGGGGCGTACCAGTCGAGCAGCAATTCGACCTCGATCGTCATCGCCGCCGCGTCATAAGGGGGTACAAGGTAGGGCGTGCCGTCGGGCAGCGGCAGTTCGCGTTGCCACCGCCGCCGATGCAGGGCGGCGAGACAATCGGTCGCGTGTCCGTAGCGGTCGGCGATCGGCGCGCCGTCGGCGGTAATCCCGGTACGCCCCAAATCCTCGATCAGCAAGAGCCCGTTGTCGATATCGTGGCAGAGCAGTTCCGGCGCGCTGAACCCGGCACTATGGAGCGCGGTGCCGACGGCGATGAACGGCCGCACGTTCTCGGCCAGCCGCGCCACCTTCGAATAGGATTTGCCATAGCGCGGCACCGGCGGGCCGTCCGGGCGCGCCGGTGAATCCATCAAAATGGTGCGCTCGCCGCCGGCCGCGACCGTCTCGTAGCGGCGCGCCGAGGCATCGCCCTGCAGATGCCGGCGGGCGGCGTTCCGGCGGCCGCAGCCGTCGAGAAAACCGCGGATGGCGAAAGAGCGCTTGAGCCGGGCGGCGGCGTCGCCCGCGGCCTCGATCCCGATCCGCCGCTGCAGCGGCGTCTGCCCGGGCGAAAAAGCGATGCGGATTTGCGCGCTGTCGAGCCGGTCGCCGCCATGCTCGGGCCATTCGACGAGGACCGCGCCTTTTTCGAGTGCATCTTCGAGGCCGAGTTCATCGAGATCGCCGGCGCTGAGCCGGTAGAGATCGGCATGGACCAGCGGAAAACGCCCGTCCTCATAGGCCTGGATGAGCGTGAAGGTCGGGCTCGGCACCTCAAGCGCCGGATCGTCGCAAAAGGCCCGGATCAGCGCCCGCGCGAAGGTGGTCTTGCCGCTGCCGAGATCGCCGGAGAGCGCGACCAGATCGCCGGGGGCAAGCGCAAGCCCCAGGTCTTCGCCGAGCCGCGCCGTCGCCGCCTCGTCCTCGGCCAGGATGTCGGCTTTCGCAAGGCCCTCGGGCGGCGAATCGGCAACCATCGGATCGCCAGGCCTATTCCGCCGCATCGGCGGTGGTGCACTGGGGCGCTTCGGGGAACCGGCAGGTGACGGTCGTGCCCTCGTCTTCTTTCGAATCGATCTCGACGGTCCCGCCATGCAAATCGACGAAGTTCTTCACCAGCGACAGGCCGAGGCCGACGCCACGGCGCCGGCTCGGCTGGGCGCGGCTTTCGAACCGGGAAAACGCATCGGCGACGTAGTCGGCCGGCATGCCGCAACCGCGATCGCTGACGGTGAAGACGATTTCGCCGTCGGCGCGGCGGCAGCGCAAATCGACATGGGCGCCGTCATCGGAGAACGAAATCGCGTTCGACAAGAGATTGTAGAGCACCTGGCGGACCCGGCTCGCATCGGCGACGAAGCTGCCGATGTCGCCGGGGATATCGGTCTGAAGCGTGATGTTCGCCTCGTAGAGCCGGTCCTGCACCCCGGTCACCGCCGCGTTCACCGTCTCGGCGATGTCGACCTCGTCATAGTCGAGCAGCATGATGCCGGCATCGATCGTCGCCAGATCGAGGATATCGTTGATGATGGCGAGCAGCGCCTTCGACGACGACATGATGTAGTCGGTGTATTCGCGCTGCTTGGTGGTGAGTTCGCCGATCCGCGCGTCCGACAGCAATTGGGCGAAGCCGATAATGTTGGTCAGCGGCGAGCGCAATTCATAGGAGACGTGTTCCACGAAGGCATTCTTCAGAAGGTCCGCGGCCTGCAGCGCCTCGTTCTTCTCCTTCAAGGCGCGCTCCACGGCGACGGTGGCGCTGACGTCGAGGAAGGTGATCATGGTGGCGCCGTCGGGCAGCGGCACGGTCGCATAGTCGACGACGCTGCCGTCGATCCGCTCCATCCGCCCTTTCAGCGTCGGCCGCATGTCGTCGAAGCCGGTAACGGCGGCCGACAGCACCGACCAGACGTCGGCATCGTCGTGGATCAGGCTGCACCATTCGACGATGCGGCTGATATGCGGCCGCTCGTCCATTTCCCCGGTCGACAGTTTCCAGATCCGCTTGAACGCCGGATTGCTGAGCGACACCCGGCCGTCGCTGCCGAACACGACGACGCCTTCGGAGAGATTGTCGAGCGATTCCTGCTGCACGTTGGCGAGCGACTGATAGCGGCTCTCCAGGTCGAGCTGCTCGGTGACGTTCTCGTAGACGCGGATGACGCCGCCCTGCGGGTGCGGCGTCGACAGGACCCGCAGCGTCTGGCCGTCGGGCAGGTGCCACCAGTGCTCGCTCGGCTCGAGCGATCTGTAGGCTTCGAGCAGCGACGCCTTCCAGCTCTGATAGTCGGCCTGTTCGGGAAGCCGGCGGGCGCCGCGCAGGCGATCGAAGATCGCACCCTCTTCGGGAGAGCTTTCGAGAAAAGCGGTCTGCAGATCGAACAGCGCCTTATAGGCGGCGTTGTAGAAGCGCAGGCGGCCGTCGGCGCTGAAGATGGTGACTGCGGTCGCGAGCTGGTCGAGTGTCCGGGAGTGGAAGTCGATGGTGCGCTGCAACTGCGATTCGATCGATTCCAGTTCGCTGACGTCGATGGCGATGCCGGCGCTGCCGTCTTCGGCGGAGAGATAGACCACGTCGAACGATCGCCGCGCGCCGGCCACCACCACCGCAAGGCGTTCGCGGACCACGCCGCCATTCTGCCGCGCCTTGCGCAGCGCTTCGCGGCCGGCGGCGTCCAGCAATTCCGCGTTCTCCGCGAGCACCGTCCTGGCGTCGGCGAGATCGACCGCCTTGACATAGGCGTTGTTGACCCAGATCAGCGCGTCGTGCCGATCGCGCAGCCAGGCGGGCATCGGCAGCCCTTCGAGCAGCGTGCGCATAACGTCGATATCGCGCTTCAAGCGATCATGGCGGTCGGCGATGCGGGCGGTCTGCAATTGATCGCCGGTGATGTCGCGCAGGCGCAGCACGGCCCGGCCGCCGACGGTGCGCCCGATCGCCTCGACATAGTTTCCGTTCCGCGTAGCGAGCGTCCGCGAGAAGGCGCGGCCCGAGCGGCGCAGAGTGCCGATCGCCGCCTCCACCGTCGCCGAGGAGGCATGGTCGAGCCAGGTGCCGAAAGCCGCGATCGCCGTGGTCTCGGACGGCAGGCCGCCGGCCATTGCGGCGTGGCCGATGATTTCGGGCGGCGAGCCGTCGACCGACCAGACCATCATCACCTGGTCCTGGGCGTCGAGCAGGGTCTCGGCGCGATCGAGCGCCGCCCGCAATTCGCCGATCTCGCCGTCGAGCCGTGACTGCACCTCGGCGGCGCGGTTGCGGGCGCGCAGAAAGGCGAGTGCTGCGGCGATCGCGAAACCGACGATCCCGAGCGCGGTGGCAATCAGCGCGGCTTCCAGATAGCCCGGGCCGCCGGGCGTCACCTGGACCAGGGCCGCGGCCGGTGTTTCGGCGGCAAGGGCGGTCATCGGCGCGGCGACGCTTACGCCGGCGGCGGCAAATCCGGTCACGCCTTTCGCGTGTCTGTCGTTGGTCCGGTTTCGGGCCGTCGGCCGCATCCCTCGATCGCCCTTTTCGCAACCCTGCCGGCGGCGGACGCCGATATCGACCCGCCGGCGTCCGCTGGCGGCGAATCAGTTGACTTTACCGCGTTCGGGAATCCGGCTGAAGCGAACAAACCGGGACGGTTGAATAATTCGCCGGTACGCGCAGACATTTAAACCGCGCCCGGCGGGCGCGGCCTGAAAATCTGCCGGTACACTACACGACAAGTCAGCGTATTTCCGTCCTGCCGGGTTTGCCCGTTTAGGCAATTCGGGATGGTTTCGATCCCTCCTCCGTCGTCATTGCCCGGTTTATCCGGGCAATCCAATGGCCTTTCGGCGCTCAGAAGCGTTTGCGTTCTTTCACCACTGCGTTGACAAGTCGACGGGCCAATGGACCACAAGGATAAACCGGGTGGAGACGAGGGAGAGGTGGTGGTGATGATGCTTGTGTCGTGCAGTGTGCTCCGCCGGTAAATCTGGGCCCTAATAACGATAATGTTCCGGCTTGAACGGCCCCGCGGCGGGAACGCCGATATAGTCGGCCTGGTCCTGGGTCAGCTCGGTCAGCCTGGCGCCGAGCTTGGCGAGATGAAGGCTCGCCACCTTCTCGTCGAGGTGTTTCGGGAGCACATAGACCTCATGCCCGTATTTTTCGGTGTCGTTCCACAGCTCGATCTGGGCCAGCGTCTGGTTGGTGAACGAGGCCGACATCACGAAACTCGGATGACCGGTGGCGCAGCCGAGATTAACGAGCCGGCCTTCGGCCAGAAGGATCATCTTCTTGCCGTCGGGAAACTCGATCTCGTCGACCTGCGGCTTGATGTTGGTCCACTTGAAGTTCTTCAGCGCGGCGACTTGAATCTCCGAATCGAAGTGGCCGATATTGCAGACGATGGCGCGGTCCTTCATCGCCCGCATGTGGTCGACGGTGATCACGTCCTTGTTGCCGGTGGAGGTCACGAAGATGTCGCCGCGCGGCGCGGCGTCTTCCATGGTGACGACCTCATAGCCCTCCATCGCCGCCTGCAGCGCGCAGATCGGGTCGATCTCAGTCACCATCACCCTTGCGCCGCCATTGCGTAAAGAGGCGGCCGAGCCCTTGCCGACATCGCCATAGCCGGCGACGACCGCGACCTTGCCGGCGAGCATGACGTCGGTGGCGCGGCGGATGCCGTCGACGAGGCTTTCGCGGCAGCCATAGAGATTGTCGAATTTCGACTTGGTGACGGAATCGTTGACGTTGATCGCCGGGAACGGCAGGTCGCCGCGCTCCTGCATCTGGTAAAGCCGGTGGACGCCGGTGGTGGTTTCCTCCGAGACGCCGCGGATCGCCGCCCGCGCCTTGGCGAACCAGCCCGGGCTTTCGGCCATCCGCTTGCGGATCTGCGCCTGCAGCACCTCTTCCTCGTCGCTTTCCGGCTCGCCGAGCGCCGACGCATCGGCCTCGGCGCGGGCGCCGAGCAGGATGTAGAGCGTCGCATCGCCGCCATCGTCGAGGATCATGTTGGCAGTCTCGCCGTCCGGCCAGTGGAAGATGCGGTCGACATAGTTCCAATAGTCTTCAAGGCTCTCGCCCTTATAGGCGAAGACCGGAATTTCGGCGGCGGCGATCGCGGCGGCGGCGTGGTCCTGGGTGGAGAAGATGTTGCACGATGCCCAGCGGACATCGGCGCCGAGCGCGGTCAGCGTCTCGATCAGCACCGCGGTCTGGATCGTCATGTGCAGGCAGCCGGCGATGCGGGCGCCCTTCAGCGGCCGGTCCGGCCCAAACTCCTCGCGCACCGCCATCAGGCCGGGCATTTCGGTTTCGGCGATCTCGATTTCCTTGCGGCCCCAATCGGCAAGCCCGATATCGGCAATCTTGTAGTCTGTCGAACTCATCATTTTTCCCTGGCTGGCGGCAGTTTCGGGTGCCGCATCGGCTTCGGCCCGACCCGGCGGGCGCGAGCATAGTTTAGCGCGTGACGGGGCCGCGGGAACCGGGAAGCCGGAAATCGGGCGCCGGCTGAGCCGGGCCGGTTGTGCGGACCGTCATTTGCCGTCCAAATATCATTGGCGGTGACATAACGCAACGGTTATATAAAGAATTCTTTATGTCTGCCGGGGGATGAATTGTCATTGTTCATGATCCGGAAATGCCTCACGGTTACCGGATCGTCACAGCCTTTCCGGCCGGAGAACCGAAATGAAAATTGAGATTCCCGATGAATTTCAGAACGTGGGCGCGGCCATGTTCGACGGCGTCTTCGATATGATTGAAACCGAAGACGATATCTATGTGATGATGGCCGAATTCCTGAATACCGAAGAGCGCCGGACGGTCATTGCGTTCCTCGATGAAATCCTGTCGGGCGACTATTCAGATGCCGACCTGGAGGAAATCTGGTCGAAAAGCAGCTCAAGTTACTACATCGCAAACGGCAAAATCCGTTTGTTCCTGACGACCATACGCGATCGGCTGAAGGATTACCGCGAGAGCAAGTCCGGTCGGAAATGGGGGTTTACCCGGTCCGAAGAGCCGAAATAGAAGCTCTCCTTCGCCGCGCCCCATACCCTTCCGCCAACACCCGCCCTATGATCCGCCTTGCATCGAACGGCGAAGGACACGAGCGGAGCGGCAGGCGTGCGCCATATTGAGACGATCATTGTCGGCGGCGGGCCGGCGGGCAGCACCTGTGCCGGGCGGCTGAAGGCCGCCGGCCGCGATGCGCTGATCCTCGACAGGGCCGAATTCCCGCGCCTGAAACTCTGCGCCGGCTGGGTCACCGAAAAGGCGTTATCCGACCTGGAGCTTTCGCCCAAAACCTATCCGCACCCGATACTGAAACTCGACATCAAGAGCCATCTGCCGTTTCTGCCCTTTGCCCTGAACGGCCTGCCGACCGGCGGCATCAACTACTCGATCCGCCGCACCGAATTCGACGCCTTCTTGCTGGAGCGTTCGGGCGCCGAAGTGGTGCGCCATGACGTCAAGACCATTCGTCGCGAGGGCGGCCGCTATATCATCGACGACAAATTCACGTGCGATCATCTCGTCGGCGCCGGCGGCACGCAATGCCCGGTCAGGCGCAAACTCTTTCCGGCCAACCGCAACAGAAAACGGCTGATCGCGACGCTCGAAAAGGAATTTTCATACCCGGCCCGGTCGGACATCTGCCACCTCTTCTTCGCCTATCGCGGCCTTGAGGGCTATTCCTGGTTCGTGCCCAAGGGCGACGGCATGGTCAATATCGGCCTTGGCGGCAAATCGAAATATTTCAAAAAATCCGGCACCAACATCCACGACCATTTCAAGAAATTTATCGGCGATCTGGTGCGCCGGAACCTGATCGACCGGCAGACGGCCGACAATCTCGGCGAGACCGGCCATCCCTATTACCTGATCTCCTATGACGGCGAGATCAAACGCGAAAACGCCTATCTGATCGGCGATGCCGCGGGGCTCGCCACCACCGATCTCGGCGAGGGCATCGGCCCGGCGATTGAAAGCGCGCTGATGGCCGCCGACGAGATACTCGGCCGCGGCGTCTATGAAAAGGAAGCGGTCTCGGCCTACAGCTTCGCCGGGCTGATGAAGCTTCTGGCGCAAAGGATTCTGGCGCCGCAGCGGCCACGCCCGCGGGATCTGCATGGCCCGGAATCTTTTGCGGCGCCCCGGTGATGGCGGTCGCTAAACCGTCAGTCGCAAGAAAACCGCTCGGCTTCGCCTCGGCATACCCTTCCTCACGATCGACCACCCCCTCGGGGCGAGGGCCGGGTTCGGCAATCAGACTTGCCGCCGGTCAGACCTGGCCGTTTTCCTCCAGCACTTCCTCGACCGTGCGCAGGCCCGCCCGCGGTGAACAGACCAGCACCGCCATATTGCCCGGCGCATGCTGGTTCTTCCACATCATGGTGTGCGCCTTGGGGATCTGTTCCCACGGAAACACCTCCGACATGCACGGATCGACGCGGCGTTCGATGACGAATTTGTTGGCCGCCGCGGCCTGCTTCAGATGCGCGAAGTGGGAGCCCTGAATGCGCTTCTGGCGCATCCACACATAGCGGGCGTCAAAGGTGAGGTTGTAGCCCGTGGTACCGGCGCAGAAGACGACCATGCCGCCGCGCTTGACCACCAGACACGAAACCGGGAAGGTCGATTCGCCGGGGTGCTCGAAGACGATGTCGACGTCATTGCCCTTGCCGGTGATGTCCCAGATGGCCTTGCCGAATTTCCGCGCTTCCTTGGTCCAGGTGACGAATTCCTCGGTATTGACCGTCGGCAACTGGCCCCAGCAGTCGAAATCCTTGCGGTTGATGACGCCGCGGGCGCCGAGGCTCATCACATATTCGCGCTTCGATTCATCCGAAATGATGCCGATGGCGTTGGCGCCGGCAGCAGCGGCAAGCTGAACGCCGAACACGCCGAGCCCACCCGAGGCGCCCCACACCAGCACATTGTCGCCGGGCTTGAGGAGATGCGGCGAATGGCCGAACAGCATGCGATAGGCGGTCGCCAGCGTCAGCGTGTAGCAGGCGGCCTCCTCCCAGGTCAGGTGCATCGGCCGTGGCATCAATTGCTGCGCCTGGACCCGGCAGAACTGGGCAAACGAGCCGTCCGGCGTCTCATAGCCCCAGATGCGCTGGGTCGAGGAGAACATCGGATCGCCGCCATTGCATTCCTCGTCGTCGCCGTCGTCCTGGTTGCAGTGGATGACGACCTCGTCGCCGACCTTCCAGTTCTTGACCTTGGAGCCGACCGCCCAGACGATTCCCGAGGCGTCCGATCCGGCGATGTGGTAGGGATTCTTGTGCACGTTGAGCACGGAGACCGGCTCGCCGAGCGACGCCCAGACGCCGTTATAGTTGACGCCCGCGGCCATCACCAGGACGAGCACCTCGTGGCTGTCGATCTCCCAGGTGGGCAGCACTTCGATCTGCATCGCCTCTTCCGGCGGTCCGTGGCGTTCCTGGCGGACCGACCAGGCGTACATGTTCTTCGGCACGTGGCCGAGCGGCGGGATCTCGCCGAGTTCGTAGAGATCCTTCTTTTCGCTTTTGAACTCGGCGGGCATTGCTTCGGCGATCGATGCCATTTTTCGTTCGTCCCGTTGGTTGAGATTTCGTTCGATCGGTTTTCTGCAGCGCAATACCATATTGCAGCGCAAAACCGCGGACCTGTAAAGATATTTACGCTAATGCACCGTACCGGCATTCGCCTCTTCGGTCGATCGTCCGTTCGTCGGCTTATTCAAAACGAGCGCGCAGCCGCGGTTTTTTCCTGCGACGGTACAGCCGATTGCGCTATAGTCCGGTCTACACGGATTCCGATCGCCGATTCGAAACAAGTCACGAGGCCGCCAATGTGGCAGACATACTTGCAGCCATTCATCGACAGCCTGAACGGCACGATCATCGCCGCGATACTCGTCTTCGGCGTCATCGGCAGCTGGATCAACCATGGGATAATGGGCGATGCCGGTGTCGGTGTGATCACCGGCAGCGTGCTCGTTACAATCGGCGTTTTCGCCGGTCTCCTCGGCCTGTCGATCGCCGGCGTCGGGATCGACGAGCATTTCTTCTATAGCGCCGGTGCCAGCGTCGGCGGTGCCCTGGTCATGCTCCTGGGGGCGAGGCTGTTTCGCTAGTTCTGAATCCAGGCGTCGTTCTTTCGTGCGATTCAGCGCTGCCGCCGCCTGGCCGCCGCCGCCAGCCGGTGCAGGACATCGCCGGTGATCGTCGCGGCGAGGTCGGCGCGCAGCCGCGCCTCGACCTGTGCGGTTTCAATCAGCGACAGGCCGCGTTCGAGCGCTGCGCGCGGCCAAAGCTCAATCGCGGTCGCCACCGCCGCCTGTCGGCGGAAGAACACCGGCGGCTTGAGATGGCGGACGATATCGGCGGCGGAGCGGCCGCCGTCGAACTCTGCGCGGGCGCGGTCGAGCAGTTGGAAATGGCGCAGCAGCAGGGTCAGGATCATCTGCGCCGAGACGCCGGCGCGCAGCAGCCGGCCGAGACCGTTGTCGAGAACGTCATGACGGCCGGTGGCGGCGGCATCGACCACCTCGTCGACGGCGATCGCCGAAGCATCGCCGATCACCGCGGTGACGTGATCAAGCGTCACGGTGCCGGCGCCGCGGGCATAAAGGCGCAACTTGGCGAGCTCGGCCCGGGAGGCGCCGCGGTCGGCGCCAAGCAGCGCAAGCAGCGCGGTGCGCGCATCGTGGTCGATCGACAGGCTGTCGGCGCTGAGCTCGCTTTCGATCAGCCGTTCCAGATCGCGTTCGCTGTCCGGATAGCAGGCGATCGCCGCGGCCCCCTCGGCGCGCTCGAACCGGTTGCGCAGGGCGGTGCCGCGCTTCAGATCGCCGGCTTCGACGATGACGATGCAGTCGACCGGCGGGTCGTCGAACAGCGGCTCGAGCGCCGGCAGCATGTTGCGGTTGCCGTTGAGGCGCAGGCGGACGACGCGGCGGCCGCCGAACATGGAGATCGTCCGCGCCTCATCGACAACGCGCGAGCTGTCGCCGCCGAGTTCGGCGGCGTCGAGCCTGACCAGCGCGAACGGGTCGTCATTGCCGGCGAGCACGCCCTTGGCGATCGCCGCGGCGCGTTCGGCGACGAGGCCGGGATCGGTGCCGAAGACGAGAACGAGCGGGTGCACCGCGCCGGCATCGGCGATGTAGCGGCCGAGCGCGGCGGGTTTCAGCGCGACCATCGTCTGTTCGCGGCCGGCATGGCGGGTCAGCCGCCGGTGGCGAGAAAGGCGGCGACGCGGGTGCGGATGTCCGAGCTGATGACCGCGGCGGCGCGGTTTTCCGCATCGCGCTCGGCCCGCACATTGGCAAAGCGCTGGTTCGACCGGTCGAACGAGGCGTCGGCGAAGGTTCTGCCGGCGAACACCTCTTCGCCGCTCGCCTGATCGATCAGGCGGAAGGACACGGTCACCTTAAGCGTCCGGGTCTGCGGCGTGCCGGAGATCTGCAGAATGCCGACATCGACGAGGGTCCGCGAGATGGTGAGATCCAGCGTGTAGCGCGGCGGTGCCGGGGCGCCGCCGCCGGTAAAGGCGAAGACGAGGCCGTTGTAGATCTCCTGGCCGAGCCGTGTGTCCTGGACCTCGACGGCGATCGCGGCGAGATCGTCGCGCACCGAGCCGCCGCCGGCGCGCTCACCGTAAAGCGGCTGGAAATTGCAGCCGGCGAGGAAAAGCAGGCCGAGAAACACGATGCCGCGGCCGAGCCGCGACCAGTGCGACGCGCGCAGGCGAAGGGCATCAGACAACGACATTGACGATCCTCTGCGGCACGACGACAATCTTTCGCGGCGGGCGGCCGTCAAGAAACCGGTTGACCGGCTCCAGCGCCAGCGCGGCGGCCTCGACATCAGCTTGGGACGCATCCCGGGCGATTGTCAATTCGCCGCGCTTCTTGCCGTTGACCTGGACCGGCAGCACGATCATGTCCTCGACCAAGAGCGACCGGTCGGCCTCGGGCCAGGCTTCTTCCGAGATCAGCGTTTCGTGGCCGAGGCCGGCCCAGATCTCCTCGGCCAGATGCGGCATCATCGGCGCGATCAGCTTGGCCAGGATGTCGAGCGTCTCGGCCATGGCGGCGGCGAGCGCGGGATCGGCGTCGACGCCCGGCGCTGCGGCCGAAATCGTGTTCATCAGCTCGTAGATGCGGGCGACGGCGCGGTTGAAATGCAGTTTTTCGATGTCGCTGCCGACGGCGGCAAGGGTCCGGTGCGTGGCCTTCCTGAGGTCAAGCGCCGCCGGCGAAGACGGATCGGAACCGTTGCCGCTGCGGTCAAGCTTGCCGGTCAGCGCCCCGACTTGGCGCCACAGGCGCTGGACGAAGCGATGAGCGCCCTCGACGCCGGCATCGGTCCATTGGATGTCGCGGTCCGGCGGCGTGTCGGAGAGCATGAACCAGCGCGCCGTATCGGCGCCATAGGCGGTGATGATGGCGCTCGGGTCGACCACGTTCTTCTTCGACTTCGACATCGATTCGATCGATCCGATCGTCACCGCCTCGCCGGTCTCGGCATGGGTGGTGCCGCCCGCGCCGAAGACCACCTCTTCCGGAAACAGCCAGCGGCCGTCTTCGCCCTTATAGGTCTCGTGGGTGACCATGCCCTGGGTAAAGAGCCCGTCGAACGGCTCGGACACGGCAACGTGGCCGGTCGCCTTCATGGCGCGGCTGAAGAACCGCGAATAGAGCAGGTGCAGGATGGCGTGCTCGACGCCGCCGATATACTGGTCGACCGGCAGCCAGGCATTGACCACGTCCGGCTCGGTCGGACGGTCCGCACGCGGCCCGGTGAAACGGGCGAAATACCACGACGAATCGACGAAGGTGTCCATCGTGTCGGTCTCGCGGCGCGCCTTGCCGCCGCATTTCGGGCAATCGACGTGCTTCCAGGTCGGATGGCGGTCGAGCGGATTGCCGGGCGCATCGAAATCGATGTCGTCGGGAAGTTCGACCGGCAGATCAGTTTCGGGCACCGGCACCACGTCGCATTCTGGGCAGTGGATTACCGGGATCGGGCAGCCCCAATAGCGCTGGCGCGAGATGCCCCAGTCGCGCAGCCGGTAGTTCACCTCGCGCGCCGCCTCGGCGATATTGGCGACCTGGCGCTGCTCCAGCCGGCTTGCGACCGCCTCCTTGGCATCGGCGATCGTCATGCCGTTGAGGAAATCGGAATTGAAGATCGTCCCGTCCTCGACATAGGCCTTGTCGTCGACGGCAAAACTGTTCGGGTCGGCGCCAGGCGGCAGCACCACCGCGGTGACGTTGAGACCGTATTTGCGGGCGAAATCGAGGTCGCGCTGGTCATGGGCGGGACAGCCGAAAATCGCCCCGGAGCCGTATTCCATCAGCACGAAATTGGCGACATAGACCGGCAGCTCGACGCCCTTAAGGAACGGGTGCCTGACCGTGAGCCCGGTGAAGACGCCCTTCTTTTCCGCCGTTTCGATGGCTTCCACCGAGGTGCCCATGCGCCGGCATTCGGCGACGAAATCGGCAATCTTGTCATTGCTTTCGGCGAGTTTCTCGGTCAGCTTGTGGTCGGGCGAAAGCGCCATGAAGCTGGCGCCGAAAAGCGTGTCCGGCCGGGTCGTAAAGACCTCCAGATAGGGGAAATCGTCGGGCGCGGGCGGGATGAAGGCGAAGCGCAGGCGCAGGCCTTCGGAGCGGCCGATCCAATTCTTCTGCATCAGCCGGACCTTGTCGGGCCAGCGCTCAAGACCGTCGAGCGCGGTCAGCAGGTCTTCGGAAAAGGCGGTGATTCTGAAGAACCACTGGGTCAGCTCGCGCTGTTCGACCAGCGCGCCGGAGCGCCAGCCGCGGCCGTCGATCACCTGCTCGTTGGCAAGCACGGTCTGATCGACCGGATCCCAGTTGACCTTGGACTTCCTGCGATAGGCGAGATCGACGGCGAGGAAATCGAGAAACAGCTTCTGCTGCTGGTGGTAATAGTCGAGATCGCAGGTGGCGAATTCGCGGTCCCAGTCGAGCGACAGCCCCATCAGCTTCAACTGTTCGCGCATCGCAGCGATATTGTCGTAGGTCCAGGTCTTCGGGTGCACCTTGTTCTGCATCGCGGCGTTTTCGGCCGGCATGCCGAACGCGTCCCAGCCCATCGGATGCAGCACGTTATAGCCCTTGGCGCGCAGGAAGCGGGCGACCACGTCGCCCATGGTGTAATTGCGCACATGGCCCATATGGATGCGGCCGGACGGGTAGGGAAACATCTCCAGCACGTAGTATTTCGGCCGCGGATCGTCGTTCGTGGTCCGGAACACGCCGCGCTCGGCCCAGATCTTCTGCCAGCGGGCCTCCGTCTCGCGGGCGTTGTAGCGCGGATTGGCCATTTCGATCGTCCGATGTGATTCGCTTGGTCGAGGGATCAGATGCGCCGCGACCTTCACCAGAAATGCCGCCCAGGGTCAACCGCAAACGCTTGATCGCAGCGCCGGCGCGGCGTTGCAGCGGCGGGCCGCCCTCGCCATAATGCGCCGCCATCGGGACGGGAGACGGGGCCGGTCGTGACCACCAGCAGTGATGAAAACCTTGCCGCGGTGCGGGCGACGATCGCGCGGGCGGCAAAGACGGCCGGCCGCGACCCGGCCGCAATCACCCTGATCGCCGTCTCCAAGACGTTTGCCGCGGACCGGATACGCCCGGTGATCGCCGCCGGACAGCGCGTGTTCGGTGAAAACCGCGTGCAGGAGGCAAAGGAGAAATGGCCGGCGCCGAAAGCCGAGACGCCGGATCTCGATCTGCACCTGATCGGGCCGCTGCAATCGAACAAGGCGCGCGATGCGGTTCAGCTTTTCGATGCGATCCACACCGTCGACCGCGACAAGATCGCCGCCGCGCTCGCCGCCGAGATCGCCCGCATCGGCCGGAAGCCTCAGCTCTTCGTTCAGGTCAATACCGGCGAGGAGCCGCAAAAGGCCGGCATCGCGCCGGCGGAGGCCGATCAGTTCATTGCCCGCTGCCGCGACGAACACGGCCTCGATATCGCCGGGCTCATGTGCCTACCGCCCTTCGATGAGGCACCCGGACCGCATTTCGCGCTTCTGGCCAAGATTGCGGCGCGCAACGGCCTGAAAAACCTTTCCATGGGGATGAGCGCCGATTTCGAGGCGGCGATCCTGCTCGGCGCTACCCATATCCGGGTCGGTAGCGCCATTTTCGGTGCGCGCGGCTAGGAATATTTATATTAAGCGTGAACATGCGGTATTTAGCTAGTTGTGAATATATATATTTTTATTATTAACTAAAAACAGATACAAATAATGTCGCAATTGCCACAAGTACACCTAAGGTCCCGATAGCTGTCCCAATCCAAAAATTCCGATCTGCTTTCCTTCTAGCGTCCTTTTGATCAACTAATGCGGCGTTAAGCTTTGCCTCCATAGTTTCCCGTTCCGCTTCGATCTGCATAGCAGCTTGTATCATAAGATCTTCATTGCTTTTGAATTCTTCAAAAATGTCTGCAATATTTTCAAGATTATTTTCCTGTAATACAGCGTATATATTATCGCGATTGTGCCTATCTTTTCTTGATTCTGTTACCTTTTTTCTAATAGATTGCAAATATTTATTTAATTCAGTAACTCTTGGAAAATATCGAAGGACTATATCTGGTCCCAGTTGCTTTACAGCTATATCGAGATCGGCTGCGATTTTTGATGTGGCTGCGTCTATCGCATCGTGACGTGCGCGGCAGCAATCAAAATGGGCATCATCTAAAAGACTTATTTTTTTGGATAAATCATCACAGGCAAGCGATTCGATTATTCGACGACCTCCATATCGGAGTTCGTTTATTGAAGGAATAACAATTTCACGATTGACCTGCTCCGCTATTTTTATCGCGGCCTCGGCTTTATTCCATTCTTCCACTATAAGCTGATAGCGGCTGCTAAGCTCTTTATCTTCCGACATATACTCACTTTTTGCCGAAAAACTCCTGTAAACTGCGAATATGATCATCTGCCTCCCGAGACATGCTGTCAAGCTTGTCCTGAGAAATATAATATCCGTTTTGGGCGATGATATTACCGCGCGCATGTCGCTTGACGATTGCAATCGTCGCCTCATCCTTTTTTCGTCTATATTTTTGTTCTACGGCTTCAGTCATAATCGAAGTTCTGGCGGCCAATTTCATCGATTCGCAGGCGCGCCCATATATCCAAGTGATGCAAGAGTCAACACCAAACCGTGCGGAAGACAGTAGAATCTATTAAGAATCGTAGGTCAACTATTTTTCAAAGAATTTTTTTTTCGGAGAAAACAAATAGGTAAAAAAGATTTCATTCGAGAATCATAGAACTTTCTGTGGAAAAATCAGCGGATCGGAACTTAGAACCATATCATCTTGAATCAATAATTAAATTAAGCTCCCAAAATGTTTACATGAATGTGGAAGAGTCTCATGTAAATTTCAAAAAGAAAACCCTTTATTATTCAATTTGAATAACAGTATTTCGGCCTAACGTATTAATAACAAAACGTAGATGTTGTTGCTTGATGGCAATGCAGCCTTCCGTCGGGCCGTAATCCGGCCGGGCAAGGTGAAAGAAGATGGCGCTGCCGCGGCCATGGGCGCGCGGGCGCATATTGTAGTCGAGCACGATCAGCAAGTCATAGAGGTGGTCGTCGCGCCACAGCCGTTCGTGCGAGGCGCCGTAGGGCCTGCGGACCGGCCGGTTGTAATTGGCGTCGAACGGCGCGTCACCCCAGCCATCATCCGGTGCGATCGGCCGGACCGGCAGCAGCGTTTGCGGTCGGGCAACGCGGTCGGCGCGATAGCGGATTTCGAGCGGCCGCAACTCACCGGCCGGTGTGGCGCCGTCACCCTCGCGCTTCATCCGGCTGATCCCGGCGCGGCCGAGCGCGCAAGGCAACACGAAGCCGCCGGCGATCAAATGGCCGTGATGGGCCATGGCGCCGGGGCTGTGGACGACCTTTATACGCTCGATCGGTTGCATGACGGACCGACTATAATATGGCGAGGGGCCTTTTCAGACCGGTGTTCGGTGCGCTCCGGATTTACCAAGGTGCCGGGTCCGGGCTTGCCGGGGTGGCCAATCGTGAAACAATGCAGATATAGAGGGAAGGGAGATTCGGGCTCGTCGGTAGGTGATTTATCACTCGGGACCGATGCGCCGGGAAAGACGCCATGACTGCACGCAAGATCCTGCTCGTTGACGACGATGCCGATTTGCGCGAGGCGCTGGTCGAGCAGCTCGCGCTCTATGACGAGTTCGAGACCCACGATCTCGACTGCGCCACCAAGGCGGTGCAACACGCCAAGAGCGACCATGTCGACCTGGTCATCATGGATGTCGGCCTGCCGGACATGGACGGCCGCGAGGCGGTGAAGCTCCTGCGCAAGGCCGGCTTCAAGGCGCCGATCATCATGCTGACCGGGCACGATACCGATTCCGACACCATTCTCGGGCTTGAGGCCGGCGCCAATGACTACGTCACCAAGCCGTTCCGGTTCGCCGTGCTTCTGGCGCGGATCCGGGCGCAACTGCGCCAGCACGAGCAGAGCGAGGACGCCGTCTTCACCATCGGCAATTTCTCGTTCCGTCCCAGCAACAAGATGCTGATCGACGAAAAGGGCGGCAAGGTGCGGCTGACCGAGAAGGAAACCGCGATCCTGAAATATCTCTACCGGGCCGGCGAGAAGGTGATCGGCCGCGACACCCTGCTGCATGAGGTCTGGGGCTACAATTCAGGGGTGACGACGCACACGCTGGAGACCCATATCTATCGCCTTCGTCAGAAGATCGAACGAAACCCGTCCAATGCCGAACTGCTGGTGACCGAAGCGGGCGGCTACAAGCTGGTGCCATGAGCTAAGCTGCAATGAGCCTGGAACGCGATATCGGATTGATGCGGCGGCTGCCGATCCTGGAAGAACTCTCCGAGGAGCAGTTGCGGCTGATCGCGTTCAGCGCCGAGAACCGCCGGGTCGGCGACGGCACCGTGCTTTTCCGCAGCGGCGAACGCGGCGATGCGGCCTATGTGGTCGCCGCGGGCGAGATCGTTCTGACGGTGAAGGACGGGGACGGCGAAGAGCGGGTCGAGCGCTGCGGTCCGGGGGCGATGTTCGGCGCCCGGGCGCTGCTGCTCGAGGCACCGCGGCAGGCGAGCGCTGCGGCCGCGGGCGAGACCGAGATCATCCAGATCCGCCGCGCGGTGTTCCGGCGGATGATGACCGAATATCCCGACATTGCGGTGCGGCTGCATGCGCGGCTTTCGAGCGAGCTTGCGACCGCCAATGCGGAACTCGCGCGGGTCGCCGACCGGCTTGACGCCGCAGCGGATTAAACAGCCCGATCGACTATGGCGATGACCGGGGCGTGGTCCGACGGCTTCGTCCAGTCGCGCGCCTTGGTCAGCACATCGACTTTGCGAATGCGCGCGGCGAGCGGGTCGTTGACCCAGACGTGGTCGAGCCGGCGGCCGCGATTCGATTTGCGCCAGTCGCGGGCCCGGTAGCTCCACCAGGTGTAGAGCTTTTCCTCCATCGGCACGAATTGGCGCATGACGTCGTGAAAGCCGCCGGCGGTCCGCGCCGCCTCCAGCGCCTCCGTCTCGGCCGGCGTATGGCTAACCACCTTGAGCAGCTGTCTGTGCGACCAGACGTCGTTTTCGTAAGGGGCGACGTTGAGGTCGCCGACCACCATCATCGGCGCGTCGCGGCCGTGCTCGACGAGGAACGTCCGGAACTCGGCCAGGAAATCGAGCTTGTGGGCGAATTTCAGATTTTTTTGCGAGTCGGGTTCGTCGCCGCCAGCCGGGATATAGAAATTGTGCAGGACGAAGTCGACGCCGCCGGCGGCGATTTCGACGGCGATATGCCGGGCATCGCCGGCATTGCAGAAGCCGTTCTGCCAGTCGCGGACAAAGGCATGGCGCGAGACGATGGCGACCCCGTGATAGCCCTTCTGGCCGTTGACCACGATGTGGCCGTAACCGGCCTTGCTGATGTCGGCGGCGGGGAACTGGTCATTCGTGCATTTGATCTCCTGCAGGCAGAGCACGTCCGGCGCCTCCTCCTCAAACAGCTTCAAGACCAGCGGCAGCCGCAGGCGGACAGAGTTGATGTTCCAGGTGACGATCTTCAGCATGGATTTCCGGTCGCGTTTCGGGGAGGGGCGACGGCAGGCCGAAGGAGACTAGAGCTTCTGGCGCTTGGATTGAAGCACCTGTGCGCATCTCTTGCTGTTGTCGGGCCACGCCCGGCAATCCGCTCCTCCCGATGCCCAGGGCCTTGCGGCCCGTAGAGACTTTGCCGTCGCAACACGGCCCGCCGCCGGCATACCGTGCTGAGCGGGGCAATGGACCCCCGCTTCCGCGGGGACGGTGTGTCTTGGAACCTCATAGATCACCAATCTCCACCTTCCCCGCGAAAGCGGGGAACCATTGGCGGTGCCGAAAGAATAAATGTATCAGAGGTTTGTCGAAACAAATAAGACATTCACATCGTCACGGCGAGGTGCATAAAACGCGATCCAGGCCGCGCGAACGGCACCGCAACGAACCGGATAGCCTTGAGACAGGCTCGATGTTTCTCAACGATTTCGCGGACGCCGAAACCGCTACCGGCGGCGCTCGGCGATGAAGCGGGCGGTGTCGGAAAGCACTGCGCCGCGGGCGCCGAACAGCGCCAGATGCGCATCCGCCTGCTCAACGAGCGCGCGGATCTGGCGCCGCGTCTCGTCGATGCCGATCAGGCCGACCAGCGTTGCCTTGCCGCGCGCGGCGTCCTTGGCGGTGGCCTTGCCGAGCGCTTCTGCCTCTCCCTCGACATCGAGCAGATCGTCGGCGAGCTGGAAGGCGAGCCCGATCGTGCGCCCGTATTCAATGAGCGCTGTGCGTTCGTCGTCACCGGCGCGGCCGACAAGCGCGCCGATTTCGCAGGCGCAGGTGATCAGCGCCCCGGTCTTCATCGCCTGCAAGGTCCGGATCTGCGCCTCGCCGGGCGACGCATCGGCGCTTTCGGCGGCAAGATCGAGCACCTGACCGCCGACCATCCCGGCAAGGCCGCTTGCGCGCGCAAGGCTTGAAACGAGGGCTGCGCGCACGCCTGGATCGGCATCGGTGGACGGTGCGGCAAGCACCTCGAAGGCGAGCGTCAACAAGGCATCGCCGGCCAGAATCGCCGTTGCCTCGTCGAACGCCTTGTGCACGGTCGGGCGGCCGCGGCGCAGATCGTCATCGTCCATCGCCGGCAGATCGTCATGGGCGAGCGAATAGCAGTGGACGCATTCAAGCGCCGCGGCGGCGGCGAGGACACCGGCGCCTGAGCGGCCGAACAGCGCCGCGCATTCGACCACGAGGAACGGGCGCAGCCGCTTGCCGCCGCCGAGCGTCGCATGGCGCATCGCCGCGATCAGCCGCTCGGGCCGGGCCGTCTCGCCGGGGCGCGGCGCAGCGGTCAAGAGCCCGTCGAGGGTCGTCTCGATCTCATCGGCGACCGCGGCAAGCCTGGTTTCGAAGGTTTCTGCGTCGGTCATTTGCGGGCTTCCGGGGCGCAGTTTCGGTGCAACCGCGTTTTCTGTCGGATCAATGAGGGTTATAAGCACGCCATGGCGAGCGGGGAAAGGGCGAACGCAGAACAAAAGGCCGCACGGGACCGGCCCCCGCGATGGCGACGGCTCCGCCGCCTGGTCTCACGCGTTCTCCTCATTCTCGTGCTGATCCCGGCGGTGCTGGTGCCGGTCTATAGTTTCGTGCCGCCGGTCTCGACGCTGATGGTGGCCGACTGGCTGCGGCTGCGGCCGGTCGACCGGCGCTTTGTGCCGCTCAACGAGATTTCCGACAATGCGATCGCCGCCGTGGTGATGTCGGAAGACGGCCGGTTCTGCGCGCATTACGGGGTCGACTGGGACGTTCTGACGACGATGATCGGCCGGGCGGCGGAGGGCGCGCGCACCCGCGGCGCCTCGACGATCTCCATGCAGACGGTAAAGAACCTCTTCTTGTGGTCGTCGCGCAGCTATCTGCGCAAGGCGCTGGAAATCCCGCTAGCGCTCTATGCCGATCTCGTCTGGTCGAAGGCGCGGACGGTCGAGATCTATCTGAACGTTGCCGAATTCGGGCCCGGCATATACGGCATCGAGGCGGCGGCGCAGCGTTATTATCGGCGCAGCGCCGCAAAGCTCTCGCGCCGGCAGGCGGCGCGGCTCGCCGCCGCCCTGCCCCATCCGCCGACCCGCAACCCGAAAGCGGCGGGCCCGGCGACCCGAGGCATTGCCGCCGTCATCGAAAAGCGGATGGCGGGCGCCGGCGCCTATCTCGCCTGCATCGACAAGGGCTGACGGTGCGGTGAAAATCTCAGGCCCGCCCACTGGTCAAGGCGCGGCGTTGTCTGTATAAGGCGGCGACCTTTTTTGAGATATCGACCGCGGCCCGGCGATGCGGCAGGCGTCCCGCCGGCGGTCTTTTGTGAAATTCGGAGAGATGAGATGGCCGTTCCGAAAAGGAAAGTGACGCCGATGAAGCGCGGCTTCCGCCGCTCGGCGGACGCGCTGAAAAAGCCGACCTATGTGGAAGACAAGGACTCCGGCGAACTGCGCCGCCCGCACCACATCGACCTGAAGACGGGCATGTATCGCGGCAAGCAGATCCTGGAGCCGAAGAGCGACTTCTGAGGGTTTGGCGCGCCGTTGGGCGGGCGCGGCATGACAAAAGGCGAGACGAGAAAGGGCCGGCGAGATGCCGGCCTTTTGTTGGGGGGGGGACTTCAAAACACTGCATGGTCGCCGCGGTCGGCCGAGGCGTCGCCGGCAACCAATTGCGCGTAGAAGTCGAACAGGGTCTCGGTGCCGGTCGAGGGGGTGGCCGCGGCGTCGTAGCGCCCGGTTTCCGGATTGAGAACGAGCATGGATTCGGTCGCATAATAGCGGCCGATGCGGGCCAGCTCGGCTTTCTCCGCGAGCCGCGGCGAGACGCGGCCGAGCGTTCCCAGCCCCCAGACGATGGCATCCAGCATGCGGACCGGCACCTGGCTGAATTTCGGCTTCTGCCCCAAGAGCTTGAACAGATGCTCGCCCTGTTGCCGCGGCGTGATCGCCGCTCCCGGCCCGCCGATCGGCAGCACCCGATCATGGCGGCTCTCGTCGTCGAGGCAGTCGGCCAGATAGTCGCCCAGATCGTTGTCAGAAATCGGCTTGCAGGCCGTAATCGTACCGTCGCCGATGAGCAGGTAGGGCTTGCCGCGCCTTAAGCGATCGAGCTGGCCCGACAGCGATTTGAAATAGGCGGTCGGCCGGACGATGGAATAGGTCAGGCCCGAGTCGATAAGCGCCTTTTCAAAGGCCAGCTTGGCCTGCTGAAACGCCAGCAGCGGCTTTTGAACGCACATCGCCGAAAGCAGCACCATATGCTCAACCCCTACCTGGCGCGCCGCCGTAAGTGCATGCATATTGGCCTCATGATCGATGGCCCAGGCATCCATTGGTGCACCGGTGCGCGAGGCCAGGCAGGACACGAGCGCATCGAAGCGCTCGCCTTTGAAGCCGTCGCGCGCGAGCGATTGCGGATCGGTGACGTCGCCGAAGCGTAAGCTGGCGCCCCCCAAAAGATCGGCGACCCTGTCCGCGGTCAGCGTGCCGCCGACCCCGGCCCGGGGCCGCACGAAGCAAACGACCTCGTGGCTGCGCCGAACGAGCGCGCGGACCGTGGCCTGGCCGATCGTACCGGTGGCGCCCAGCACCAATACGCGCCGGGGGCGGGAACCTATTGGCGGGGTCGGAGTATGGGGTTCACGCATAGGCTGGTTTGGAAATGGATCGAGGCCCCTTACGATCTCCGGCTTGATCCCGGCCGATCGGAGACAATGTAACAATCAGATTGCCGGTCTTCAAAGTCGGTACTGAAGTCATTCAGCGATGAAGAGAAAGCGATTCCTTGCTTAAGATCCTGCCCCGACTGATCGCCGCCCTTGTCGGTTTTTCCTGCCTCTCAGCCGGCGTCTGGCAGCTTGAACGCGAACGTGCCGGTCTGACCATCGAACAGACCCGCGTCGGCGAAACACCGGTGACGGTCTACCGGCCGGCGGCAGGCGCCGCAGCGCCTGCAGTCGTTATCACCCACGGCTTCGCCGGGTCCAGACAGCTCATGGAGGCCTATGCCCTGACGCTGGCGCGGGCCGGCTATGTCGCGGTTTCGCTCGATTTCGAGGGCCATGGACGCAACCCGACGCCGATGTCTGGCGACGTGACCAGCGTCGACGGCACCACCCAAATTCTCATGCGCGAGATCGGCCGCGTTACCGATTTCGCGCTCGCCCTGCCCGCCGCCGATGGGCGCGTCGCCCTCCTCGGCCATTCGATGGCGTCCGACATCATCGTGCGGCAGGCGATCGCCGACCCGCGCGTCGCCGCGACCGTGACCGTCTCCATGTTCTCCGAAGCCGTGACGGCTGAAGCGCCGCGCAATCTGTTGATGGTCGCCGGCGAGTGGGAAGGCTTCCTCAGGCAGGACGCGCTGCGCAATCTGCGGCTGGCGGAGCCGTCCGCCGAAGAAGGCGCGACCGTCGGCGATCCGGCCGCGGGCACGGCGCGGCGGGCCGCAGTCGCGCCCGCCGTCGAACATGTGGGCGTGCTCTATTCCGCAACCGCGCTCAGCGAGGCGCGTGCCTGGCTCGACACCGTGTTCGGCCGAGAGAGCAACGGGCCGGTTTCGGCGACCGGCGGCGCTATCGCGCTTGTGCTGTTCGGCATTGTCGTGCTTGCCTGGCCGCTGTCGGGCGCACTCCCGCACGGCGGGACGGTGCCTTCGGCGCCGTCGCTGAAGACATTCGTCGCGGCCGTCCTCATTCCGGCAGCGGCGACGCCGGTGCTGCTCAGCTTCGTTGACACGCGCTTTCTGTCGGTGCTCGTGGCCGACTATCTGGCGGCGCACCTGCTCGTCTACGGCGTGCTCACGATCGGCGTCTTGAAGTGGTACGGCATCGATATCGGTCGCGTTTCCTGGATCGCGGGGCTTGTCCTTGCCGGCTACGGAATTTTCGTCTTCGGCGGCGCGCTCGACCGCTACGTCATCTCGTTCTGGCCGATCGAACCGAGATTCCCGATCATCGCCGCGGTCGCCGTCGGCGCCCTGGCCTACATGCTCGGCGACAGCCTCGTCACCGAGGGCGGTCACGCGGCGCTATGGCGGGTGATCGTCGCCCGCGCCGCCTTCCTCGCCTCGTTGGGCGCGGCCGTGGCGCTCGATTTCGAGCGGCTCTTCTTCCTGTTGATGATCATCCCGGTGATCGTCGTCTTTTTCACGATTTTCGGTCTTGTCGGCGGCTGGGTCGGCCGCAGCACCGGCTCGCCGAGTGCCGCCGGCATCGGGCTCGGCCTGCTGCTGGCCTGGGCCATCGGGCTGAGCTTTCCCATGTTCGCGGCGGCGTCCTGAACCGGTATCGGCGCCCGGTGGCCGATATCGGGCAGCACTGGCGACCGTCTCATTTGCAGGTGACTTTGCCGCTCGTGCGCAGCGATATCTTCTCCACCAGCGAGAACGCGCGGGCGATCTCGTGCCGGTGCAGGCAAGTCGCGTTGGCATCCAAGGCGCCTTTTTCCGGCAAAGCCGAGCCGCCCGCCGGCAGGCGCTTATCGATCAGGTTCCAATGCAGGCGCTTGATCACCGGCTCTTCCGCACTCTTGCAATCGGCCAGCTCTTCGGCGCTCAAGCCAAGCAGCGCATCCAAGGCATTACGGATTTCGATCAGCTCCTTCGATCTGATCTCAGCGGAACAGACTTTATGTTCAGGGGCCGGGCCGGTTTGTGTCCATGTTCGCGATTCCGAATCCACCTCCATCTTGAGGAACAGGTAGGGATCGCTCAGGTCCACCCGTTCCATGGTGACGGTGAATTTGCCGGCCGGGGCAAAGGCCGCGTCCGGTTCGCGCTCCGCGGCGGATTTCATGAAACCGATCGCCGTCAGCACCAGGTAGAAAAGCAGCACCGGAATGCCGATGATCAACGCCGCGTTGCGCAGATTTTGGCCGCCCAGCCGAAACGCCGCAACCGCCCCGGCAACGGCAAAAACGGCAAAACCGGCAACGGCATACATCAACACGATTGCCCCGCCGGCAAGACCGGCGTCTTTGGGCACGAGATAGGCGGCGCCGGCCCAGCTTCCCAGATAAAGTCCGGCCAGACCGGAGCTGATGATCAGCAGGCTGCGCCACAACAAATTCGTCATCGATCGCCTCCTGACTCTGAAGCGCGTGAAGCGCCGTTTTCTGCGATCTTATCATCCCGATCGAATAGTGACCGAGCCGGCTGTTTCGGCGTCCACACCCTAGGGTCTGTTGGGTATCAGCCCACGAGGCTGCGTTGGTGTCCAAATTCGTGCGAAACCAGGAGAAAAGCGCAAGACAGTGTGACCACTTTCGAGCATTTTCGACGCCGTTTCGCGCGAATTTGGCCCAACCTCGAAGAGGCCGCGCCGAAATCCGCCATATTCGCGTCGCTCGTCCTCGAATATGCCCGGCATGTCCTTCGTCCTCGCTCCT
>JANQEG010000045.1 GCA_028278505.1 Rhodobiaceae bacterium
CGCTCGACCGGGCCACCAGCCCGCCCTTCGCGTCTTTGCTTGACCTTGTCACAAATCTGCTCCGTCAGAATGGGTCAACCTTGCCGCCCGACGCTCTAACGGCTTGAAAACAAAGTCAGTATGGATTGCCGGGACAAGCCCGGCAATGACGCTGGTCGTGGGGCGGCGTCGTTCACACAAGCGCCGATACCACGCACCGCTCCCGCGAAAGCGGGAGTCTATTGCCCCGTTCAACACGGTACGCCGGCCGCGATCCGGGCGATGTCTCGACTTTATCAATTGGACCGTGGATTTGTCGCGCGCGCCAATGGTTCCCCGCTTGCGCGGGGAAGGTGCGGATTGTGAAGCACATAGGCAAACCGGCACCTTCGACGCGGCCAATGGACCACCCGGATAAACCGGGTGGTGACGAAGGAGGGGTTGGATGGTGACGAAGGAGGGGTTGGATGGTGACGAAGGAGGGGTTGGGTGGTGATGAAGGAGGGGTTGGGTGATGATGTCGAGACGAGAGGCCAGCCCGGTGTCCAAGCCCCCTTCAGCCAAAAAATGCCATCACGACAATAGCCTATGGCGAGGGCGTCGAATTAAACCAACCTTGCAGAGACTCGTCGCCAGGGCACCAGGCGCCGCCGAGGATCAGCCGCTTGTCGCTTTCGCCCCGTCCGCGCCGAAACGGGTCCGGTATTCGTCGAGGAAGGCCTGCAGCGAATCGACCGAGGCGATCGCCCGGACGACCGACTGGAACTCGACGCCGTTCGATTCGATCGGGCCGGTGACCACGTCGAAGGCGTGTGCATAGGCGCTTTCGGCCATTTTACCGACATATCTCGTCCGCAGCCGGCCGAGCCCGATCGGATCGCCGGCAAGCGCGAACGCGATGGCGGCCCGGATCAGGTCGACCTGTTCGTCCTCTTTGAGCGTATCGGCTTCGGACCAAGCGGCACCGTACATCCGCTCGATCTGTTCGGCCGCCTGCTGCCAGCGCTCGCCATACCACAGGATGTCGGCACGGGTGCGGTCGATGTCGGCGCCCTTCAGCGATTTCAGCAGTTCGATCGCGATCTCGATGCGGCCGGTGCGGGCAAGCGCCCGCGCCTCGATCAGGCGACGGCGGCGTTCGACAATCTCCGGAAGCCCCGACAACCGGCTCTGCTGAAGCGCGCGCAACGCCTCGGCCGGCTTGTTGTCCATGAGGTAGATGAGCGCCAGATCGGCGGCGACTTCGGCGCGCGCGGCACCCTTCAGCCGGTTTTCGACCTGATGGGCGAGCAATTGCTCGGCCTGTTCGAGCAGGTCGACGCCGACCAGGCGCTCGGCCAGCCGACGAACCATCTCGTCGCCGCGACGCCCGATCGGCGTCAGTTCGCGGTAGTCGTAATAGAGGCTGAGCGCCTCGATCGGCTGCATCTCGTCGGCCCGGCCGTCGAGGAAGAGCTCGCCGAACACCCCGACCATCTCGTCCTGCAGCAGCCGCGTCGTGTCGGCTTCCGGGGCGATATGGACGGCGGCGCGCATGGTGCGGAAGCCGTCGGCGAACCGCTCCGCCCGGATGTAGAGCTTGGCGAGCAGGCTGAGCGCCTGGAATTCGACGTCATCGCCGCGCCAGACCGTGGTCAGCCCCTCAAGCGCATCGATGCCTTCATCGACATTCAGTTTGCCGTCGCGGAACTGCTGCGTCGTCTTCCGGTAGAGCGCTTCGGCGGCATTTTCGCGTTCGCCGGAGGCAATCACCTGATCATAGCGTCCGAGCGCCTCGTCCGAACGGCCGCTGGCGTCGGCGATGCGCGCCTCCAGAACGGCGAAGCGAAGCGCCCGTTTTCCGCCGATATTGGCCGGATCGATCTCCGACAGCGCGGCAAAGGCGGTGGCGAAGTCATTGGCCTCGACGGCGGCCTCGATGCCGGCAAGGCGAACATCGGCGCTGATGTCGGGCGGGAATACGGAGAGGAACGGTTCGATTTTCGGCAGAATGGTCAGGACATCGGACCATTGCTGAGCTCCGGCGCTGGCCAGCAGGCGCCAGAGCATGGCATCCGCATTGTCCTTGAGTACCGATTTGTCGAGAACCTCCAGCGCATCCGCCATGCGCCCGATGATGACATTGGCGGCGGCCTCGTGAACGAGCAGGACCGGGTCCTTCTCCAGATGCGGATTCCGCTCCCGCGCGATCCGGATCTGCCCGAGCGATTCGTGCGCATAGCCGTTGGCGAGCAGGAAGCCGATGAGGTCGAGCCGGGCCGATTCGCGTTCCTGCAGCGGCAAGGACGCCAGCGCTTCGTGCAGGCCGTTGAGGCGGCCCCGAAATTCGAGAACGTCGCCGACCCGCCATCCGGCAAAGTCGATGACACCCTTTTGATCGCCATGGGGAACCGCATCGGCAAACGGGTTGACGGCGCGGAATGTGGTGTTGGACAGCGTCAGCCCGCTCGCGCGTGACACGACCATCTTGTCGGCATCGATCGCGGCGCGCAGATTGTCCACCGCCGGGACCATCGCAATGCCGTGCGCAGACGGCAGGATCTTCAGATCGACAAATTCGAGCGAACGCTGAAAACCGCGCGGCGGGCCGAGCCCGGTCATCGCGACGATGCGGTCGCCGACGGTTTTGTCGTCGATCCACCGGATGCTGCGGCCGCCGTCGAAGGGAACGTGCAGGATCGCGCCGTTGTCGTCGGTCTTGACCCGCTCCACGGAAAGGGGGCGGCTCGGAGAAAGTACCAGATCGCCGACGGTGATGATCCAGTTGGTGGCTTCGGCGCCCAAGGTGACCAGCCGCGGTTCGGCGAGGTCGATGCGAACGGTCTGCCAGTCGCTGTGCACGGTCAGCGCGATATCGTCGGCCAGTTCCTTGAGGTTCGTCTCGATTGCGCTGATGTCGAGCGGCATTCCGCTATCGAACACGAGCCAGAGCGTCTTGCCGCGGCGGAAGACGGCGGCCGGCGTCTTGTCCTCGAACGGGAACACCAGCCGGACAGTGTCGCCGATTTTTCGGGCCTGGACCTTGATCGACGGCACGTTGTCGGGGATTTCGACCTCGGCCGGGACCGCCGTTGCCGCGGCGTCTTCCGCGTCCGCCGCGGGCGTGGACGCAGATGGCGGCGACGCCGTTGCCGCAATTGCCTGCTCTTCAGCAGGATCCGCCGTTTCCGGCGGGGCGGCTTGATCGGACTGCGCCGCCGCAGCGGCGGCCGCTGCCGGCGGCGCATCTTCCGCGTTTCCGGAAGATGGCTCGCGGCGCGCGCTCGGGCCGCTGATCGTGACGCTGCCCGGCGCCGCCGCCTCCAGTCCAGGCGCCTGGACGGCGGCCGCGACTTCAGCCTCGACCGGCCCGGGCTCGGCTGCAGCCGCCGTCTCGTCACCCGTCATTACGTCGACGAGGTAGGCATCGCCGTCCCGGAACGCGCGAACCTCGGCCTCAGCCGTCACCTTCACGCGGAACTGCATGCCGCCGTCGTCCGACATTGCGGTCTCCAGATCGAGCACCTGCGGCGGCAAATCGGCCTTGACCGGCCCGACATCGATCACTGCGGGGTGGTCGAATTCGATGACGACGGTGTCGTCCTTGCGCGAGAACGAGGCGAGATAAGGCCCGCTCCAGCGGAACGCGAAGCGCGAGAAGGTCGGATGCCGGCCGAGGGAAAACGCGACCGTCGGGATTTCGCCGTTGCGGAGGCGGCGCCGCTCCTCGAGCCGCGCCCGCTCGGCGGCGCGGCGCGCCCGTTTCGCCAGTTCGGCAACCACCTGCTGGGGCAGGCCCGGCGGCCGCCCGACCCAATCATGCGGCATCAGGTCGATGAAGAGCTTCTCGCCCGCCTGCATGGTGTTGACCTTGACGGCGCGGGCCAGCGCCATGCGCACGGCCATGCCGTCGGGATCGGTGCGCGCTACCGTCACATAATCCGGCAGCTTGATCACCAGCCGGTCGACACTGGCGGAAACCGGCTCGTCGAAAGCGACGACCAGCACGCCATTGGTGACGCGGGTCTGGTATTCGGGGAGATCGTCGCGCCCGGTAAAGGTCAGCACGACCCGGCCGAAACCGTCCTCGACACCGGCCTCGACGGTTGCGGCCGCGGCAGCGGCGGCCGCATTGACGCCGGCGAGAACGACCGCCAGCGCCAGGGCGATGGCGCACAGGCGCAGCACCGCAGCACGCAGGACGGCGTCGCGGACGGGCATGTCAGACGAGCGCGATGCGAAACTCAACCGGCACTCCTCCTTGCGGCCAAGCTCGTGATTCCCTTTCGGGAGACGCCGCAAGATCACTCTTCTGAGAAGGGTAGCGGGATTGCCTTAATGCGGTGTTACGCAATGCGCATTCGTTATTGACCAGATTCGGCGCCGTTTTGCGGATCGCAGGCGCCCTTTTCGAGCGGCGGCGACGCGCCCGGCTCGTGCCGCTCCCAATCGGCCATCTGATTGCGAAACCAGGTTTCCTGGCGCTTGGCGTAGCGGCGCGTTTCGGTGACCGCGCGCGTGATCGCCGCATCGAGCGAGATTTCGCCGCGCGCGGCGGCGGCGAGTTCCCTGACCCCGATCGCCTTTGCCGCCGGGAGTTCGGGGTCGATGCCGCTGTCGAGCAGCCGCACCGCTTCCTCCATGGCGCCGCTCAAAACCATTTCCCGTAAGCGGGTGTCGATCCGCTGGCGCAGCACGGCACGGTCCGGCGCCAGCACCAGCTTTCGCGCCGTCGCCTTGTCGATCACCGGCGGCGACAGCGGCTCCGCCTGCCAGTCCGACAAGGTCCGGCCGGTCGCCTCATGCACGGCAAGCGCCCTGATAATGCGCTGCCGGTCGGTTGTCGGCAGCCTTGCCGCCGTCGCCGGATCCCGTTCGGCCAGCAGCCGGTGCAGGGCCTCGGGCCCGGATTCGGCGAGATCGAAACGCCATTTCTCGTCGATTTCGGCCGGGATTTCCGGAAGTTCGACGAGGCCCTCGGTCGCCGCCTTGAAGTAGAGCCCGGTGCCGCCGACGAGGATCGCGGGACGGCCGGCCGGGCGGATGTCCTTCAGAACGGCTCCGAGTTCGGCAAGCCATCGGCCGACCGAATAGCGAGACACAGCCGGCACGTGCCCGTAGAGGCGGTGCGGCACCGCGGCTTCGTCGGTGTCGGTCGGGCGCGCGGTCAGGATGCGCAATTCGCGGTAGACCTGCATGGAATCGGCGTTGATCACGACGCCGCCCGTGCGCCGGGCAAGATCGAGCGCCATCGCCGACTTGCCCGAGGCGGTCGGTCCTGCGATAAGAAAGGCGGAGTATTGCACCGCAATCTCCTGATATTCAAACCCGCCCACGATCGCCACACTTTGCCTCGCCCGTTCCGGCCGATGCGCGCGTCAGGAGACCGAGCCCCGTGACTCTGATCAAACCGTTTCGCGGCCTTCGCCCGGCGCCGGGCCGGGCCGCGGACGTCCTCGCCCCGCCCTACGACGTTCTCGACACCGCGGAGGCGCGGCGGCGGGCCGACGGCAAGCCCTGGAGCTTCTTACATATCTCCAAGGCGGAAATCGATCTTCCCGAAGGAACCGACCATTACGACCCGCAGGTCTATGAGACGGCCGCGGCCAATATGGCGGAACTGATCGACAAGGGCGTTCTGCAGCGCGACGGCGCGCCGCGCTACTACGTCTACCGGCTCGACTGGGGCGATCATGCGCAGACCGGCATCGTCGCCGCCGCATCGGTGGCCGAGTATGACGACGGCCGCATCAAGAAGCACGAGCACACCCGCCCCGACAAGGAGGACGACCGCGTCCGCCAGATCGAGGCGATCGGCGCGCAGACCGGCCCGGTCAAGATGGCTTACCCTGAGGCGCCGGACATCGACGCCATCCTGGCGGCGGAGAGCGCCGGCGCGGCCGACATCGATGTCGTCGCCGACGACGGCATAAGGCACCGGCTGTGGGTGGTCGCGGACGATGCCACGATCGCCCGGCTGACCGCAGCCTTCGAGCGGCTGCCGGCGCTCTACATCGCCGACGGCCATCACCGTTCGGCCGCCGCTTCGCGGGTTTCGGCCAATCTGCATGCGGCCGGAAAGATCGGAGCGGAAGACCGCAACGACTATTTCCTCGCCGTCGCCTTCCCGCACCATCAGGTCAGGATCCTCGACTATAACCGGGTCGTCCGCGATCTCGGCGGGCTGAGCCCCGAAGCCTTCATGGAGAAGATCGCAACGGCCTTTTCGGTGGCGCCGGAAGCAGCGCCGGTGCGGCCGCGCAAACATCACGAATTCGGCCTTTACGTGGCCGGGCAATGGTACCGGCTGGCGATCGATCCGGGCCGGGTTGCGGCCGATCCGGTCGGCCGGCTCGACGTCAGCGTGCTGCACGACCATCTGATCGAGCCGTTCCTCGGCATTTCCGATCCGCGGCGCGACAAGCGGATCGATTTTGTCGGCGGCATGCGCGGGCTGGAGGAGCTGCAGCGTCGGGTCGACAGCGGTGAGGCGGCCGCCGCCTTCTCGCTTTTTCCGACCAGCCTCGACGATCTGATGGCGGTGGCCGATGCCGGCGACGTGATGCCGCCGAAATCGACCTGGTTCGAGCCGAAACTCGCCGACGGCCTCGTCTCGCGGCTGCTGATCGATTAGCGGTTTTCGCTCGGATTGAGCCATCCGAATGCACGTCATTGCCGGTGGTGAGGCGGCGACGTTCGCACAAACGCCCACTCCACCCACCTCTCCCGCGGAAGCGGGAGTCCATTGCCCCTCTCAGCACGGTATGTCGATCGCGATCCGGGCAATGCCTCGAATTCATCAATTGAATTAAGAATTTGTCGCCCACGCCAATGGTTCCCCGCTTTCGCGGGGAAGGTGCGGGTCGGGAGGCCGAGCGGTAATGGCGTCGAATTGAACCGGACAGCGGCGGAACACGTCCCCACCAGGACGACGAAAATGACGCCTTACAGGCGCCCGCCCGGCGATACCGCGCTAATCGATCTGCACGGCAACGAAACGCAGCTCACCGTCGGCGGCCGAGAGCGATAAGAGCGCCAGCCGGCGGCCGTTCTTCTTCAGCGTCTTGACCTTCGCCGCCACGTCCTCGGGCGAGGACACGTCTTCGAGCGCGACGCCGACGATGACGTCGCCGGCGCGGATGCGCTTCTGGGCGGCGTCGCTGTTCGCTTCGACCTCGGTGATGACGACACCGTCGACGCTGTCCTTGATGGAGAACTTCTTGCGCAGTTCCGGCGTCATTTCGGAGATGGTCAGGCCGAGCAGAGCCGCGGTGGTGGGCTCCGTCGGCGTATCCGGCGTGCCTTGGGAACTGGCCACCTCCTGCTCCTCGGCCTCCTCGAGCCGGCCCAGCACGACCTCGACCTTGACCTCTTCACCCTTGCGCAGGACGACGACCTCGACCGCCTTGCCGATCGGGGTGTCGGCGACCATGCGCGGCAGGTCGCGCATCTCCGGCACGGTCTTGCCGTCGAAGCTGAGGATGACGTCGCCCGACTGAATCCCGGCCCGCTCGGCCGGGCTGCCGGACATCAGTCCGCCGACCAGCGCGCCGCGCGGCTCGCCCATGGCAAGGCTTTCGGCGATATCCTCGGTGACGTGCTGGATGCGGACGCCGAGCCAGCCGCGCCTTGTCTCGCCATATTTGATGAGCTGGTCGATGACGTTGCGGGCGATTTCGGTCGGGATCGCAAAGCCGATGCCGATCGAGCCGCCGGTCGGCGAGATGATCGCCGTGTTGATGCCGACCACCTGGCCGTTCATGTTGAACAGCGGACCGCCGGAATTGCCGCGGTTGATGGCCGCATCGGTCTGGATGAAGTCGTCATAAGGCCCTGAATTGATGTCGCGGTTCCGCGCCGAGACGATGCCGAGCGTTACCGAGCCGCCGAGCCCGAACGGATTGCCGATCGCCATCACCCAGTCGCCGACGCGCAGATCGTCGGAATTGCCGAAATTGACCGAGGTCAGCGGCGTGTCCGGCTTGACCCGGAGCACGGCGAGATCGGTCTTGCTGTCACGGCCGACGAGTTCGGCAACCAGCTTGCTGCCGTCGTTGAAATTGACGGTGATCTCGTCGGCCTCGGCAATGACGTGATTGTTGGTCACCACGAGGCCGTCGCCGGTCAAGACGAAGCCGGAGCCGAGCGACTGGACCCGGCGCGGCCGGTTTTCGTCGCCCTGCCGGCGGTTGAAGAACTCGTCGAAGAACTCGCGGAACGGCGAACCCTCCGGCAGGTTCGGCATCGGGATGCCCTGCCCGCCGGAAACCTTCTGCGAGGTGGAAATGTTGACGACGGCATCGACCAGGCCGTCGGCGATGTCGGCGACCGATTGCGGCCCTTGCGCCAGCAGCGGCGCCGGCTGGACCAGCGCGGCACCCATCGTCAAGGCGGCGGCGACGGCCGCGCTCAACCCGGTGGTGCGAACGAATGACCCGAAACTCATGGTCATCGGCTGTTCTCCTCAGCTCTGAAATCGGCCGCCGCAGCGGCCCGGACATCCTCGACGACGGCCGCGACCATTAACATGGCCATCAGGCCGAAAAGCGACGCACATTCCCGCGATCGCTAAAGAGCGCTTTTCGGGAATACGCTCTACCCCCGCACCAGCCAGACGATGCCGACGCCAAGGGCAAGCGCTGCGACGCCGGCCGTGCGCAGCGTGCCGTCCGGCGTCTCGAGCGCGACCATCATCATCCTCTTCAGCGCCGACGGTGCTGCGGCATAGATGGCGCCTTCGATCGCCAGCACCAGACCGACCGCGGTCAGAAAATCGCTCATTGGCCGGAACCGGCCGCTCCTTCTCCGGAAGCGGGCGGCTGCCTCGCCGGCGCCGTGCCGCCCGGAACGGGCCCGCCTGCGGGATTGTTGAAGTATTCGAAGAAGCTCGAATCCGGCGACAGCACCATGCGGGTGTCGGACGACTGCAGACCCTTCTCGTAAGCCAGCATCGAGCGGTAGAAGGCGAAGAAGTCCGGATCCTGCGAGAACGCCTGGGCGAAGATCGCGTTGCGCTCGCCGTCGCCGTCACCGCGGATCTGCTCGCTTTCGCGATTGGCCTCGGCGATGATCACGGTCACGTCGCGGTCGGCCTGCGCGCGGATGCGGCGGGCCGCCTCCTCGCCCTGGGCGCGGATCTCGGTCGCCTCGCGCTGACGCTCGGTTTCCATGCGCTGATAGATCGCCTGGCTGTTGGCCTCGGGAAGATCGGCGCGCTTGATGCGCACATCGACCACCTGGATGCCGATGCCGCCGGCGCGGATGCCGACCTGCCTGAGGATTTCCGCCATCAGTTCCGGCCGCTTGTCGCGCACGACGGCAACGAAGCTGGCATCGGCGAGCACCGCACGGAGCGCAGACGACAGGAACGTCGAAAGCCGGCTGTTGGCCTCGATCAGATTGCCGCGGTTGACGGCCTGATAGAACAGCACCGGATTGGAGATGCGGTAGCGGGCAAACGCATCGACCACGAGCCGCTTCTGATCGGAGGCGATCACCTCCTGGGGCGGCGTATCGAGGTCGAGGATGCGCTTGTCGATCATGACCACGTTCTGGATGAACGGGATCTTGAAGTAGAGGCCCGGCTCGACGATGGGCCGCTTGACTTCACCGAACTGCAGGACGATCGCCTGCTGCGTCGGATAGACGATATAGGCGGCGCTGTAGAGGGCCAGCAGCGCGGCCAGGATCAGCGCCAGCAGGGCGCCAAAAATACCGGTCTTCATCACCTGCGATCTCCTGCTGCGCCGCGCCTGGTCAGTTCGTCGAGCGGCAGGTAGGGCACGACGCCGCTGCCGCCGCTGCCGTCGATGAGCACCTTGTCGGTGCCGCCGAGCACGCGTTCCATGGTTTCCAGGAAGATACGCTTGCGGGTCACTTCCGGCGCTTTCCGATATTCCTCGTAGACTTTTAAGAAGCGGTCCGCCTCACCGCGGGCAAGCGCCACGGTCTGGTCGCGATAGGCGTTGGCGCGCTGGACGATGCCGGCCGCCTCACCGCGCGCCTCGGGCACCACCTTGTTGGCGTAGGCCTGGGCCTCGTTCTGCAGCCGCTCCTGGTCGGCGCGGGCGGCCTGGACGTCGCGGAAGGCGTCGATCACCTGGGACGGCGGGTCGACCTTCTGCATCTGCACCTGGGTGATTTCGATACCGGCGCCGTAAGTGTCGAGGGTCGACTGCATCAGCTCCTGGACATCGGCCTCGACCTGGGCGCGGCCCTGGGTCAGGATCAGTTCGATGTTGTTGCGGCCGACCACTTCGCGCATGGCGCTTTCGGCAACCGATTTCACCGAACTTTCCGGATTCTGGATATTGAACAGGAAGTTGACGGCGTTCTTGATGCGCCATTGCACCTTGAAGTCGACATCGACGATGTTCTCGTCGCCGGTCAGCATCAGACTTTCCTCGGGCACGTCGCGTACCGCGCCGCTGCCGCGGGCGTCGATGTCGCGCATGCCGATCGTGGTCTCGCGAATGGTCAGCACGCTCGGTGTAAACGACGCCCCGATCGGATAAGGAAAGTTGTAGTTGAGGCCGGGCTGGGTCTGATCGTAGAGATTGCCGAAGACGAGTTCGACGCCGAGTTCGTCCGGCTGCACCCGGTAGAAACCGCTCGCCATCCAGGCCAGCACGAGGATGCCGATGATCAGGCCGATCCCTTTGGCGCCGATCGAGCGACCGCCGCCGGGCAGGAGGTCGCGGATGCGGTCCTGACCGCGCCGCAGCAGCTCCTCCAGGTCCGGCGGTGTCGGTCCGCTCGGCCCCTGCGGGCCGGCCCCCCACGGGCCGCCGCCTTTCCAGCCGCCGCCACCGTTATTATTGCTCCAAGGCATTATCCCATCCTTTGCAAGGGAAACGTCCGATATCAAGTTCGCCGAAATGGGCGGCAATGCGTCCGGACGTCAATCGCAAAACCGTTGCGCGGGGTTATAGGCGACTCGGGGTTCCCTTTCAACGAAACCGACCGGGCCGCCGCCCGTGAACGCGGGGCAACCGCCGGCGCTTGTTCTAGCAGGTGGCGTCACCGGCGCCACTTGTCAATCGGGCCGCATTGAAAAGCGTGAAAAATCATCGTTTCCGCTCATAGACGACCAGCGAATAGGCGGCGCTGTCCTTTGCTCCGGCGGCAAAACGCTGCCGCGATATCTCCCGCCATTCATGGCGCTCGAAATCGGGAAATTTTGTGTCGCCGTCCGGCGCGGCGTGGACCTCGGTCAAATAGAGCCGGTCGGCGCGATCGAAGATCGCCGCATAGATCGTGCCGCCGCCGATCACCATGATCTCGTCGGCACCGCGTGCTTCGGCAAAGGCGGCGGCCCGTTCGAGCGCGTCATCGGGCGAGCGGACGATGGTCACCCCGTCGGCCGCAAAGCCCCGATCGCAGGTGATCACGATATTGTCGCGGCCGTCGAGCGGCCGGCCGATCGACTGGAAGGTCCTGCGGCCCATGATCACCGGCTTGCCCATGGTCAGGCGGCGGAAATATTTCAGATCCGACGACAGGCGCCACGGCATCGTGCCGTCGCGGCCGATGACGCCGTTCTCGGCAACGGCAACAATCAAGGCAATGCGCGGCGTAGATCGCGTCACTCAGATTTCCACTTGAAATATAATTGCGCAATCCTTGGAAGCGGCTCCCACCATTCATCGACATGGTTCGGGGGGGCCAAAGCAACCGCGGCGTTTGGCCAAAAGGCCAATATGGCCTTTCGGAATTCCTTTTGCGCCGGCGCTTCGGCGAACTCACCGGAAAGCACTTTGTCGGAGATGGACTCCAGTAAAGCAAATACCGTCTGCAATGCCGCGGTCTCGGCTGCTGTACGAGAGTAGGGATCGGTATTAATGCCTTCCCGAAGTGCCTGACGCGCTGATTTCATCTGCGGGGCATTCCATGCCTCAACCATGGCCTCAAATCGTTGTTCGGCGGTCACGGAATGAGAACTTTTTTCCGAGGAGTGATCGAAGGACGCATTGCGCCAAGTTTCTATGGCCCGACGCATCTTGTTGCATGCGGGCGCGACCGCAGAGAGAAGATTCCCGTCTTTCCTATCCGCCTGATATGTCAGGGCGGTGGTGCCGAGAAGATCCGTTGGCAAATGAAAGTCCAACGTGTCACGTGGCGTGATGTAAAAGCTCTGGTCCGGCCCTCTTCTCCCGACAAACATCCCAAACTCGAAGAGAACATTATCCCGTATGATGCGATGCGACGTGCCTCTCATCGTCACGATATCGTCGGGCGAAAAGACAAACACGGAGAAGGTGAACTGATCCAAAGCAGCGAGCAGGTCTGACAGAACCGTTCGCGTCGGTCGAAAGATACCTTGGGGCCAAACTGTGACCTCGGCGTCGTATTCAAGGAGTTCCTGAACGGCGTGCGCGACGTGGAGACCCTCCACAGAGGACCCGACAAAGAGTGCAGGCAAAGTCTGCGCGCTCATTTGGACACATTCGCCTTGATATGCGGATGCGGATCGTAGCCGCTGAGCCGGAAATCGTCATACACGAAATCAAAGAGCGAATTCACGTCCGGATTGATACTCATCATCGGCAAACGGCGCGGTTCGCGTGTTATTTGCTGTTCAGCCTGCTCAAGGTGGTCCAAATACAGGTGCACGTCGCCGAACGTGTGGACGAATTCGCCCGTGCGATAGCCGGTCACCTGCGCCGCCATCATGGTCAGCAGCGCGTAAGAAGCGATGTTGAACGGCACGCCGAGAAAGACGTCGGCGGAGCGCTGGTAGAGCTGGCAGGAGAGCCGGCCCCCGGCGACGTAGAACTGAAACAGGCAATGGCAGGGCGGCAGCGCCATGCGGTCGACATCGCTCGGGTTCCATGCGGTGACGATCAGCCGGCGCGAATCGGGATTGTTGCCAATCTCATTGATCACCCCGGCGATCTGGTCGATGGTGCCGCCGTCCGGCCTCGGCCAGGAGCGCCATTGATGGCCGTAGACCGGGCCGAGATTCCCGGCCTCGTCGGCCCATTCGTCCCAGATGCGCACGCCATTGGCCTTCAGATAGGCGATGTTGGTGTCGCCGGCCAGAAACCACAGCAATTCGTGGATGATCGACTTCAGGTGCAGCTTCTTGGTCGTCAAGAGCGGAAAGCCGGCCTCCAGATCGAACCGCATCTGATGGCCGAAAACCGAGCGTGTGCCGGTGCCGGTGCGGTCGTCCTTGACGACGCCCTCGTCAAGAATCCGGGCCAGCAGGTCGAGATATTGGCGCATGGATGGCGTCCTGCGATTCGATCGGTCGACCATTCTGCCGCAACGGGGCACGGACGCAAACCAAGCGCGGCCGATTTACACCCCGCGGGCGCCGACCTTCCCTTCGCCTTTCGGATTTCCTATATTCCGAAGGCCGGCTTCGGCCGGCTATGGCAATAAACGGTCAGCGCAATAAACCTATCGGACCCGGGGGCGGTACCCGGCGCCTCCACCAGAGCCCGGCGAAGGCCGGGTTGCGGCGGGGGCGAAACAGGATCGACGAGGGCGTAAAGGCTGTGCTTTTGCCCGGCATGGTACCGCCGTTATCGGGCCGACTTAATAGTTGCCAACGACAACTATGCTCCGGTGGCGATCGCTGCGTAATGCAGTGAACAAAACCGAAATCAAAGCCCTGGCGATTAAGCATCGTTAGGCGGGGTTCGGGGGCACCTGGCAACAGAAGCCCCCACTTCGATTCACAAGCCATGACAGCCGCTGACGATCGGGCCTGGAAGTGAATCAGTTCATGCGCTAAGCAGGATTCAGCCGGATTCGCGGGGTGAAGATGTCGGAAGACCTGATCCGTTACGACGTCCTGGCGCAAGAAGCCTTGCGCGGTGTCATCCGTAAGGTGATGCAGGAAGTCGCCCTGACCGGCCTGCCCGGCGAGCATCATTTCTTCATCGCCTTCGACACCGATGCGCCCGGCGTGCGCATCTCGCCGCGGCTGAAATCCGAATACCCGGAAGAAATGACCATCGTGCTCCAGCATCAGTTCTGGGATCTGGAAGTGGGCGAGCACGGCTTCTCGGTCGGGCTTTCCTTCAACGGCATTCCGGAACAGCTCGCCGTGCCGTTCGATGCGATCAAGGGCTTTTTCGACCCCTCCGTGCAGTTCGGCCTGCAGTTCGACGTCATGAAGGACGACGCCGAAGACGATGACGACGACGATCTGGCGGCAAAGGCGGCGGAGGACGCGCTGACGGCGCTGGCCGACACGGTCGAGCGGAAGCCGGACAGCGCAAAGGCGCCGGCGGCCGAGGCCAAGGACAAGGCGAAGGCGAAAGCCAAGGACAAGGCCAATGAGGACGACGAACCGGCCGGCGCCGACGTCGTTTCGCTCGATTCGTTCCGCAAGAAGAACTGAAAAGCTTCACCGTCCCCTTATCACCGAAATCAGCGCCTCGGCCACGGGATGGTCGATGCTTGAGCGGTGGCGGGCGATCCACAAGGTCCGCATGATGTGAAAGCCGCTCACCTTGATGTGGTGCAGCCGGCCGGCGCGGATATCCTCGGCCACGGCGAAGCGCTGCACGAAGCTGACATGGCCGCCGGGCATCAGCACGTTGACGAGGGCGTCGGTGCCGCCGACTTCGAGCGCGACACGAAGCTCGGTAAAGCCGAGGCGCTTCAGCGCCTCGTCCAGGTCGAGGCGGGCAGACGCCTGCGGTTCGCGCAGCACGTAGCTCAGATCCGGCAGCATCGCGGCCGGGATCATCTCCTCATGGGCGAGCGGATGCCGCGGCCCGCAGACCAGCAGCAATTCGTCGTCCATCCATTTCTGCACCAACAGGTCCGGGTGGTCCGGCGCCCGCTCCAACAGCGCGATGTCGGTGAGGCCGTTGGCGAGATTGGTGGCGATCTGGCGACCGTAGTCGAGCCGGGTGTCGAGGCGGAACTGGGGATAGCGTTCGGCGAATTCGATCAGCACGCCGGGCAGCAGATGCTCGCCGACGGCAATCGTCGCATCGAGACGCAGGCTCGACCGGCCGCGCAGAAGTTCGTTGATCTCGCGCCTGACCGCGGACTGCCGGTCGAGGGTCTGCACGGCGAGCAGATAGACCTTTTCGCCGGCCTTGGTGAGGCGCAGCCGCCCCCCTGCCCGCTCGGAAAGCGGCACGCCATAGCTCACTTCGAGCGCCCGGAGCCGCTTGGTCACGGCCGGCTGTCCGATATGGAGGGCGTCGGCGGCGGCCGAGACGCTGCCATATTCGACGACCGCCCGCAGCGCCGCCCAACCGCGTATGTCCGGGAGTTTGTGATATTCCATTTAGGAATATTATAGAAAAATAATTCATTAGCCAATGCATATGTTTCCGACAATACTCTGCGACCAGAACCAGCAGGCAGTTGTGGTTTTGTGCGGTGCGGGGAAATCGGTATCCGATCCGCGCCGGTTTCGGGGGGATTCCGTCTTTCCTGCGATTGCCGTTGTTTCGTCATTCGGGTACGCAGCCAGGACGATTTCCCATGAGCCTCCATGCCGGCGCCGCCGCGCCGCTCGTAACCTCTCCCAACATCCGCCGCAGATTGCGCAACATGGTGATGTTGCGCCCGAAAACCAAAGCGGCGCTCGCCTATGGCGTGCTCAGCGGCCTGCTCTACTATCTGCTCTACCATTTCAGCGCCGACATCCGCGCCATCGCCGAGGCGACCAATGCCGGCGACAAGACCTATTTCCTGCTGCCGATCGCGATCGCGTTTGTGTTTTCGGTCGTGCACGGCCTGTTCACCGACCGCTTCTGGGAAGCGATGGGTCTGAAGGCAAAGCGGTGATACGATAATGTCCGGTCTGGCCACCCCGGAGGACACGTCGTTGACCACGTCGCAGCTGTCGCCTGTCGGGCGCTTCGAGAACGTTCTGCTCGCCACCGATGGATCGCTCTACAGCGCCGGCGCCGAACGGGTCGCGGTGGCGTTCTGCGCACAGACCGGCGCCCATCTCCATGCCCTGACCGCGCAGGCCAATCCCGGCGAGACCGGCTGGCTCGGCCCCCAGGCCGACAGCGAGGAAGAAAAGAAGCTGTCGGAGAACCTGAAACGGGTCGCAGCCGCAGCAAAGGCGGCCGGAATCGAGTGCACGACCCATATCCGGCACGGCAGCGACCCTTATGAGGTCATCGTTTCGGCCGCGGAATCGCTGGTCGTCGATCTGGTGGTGATGGGTCGGCGCGGGCGCCGCGGGCTGGCGCGGATCATGCTCGGCGACGCGACCGCAAAGGTCATCGGCTATGCGCCGTGCGGCGTGCTGGTGGTGCCGGAGGAGGCGGACATGTGGTCGTCGATCCTGATCGCCACCGACGGCTCGCGCTACAGCGACATGGCGGCGGTGACCGCCGCCGAAATCGCCAAAACCGGCAAGGTGCCGATCACGGTGCTTTCGGTGCGGGTTCCCGTGCACAGCGAGCGGCGCCAGGCGGAGGCGCAGCCGATCGTCGACCGGGTCGTCGCCTTCATGCGCGACATGGGCGTCTCGGCCCACGGTCTGGTCGAGGAAGGTGCCGCCGACGAGACGATCGTCGAGGTCGCCAAGGCGCGGAAGGCCGGACTGATCGTGCTCGGCAATTTCGGCCGGACCGGATTCGGCCGGATGCTGTTCGGCTCCAAGGACGAACGGGTCATCAACCAGGCCGAAGTGCCGGTGCTGATCGCCCGCGGCGGCGGCTAGAGCGTCGGGCGGCAAGGTTGACCCATTCTGACGGAGCAGATTTGTGACAAGGTCAAGCAAAGACGCGAAGGGCGGGCTGGTGGCCCGGCCGAGCGGCTTTGCGCCGGAATTGGCGCAAATCTGCCCGTCCCTTCGGGTTTCCGATTGGCGGGCGTCCGCCGTCGATCCGCTCTTGCCCGATGCCCCACATCGCGCGGCGAGCGTCTCACCGGCGGGCCGCCACGCCAATCGTGAAACAGAATTGAATCAACCTTATCGCCCGACGCTCTA
>JANQEG010000111.1 GCA_028278505.1 Rhodobiaceae bacterium
GTGCCGCTGCACACCCTGCGCGCCGACATCGACTACGGCGAGGCCACGGCCAAGACGACCTACGGCACCTGCGGCATCAAGGTCTGGGTCTTCAAGGGCGAGATCATGGCGCACGACCCCATGGCCCAGGAGAAACGCCAGCAGGAGGCCCATCCGGGGCGCTAGGCGCCGCCCGGAGGTGAAGGAGCAGAACCATGTTGCAGCCCAAGCGGACCAAATACCGCAAAGCGCATAAGGGCCGGATTCACGGCGTCGCCAAGGGCGGCTATACGCTGACCTTCGGCGCCTACGGTCTCATGGCGGTCTCGCCCGGCCGCATCTCCGCGCGCCAGATCGAGGCGGCGCGGCGCACCATCACCCGGCACATGAAGCGTGTCGGCAAGCTGTGGATCCGCGTCTTCCCCGACGTGCCGGTCTCGCAGAAGCCGGCCGAGGTGCGCCAGGGCAAGGGCAAGGGCTCGCCCGAGTGGTGGGCCGCCCGGGTCAAGCCGGGCCGGATCATGTTCGAGCTCGACGGCGTGCCGCAGTCCCTCGCGCGCGAGGCCTTCACCCTGGCCGCCGCGAAGCTGCCGCTGCAGACCAAGTTCGTCGCCCGTATCGGCGAGGAGGGCTAGATGAAGCTGTCGGACCTCAAGGCCAAGACGGCCGACGAGCTCAAGGACTCGCTCATGGAGCTGCGCAAGGAGCAGTTCAACCTGCGCTTCCAGAAGGCGAGCGGGCAACTGGAGAACACGGCGCGGGTGCGCCAGGTGCGGCGCGGGATCGCGCGCATCAAGACCTTGCTGCACGCCAAGCAGCAGAGCGCCTCTTAGGAGAGTTTGGAGCCATGCCGCGTCGGGAATTGCAGGGGGTCGTGGTCAGCGACAAGGCCGACAAGACGATCATCGTCTTGGTCGAGCGCCGTGTCATGCACCCGCTCTACAAGAAGATCATCAAGCGCTCCAAGAGGTACCGCGCGCACGACAAGGAGAACCGGCACAAGATCGGCGACAAGGTGCGCATCGTGGAGTGCCGGCCGGTCTCCAAGTCGAAGACCTGGCGCGTGGTGGCCGAAGGCGCGGCAAGCGCGTAAGCGCGGGCGAGGATTGTGACCCATGATTCAAATGCAGAGCCAACTCGAAGTGGCCGACAACTCCGGCGCCCGGCGGGTCCAGTGCATCAAGGTGCTGGGCGGCTCCAAGCGCAAGACCGCGGGCGTCGGCGACGTCATCGTGGTCAGCGTCAAGGAGGCGATCCCGCGCGGCCGCGTCAAGAAGGGCGACGTGATGCGCGCGGTCGTGGTGCGCACCGCCAAGGACATCCGCCGCGCCGACGGCTCGGTGATCCGCTTCGACCGCAATGCGGCGGTGCTGATCAACAACCAGAAGGAGCCGATCGGCACCCGCATCTTCGGCCCGGTGCCGCGCGAGCTTCGGGCGAAGAACCACATGAAGATCATTTCGCTCGCCCCGGAGGTGCTGTGATGGCGCAGAAGATCCGCAAAGGAGACCACGTCGTCGTGCTGACCGGCCGCGAGCGCGGCCGCAAGGGCGAGGTCATCAAGGTGATGCCGAAGGACAATCGCGCGCTGGTGCGCGGCCTCAACATGGTCCGCCGCCACCAGAAGCAGACCGCCGCCCAGGATGGCGGGATCGTGTCCAAGGAGGCGGCGATCGATCTGTCCAATCTGGCGCTCGAGGATCCCAAGGACGGGGCGCCGACACGGGTCGGCTTCAAGACCTTGGACGACGGGCGGAAGGTCAGATACGCCAAGCGTTCGGGAGATTTGATCGATGGCTGAGGCGAGTTACGAGCCGCGGCTCAAGACGCACTACGAAGAGTCGATCCGCCCGCAGCTGATCGAGGAGTTCGGCTACGCCAATCCGATGCAGGTGCCGCGGCTGGACAAGGTGGTGCTGAACATGGGCGTCGGCGAGGCGGTCGGCGATTCCAAGAAGGCCAAGTCGGCGGCCGACGACCTCGCGCTCATTGCCGGCCAGCGGCCGGTGGTGACCAAGGCGCGCAAGTCGATCGCCACCTTCAAGCTGCGCGAGGGCATGGCGGTCGGCGCCCGGGTGACGCTGCGCAAGGCGCGCATGTACGAGTTCGTCGACCGGCTGGTCAACATCGCACTGCCGCGGGTCCGCGACTTTCGCGGCCTCAACACCAAGAGCTTCGACGGGCGCGGCAATTTCGCGATGGGCATCAAGGAACACATCGTGTTCCCGGAAATCGACTACGACAAGGTCGATTCGATCTGGGGCATGGACATTGTCGTCTGCACCACCGCCAGCTCCGATGACGAGGCAAGGGCGTTGCTGAAGGCGTTCAATTTTCCGTTCCGCGGCTGACGCGGCACGAGAAAGCGCGAGGACGAAATGGCGAAGAAGAGCGCGATTGAGAAGAATAAGCGGCGGCGTCGCCTGGTGGCCAAGCACGCCGCCAAGCGGGCCGCGCTGAAGGCGATTGCCAACGACCAGAATCTCTCGCTTGAAGAGCGGTTCCAGGCGCGGCTGAAGCTGGCCGAGGTGCCGCGCAATTCGGCCAAGGTGCGTATCCGCAATCGCTGCGAGGTGACCGGGCGGCCGCGCGGTTTCTATCGCAAGCTGAAGATGTCGCGCATCGCGCTTCGTGAATTGGGCAGCCAGGGACTTATTCCGGGCATGGTCAAATCGAGCTGGTAAGGAACGACGCCTATGGCAATGACCGATCCCTTGGGCGATATGCTGACCCGCATCCGCAATGCCCAGATGCGGAACAAGTCGATGGTGCGCACGCCGGCCTCGAAGATGCGCGCCCGCGTGCTCGAAGTGCTGAAGGACGAGGGCTATATCCGCGGTTACGCCACCGTCGAGCATGACGACGGCAAGAACGAGATCGAGATCGAACTGAAATATTACGACGGCTCGCCGGTCATCCGCGAGATCGAGCGCATCTCCAAGCCGGGGCGCCGGGTCTACGCCTCGGTGCGCAACATCCCGCGCGTTTCCAACGGGCTCGGCGTGTCGATCCTGTCGACGCCGATGGGGGTGATGGCCGATCACGAGGCGCGCGAGAAGAATGTCGGCGGCGAGGTGCTCTGCAAGATCTTCTGATCGGGCGGGCGAGTTGAAACAACAACGGAATCGGGCAGGTTGGTTCGATGTCACGCATAGGTAAGAAGCCGATCACGGTTCCCGCCGGGGCGACGGCGACGATTGACGGCAGCACGGTCACCGTAAAGGGGCCGAAGGGCGAATTGTCGTTCACGCTGTCCGACGACGTGCGCGCCGAGCTGGGCGAGGACGGAATCGTCGTTTCGCCGGTCGACGACAGCAAAAGGGCGCGCTCCATGTGGGGGCTGTCGCGGTCGATGGTCGCCAACATCGTCGCCGGCGTCACCGACGGCGCGGAAAAGCGGCTGGAGATCAGCGGCGTCGGCTATCGCGCCGCGGTCCAGGGCCGCGAGCTGCAGCTCAATCTGGGCTTCAGCCACGAGGTCAAATACGCGATTCCCGAAGGCATCGACATCGCCTGTCCGAAGCCGACCGAGATCGTGGTGTCGGGCATCGACAAGCAGCGCGTCGGCCAGGTGGCGGCGGAAATCCGCAAATACCGGCCGCCGGAGCCGTATAAGGGCAAGGGCGTGAAATACGCCGGCGAGTACATCTTCCGCAAGGAAGGCAAGAAGAAGTAACGAGGCACGGGCAATGGCTTCAGGCAACACCACTTCGGCACGGCGCACCGCACGGGTGCGCCGCTCCATTCGCCAAGCGGCGAACGGCCGGCCGCGGCTTTCCGTGTTCCGGTCGTCAAAGCACATCTACGCGCAGATCATCGACGACCGCGAGGGCAAGACGGTTGCCTCCGCATCGAGCGCGGAAAAGGACATGCGCGGCAAGATCAAGACCGGCGCCGACAAGGAAGCCGCCGGCATGGTCGGCAAGCTGGTGGCCGAACGGGCCTCCTCGGCGGGCATCACCAAGGTGATCTTCGACCGCGGCGGCTATCGCTATCATGGCCGGGTGAAGGCGCTGGGCGATGCGGCGCGCGAAGCCGGTTTGGAATTTTGACCCTGAAGGACAAAAGAGCAGGTCAGGACGGACGTAATGGCGGGTAGAGAACGAGCGGGCAGAGATCGCGAAGAGCGCGAAAGCGAATTCGTCGACAAGCTGGTGCACATCAACCGTGTTGCCAAGGTCGTCAAGGGCGGCCGGCGCTTCGGCTTTGCGGCGCTGGTCGTGATCGGCGATCAGAAGGGCCGGGTCGGCTACGGCCACGGCAAGGCGCGTGAGGTGCCCGAAGCGATCCGCAAGGCGACCGAGGCGGCCAAGCGCAACATCATTCGGGTGCCGCTGCGCGAGGGCCGCACGCTGCATCACGACGTCGACGGGCGCCACGGCGCCGGCCGCGTCGTCCTGCGCGCCGCACCCGCCGGCACCGGGATCATCGCCGGTGGTCCGATGCGCGCCGTCTTTGAGACCCTCGGCGTCCAGGACGTCGTGGCAAAATCGCTCGGCTCGGCCAATCCCTACAACATGGTGCGGGCGACGTTTTCGGCGTTGAAGAAGGAAGACAGCCCGCGCAGCGTCGCGGCGCGGCGCGGCATGAAGGTCTCGGCCCTGCAGTCGCGCCGGCGCGACCTCGTCGGCGACGCGGCCGAAACCTGAGCGGCGGCGCCAAGGAAGGATTGAGCCCGATGGCGAAGGATGACACAAAAACGATCACGGTCGAGCAGATCGGCAGCCCGATCCGCCGGCCGGACATTCAGCGCCGGACCCTCGTCGGGCTCGGGCTGAACAAGATGCACCGGCGGCGCACACTGCCGGACACGCCGGCCGTGCGGGGCATGATCGCCAAGGTCGCCCACATGGTCCGTATCGTCGAAGAGTGAGGCTGAGGCGGAACGATGAAAGTCAACGATCTGCGTGACAATGCCGGCGCCAGAAAGCCGCGCAAACGCCTCGGCCGCGGCCTCGGATCGGGCCTCGGCAAGACCGCCGGGCGCGGTCATAAGGGCCAGAAATCGCGCTCGGGCGTGGCGATCAAGGGATTCGAAGGCGGCCAGATGCCGCTGCATCGGCGCTTGCCGAAGCGCGGCTTCAACAACATATTCGCCAAGGACTTCAACGCGGTCAATCTCGACCGGGTGCAGCAGGCGGTCGATGCCGGCAAGCTCGACAAGACCGCGCCGGTGACGGCGGCGAGCCTGGTTGCGGCAGGCGTCCTGCGCCGGGTCAAGGACGGCGTCCGGCTGCTCGGGCGCGGCGAGTTGAAGGCGGCGCTCAGCTTCGAGATCGAAGGCGCCTCGAAAACCGCGATCGCCGCGGTCGAAAAGGCCGGCGGCACGGTGACGATCACCGGCGGCAAGGAAGACACCGCCTGAGACGGCGGACGATGAGGGGGCGCACCGGGCGGCCAATGACGGAGCGCAAGAGCCTTTCATGGTTTGTATGAACCATTCTGACGGAGCGATTTTGCGACAAGATCAAGCCGCGTCGCGCACGGCCATAGTGGGCCTATGGTCAAGCGGCGCGGCGCCTGAATTGGCGCAAAAGCGCCCGTCCCTTCGGGTTTCCGATTGGCGGACATCCGTCGGCAACCCGCTCTTGCCCGATGCCCCACATCGCGCGGCGAGCGGCTCACCGACGGGCTGCCGCGCCAATCGTGAAACAGAATTGTTTCAAACAAGCCGTGAAAGGCTCTAGAGCATGGCATCGGCAGCGGAACAGCTTGCGGCAAACCTGAATTTCGGGGCGATCGCAAAGGCGACGGATCTGAAGAAGCGCATCTGGTTCACGCTCGGTGCGCTTCTCATCTATCGTCTGGGCACCTATGTGCCGATGCCGGGCATCGACCCGCAGGCGCTGGCCCAGGCCTTCGATCAGGCCCAGAGCGGCATTATCGGCCTCTTTAACATGTTCGCCGGCGGCGCCGTCGGCCGCATGGCGGTGCTGGCGCTCGGCATCATGCCCTACATCTCGTCGTCGATCATCATCCAGCTGATGACGACGGTGTCGCCGCATCTGGAACAGTTGAAGAAGGAAGGCGAGCAGGGCCGCAAGCAGATCAACCAGTACACCCGCTACGGCACCGTGCTGCTCGCCACGCTGCAATCCTACGGCATCTCCATCGGGCTTGAAGGCTCGACCGGCATCGTCGAGGACCCCGGCTGGTTCTTCCGGCTGACGACGGTGATCACCCTGACCGGCGGCACCGTGTTCCTGATGTGGCTCGGCGAGCAGATCACCGCGCGCGGGATCGGCAACGGCATTTCGCTGATCATCTTTGCCGGCATCGTTGCCGAGCTTCCCTCGGCGATTGCCGGCACCCTCGAACTCGGCCGCCAGGGCGCGCTGTCGACCACCATCATCCTGCTGCTGATCGTCGTCATCATCGTCGTCATCGCCTTCATCGTGTTCATGGAGCGGGCGCAGCGGCGGCTGCTCATCCAGTATCCGAAACGGCAGGTCGGCAATCGCATGTTCCAGGGCGATTCCTCGCACATGCCGCTGAAGCTCAACACCGCCGGCGTCATTCCGCCGATCTTCGCCTCGTCGCTGCTGCTGCTGCCGACCACGGTGGCGAGCTTCATCGGCGGCCAGGGCGCGCCGGACTGGCTCAACACGGTGACGGCGCTGCTCGGCCACGGCCAGCCGCTCTACATGCTGCTCTACGCCAGCATGATCATCTTCTTTGCGTTCTTCTACACCGCGATCGTGTTCAATCCGGTCGATACCGCCGACAATCTGCGCAAGCATGGCGGCTTCATCCCCGGCATCCGGCCGGGCGAGCGGACCGCCCAATATATCGACTATGTGCTGACCCGGATCACCACGGTCGGCGCGATCTACCTGACGCTGGTGTGCCTGCTGCCGGAATTCCTGATCTCGTATACCGGCGTGCCGTTCTATTTCGGGGGAACCTCGCTGCTGATCGTGGTGTCGGTGACCATGGACACGGTTTCCCAGGTCCAGGGGCATCTGCTCGCGCACCAGTATGAGGGTCTGGTCAAGAAAGCGAAGCTGAGGGGGGCGCGACGCCGATGAGAATGATCCTGCTTGGACCGCCGGGCGCCGGCAAGGGCACGCAGGCGGCCCGCATCGTGGAGAATTTCGGCATTCCGCAACTGTCGACCGGCGACATGCTGCGCGCCGCCGTTGCCGCGGCGACGCCGGTGGGGCTGAAGGCCAAGGACGTGATGGAGCGCGGGGAACTGGTGTCCGACGACATCGTCGTCGCCATCGTCTCCGACCGCATCGACGAAGCGGACTGCGCCAACGGGTTCATTCTCGACGGCTTTCCGCGCACCGTCGCTCAGGCCGGCGCGCTCGACGAGATGCTGAAGGAAAAAGGGATCGGGCTCGATGTCGTCGTCGAGCTGACGGTCGATGACGGCATCCTGATCGCGCGCATCGAAAACCGGATCAAGGAAACCGGCGGCGCCCGCGCCGACGACAATGCCGAAACCCTGAAAAAGCGGCTCGACGTCTACCACGCGCAGACGGCGCCGCTGATCGACTACTACCGCAATACCGGGCTGTTGAAATCGGTCGACGGCATGCAGACCATCGAGGAGGTCGCCGCTTCCGTGGACGGGGTTTTGAAGGCCGGGACTTGAGCGGAATTTAGCACTGGATTTCGATCATCCCGCGGTTGACGGGGGTGCGCGGAATCCGATAAATACCGGCGCTACTCCACTGTTGACGAGGGATTGGCGCCGGTACCGAATGTGGAACCGGGTGCCGGTCCCGATTTGCGTTGCGGTCGGGACGGCGATCGGGCGCGCTGGTGGCGCGGCCCGGCATTGAGGAGAGACTGGCGTGGCTCGAATTGCGGGGGTCAATATCCCCACCAACAAGCGCGTGGTGATCGCGCTGCAGTACATTCACGGTATCGGGCCGACCAAGGCGAAGGAGATCATCGAGGTCGCCAATATCGCGCCCGAGCGCCGGGTCAACGAATTGTCGGACGCCGAGGTGATCCATATCCGCGAGGTCATCGACCGTGACTATCTGGTCGAGGGCGATCTGCGCCGCGAGGTGGCGATGAACGTCAAGCGGCTGATGGATCTGGGCTGCTATCGCGGGCTCCGGCATCGTCGCGGGCTGCCGGTCAGGGGTCAGCGCACCCACACCAATGCGCGGACGCGTAAAGGTCCGGCAAAGCCGATTGCCGGCAAGAAGAAGTAGGCGGGGACACCCCCGCCGGACGAAGCAAAGTGAAAGCCGGGCGCGGGCTATTTGAGGACGCACCGGCGGTTCGTGTGAAAGGTCGAACATGGCGAAGGACACGACGCGCGTACGCCGCCGCGAGCGCAAGAACATCACCTCGGGCGTTGCGCATGTGCGCTCCAGCTTCAACAACACGATGATCACGATCACCGATGCCCAGGGCAACGCGATCTCGTGGTCGTCGTCCGGGTCCATGGGCTTCAAGGGATCGCGCAAGTCGACGCCCTATGCGGCGCAGATGGCGGCCGAGGATGCCGGCAAGAAGGCGGCCGAACACGGCATGAAGATGCTCGAGGTCGAGGTCAGCGGTCCGGGGTCGGGCCGGGAATCGGCGCTTCGGGCGCTGCAGGCGGCCGGCTTCACCATCACCTCGATCCGCGACGTGACGCCGATCCCGCACAATGGCTGCCGGCCGCGCAAGCGTCGGCGTGTTTGAAGATTTTTGAAACGGGTGCCGGACAGACGGCACCGCAGATAGACGATCGGATGGCGCATCGCCCATGGGGCAGGACCGGCGGGGCGCCCGACATTTTTGAGCGCCGGCGTTTAAGGGGCGAGGCGGGTGCGAAAGGCCGGCGGCGATGCCGGACCGGCAAGGAAAAAGGGTACGAACGTGATCCGAAAGAACTGGCAAGAGCTGATCAAGCCGAACAAGCTCGGCGTTTCGGCCGGCGCCGACCCGGCGCGGCTCGCCGTCCTGGTCGCCGAACCGCTTGAGCGCGGCTTCGGGCTGACGCTCGGCAATGCGCTGCGCCGCGTGCTTTTATCGTCGCTGCAGGGTGCCGCGGTGACTGCGGTGCAGATCGACGGCGTGCTGCACGAGTTCTCCTCGATCGCCGGGGTGCGCGAGGACGTCACCGACATCGTGCTGAACATCAAGGAAATCGCCATCAAGATGGCAGGCGAGGGCCCGAAGCGCATGGTCGTGCGCAAGTCCGGCCCGGGCATTGTGACCGCCGGCGACATCCAGACCGTCGGTGATGTCGAGGTACTCAACCCGGAACTGGTGATCTGCACCCTCGACGAGGACGCCGAGATCCGCATGGAATTCACCGTCGACACCGGCAAGGGCTATGTCGCCGCCGACCGCAACCGGCCGGAAGACGCGCCGATCGGCCTGATCCCGGTCGACAGCCTCTATTCGCCGGTCAAGAAGGTCTCGTATAAGGTCGAGAACACCCGCGAGGGCCAGGTGCTCGACTATGACAAGCTGACCCTGCAGATCGAGACCGACGGCTCGGTCACGCCCGACGACGCGGTCGCCTATGCCGCCCGCATCCTCCAGGACCAGCTTCAGATCTTCGTCAATTTCGAGGAGCCGGAGAAGGAGGTCGTCCACGAGCAGGCGCCCGAACTCGCCTTCAACCCGGCGCTTCTGAAGAAGGTCGACGAGCTGGAGCTTTCCGTGCGTTCGGCCAACTGCCTGAAGAACGACAACATCGTCTACATCGGCGATCTCATCCAGAAGACCGAGGCGGAAATGCTGCGCACGCCGAATTTCGGCCGCAAGTCGCTGAACGAGATCAAGGAGGTGCTCGCCGGCATGGGCCTGCATCTCGGCATGGAAATCAACAACTGGCCGCCCGACAATATCGAGGAACTGGCCAAGCGTTTCGAGGATCATCATTTTTGATCGACCCGACTACGCGTATTCCCGAAAAGTGGGAACCGGTTTTCGGACAAGAATACGCGACAAAAAAAGAAAGAGCGCTTTGAGGGATTCAATCCAAACGAAAAGCGCTCTTGATCGTAACCGCGCCGCTTGACCAACCGGCCGAAGACGGCCGCAAGCGGCAGAGAATGAGGAGAGGGCCATGCGCCACGGCAATCGCGGTCGCAAGCTCAACCGGACCTGGAGCCATCGCAAGGCGATGTTCGCCAATATGGCGGCCTCGCTGATTCGCCACGAGCAGATCGTCACCACCCTGCCCAAAGCCAAAGAGCTGCGGCCGGTGGTGGAGAAGCTGGTGACGCTGGCCAAGCGCGGCGACCTGCACGCCCGCCGGCTGGCGGCGAGCCGGCTTCGCGACGAGGCGATGGCGAAGAAGCTGTTCGAGGTCATCGGCCCGCGCTATGCGGAGCGCAATGGCGGCTACACCCGTGTGCTCAAGGCCGGCTTCCGCTATGGCGACAACGCCGCCATGGCCGTCATCGAATTCGTCGACCGCGATCCGGACGCCAAGGGCGCCGAGGACCGCGCCCGCCACGAGGGGGAAGGTGAAGGCGGCGGCGAGGAAGCCGCGGCCTGATTGCGGGATCGCTATAGGCGGTCATAGCGATTGGTGGAAAGGCGGTCCGGCGGGCCGCCTTTTTCGGCTCAATTGACGCTTCGCCTCGTTACTGGCCGCTTTCGGCCCCCTCACCCTGTCCCTCTCCCCGCCGGGGAGAGGGGACGAAAGCCGCAACGCACTGAAGAATCTTACCTCTCCCCTCTGGGGAGAGG
>JANQEG010000145.1 GCA_028278505.1 Rhodobiaceae bacterium
CGAAAGATCGAAATCAGTGCTTCCATCTCAGCCTCCTCAACAAAGAGGCCTCCTTAAGAATCCTTTCTTCTCCAAAAGGCAATAGCAATTTACTTAAATGCGATTCCCCTGGGGGTTGGGGGTGGGGGTTAAAGCCCTCACTTGCCCCGGTATTTCGCCCAGAGATCGGGGCGCCGCGCGCGGGTGATCCGCTCGGCTTCCTGCCGCCGCCACTCCTCGACCCGGCCATGATGGCCCGAAATCAGCGCTTCGGGGATTTCGCGGCCTTCAAAGACCTGCGGCCGCGTAAACTGCGGATGCTCCAGGAGGCCGCCTTCAAAACTCTCCGCCGCGCCGGAGTCTTCATTGCCCATCACCCCCGGCAGAAGCCGCACGCAGGCCTCGATCAGCACCATTGCCGCGACCTCGCCGCCGGCGAGCACATAGTCGCCGATCGAGATTTCCTCGAGGTCGCGCGCCGCGATAACTCGCTCGTCGACGCCCTCGAAGCGGCCGCAGACGACGACCGCGCCGGGGCCATCGCTGAGTTCGCGGACCCGCGCCTGGGTCAGCGGCCGGCCGCGCGGGCTCATCAAGAGGCGCGGCCGCGCGTCGCCGCCCGCGCTTGCGTGGTCGATGGCTGCCGCCAGCACGTCGGCGCGCATCACCATGCCGGCGCCGCCGCCGGCCGGCGTATCGTCGACCGAGCGGTGTCTGTCGGCGGCGAAGTCGCGGATGTTCAGGGTTTCGAGCGCCCACCGGCCATCGTCGAGGCCCTTGCCGGCGAGCGACAGGCCGAGCGGCCCCGGAAACATTTCCGGGAAAAGCGTCAGCACGGTGGTGCGCCAGACCGTCACGCGCCCTCCTCCTCGCCCGCGATCTCCTCCGGCGGGTCGACGACGATCCGCCCGCCGGCGATGTCGACCAGAGGCACCGCGGCTTGCGTGAACGGGATCATCAGCGTCGGCGCGCCATCCGCCGGCGCAATGTCGAGAATGTCGCCGGCGCCATGGTCTTCGACGGCCGTGACCGTGCCGAGCGCCGCGCCGTCGGGCGTCTCGGCCAAAAGGCCGATGAGGTCGGCATGATAGAACTCGTCGGCGTCCGGCGCCGGCAGCCGGTCCCGCTCGATATAGAGCCGCGTTCCGTTCAACGCCTCGGCGGCGCTGCGATCGTCGACGCCCTTGATCTTGGCCACCAGCATGTCGCCCTTGGCGGATCGTGCACGAGCGATCTCGATCGCTCGGCCGCTGTCATCGGTGAGCGCGCCATAGCCGGCAAGCGCCATCGGCTCGGCGGTATAGGATTTTATCCGCACCTCGCCGCGGACGCCGTGCGCGGCGCCGACAATACCGAGGAGGATGCGGTCATCGCGGGGCATGGTGGTGCGTCGGCCCAGCACTGGTCGTGGCAAACAGCATTGCCGGTGCTTCCCTCTCCCTGCCAGGGAGAGGGATACGAAGACCCGGTGAGGCGAAGCCGAACCGCCGGTCGAAGTCGGGTGAGGGTGAGCAGCATTTCCTTTGCCCCTCACCCAACCCTCTCCCCAGAGGGGAGAGGGCTTTGGGGGACATACGCAACCGGTGGCTCTCTCCTGCCGCAGCGAGAAGATCCTGGTTGTGCCTGGTCAAGGTCGACAAATGCAGCATCCATCCCCCCGCAAGGGAAGCAATGCGGCCCAGGACCGGCGCCGGCGTCCAGCAACGATCTCGACAGCCGCCAACTTACGCCTTTTCGGCAGCCGCGTCTTCCCCGGCGTCCTCGGCGGCCGCTTCTTCTGCAGCACCTTCCTCAGCCGAAGCCTCCTCCGTAGGAGCCTCCTCTGCAGGAGCCTCCTCCGCCGGAGCTTCTTCGGCAACAGCTTCCTCGGCAGCGGCCTCCTCGGCCGGCGCCGCTTCCGCTTCAGCCGCCGCGGCCTTTGCGGCCTCGGCCGCCTCTTCCTCGGCCTCGCGCCTGGCGTCGAGACGCTCCTGCGCCTTCTTGCCGGGCAGCGCCTTCTTCGGATTGTTGCGGGCCGGCCGCGTGGCCAGCCCCGCGGCGTCGAAGAAGCGCAGCACCCGGTCGGTCGGCTTTGCGCCCTTGGCCATCCAGTCCTTGATCTTGTCCTCGTTCAGCGTGACGCGTTCGGCCGAATCCTTCGGCAGAAGCGGATTGAAGGTGCCGACGCGGTCGATATAGCGGCCGTCGCGGGGGGCGCGCGCATCGGCGACGACGATGCGGTAATAGGGCCGCTTCTTGGCGCCACCGCGGGCAAGACGGATTTTCAGAGGCATTTATTGGGTCCTTTCGCTGATACGCCGGTGGTCCTTGGTTCACATGACGGCATGCGCCCCGTCGGGCGCGGGATGGCGATAAACCTCCGCGGATGTATCGCGCAGGGTGATCGTCTGTTCGTAGCTGGCGCCTAGTCGTTTCGCGACGCGCTTAGAGGGCTCGTTTTCGGGATCGATATAGCTGACGAGCGTTTTGAGGCCGAGTGTCTCATAGGCCCAAAACCGCGCGCCTTTTGCGGCCTCAGTGGCAAAGCCCTGCCCGCGCGCCGGTCGGAACAGAGACCAGCCCAGTTCGATCTCCGGCCAATCGCCGGGATGCCACAGCCCGCAAAAGCCGACCATGTCGCCGGTCGCCTTCTCTTCCAGGGCCCACATGCCGTAGCCGCGCAAATGCCAATGGCCCGCCTCGCACGCCATGTAGTACCAGGCCATGCCGCGATCCTTGGGACCGTCGACGAATTTCGAAGCCTCCGGATCGCCGTAAAACGCGGCATAAGGCTCGAAATGGTCGAGACGCCACTGGCGCAACCGGAGCCGCTCGGTTTCCAGCTCGATCGTGATCATCGCTATTTCTTCTTGCCCTTGCCGAGACCGGGCAGCAGCGGCCCGGGGCCGGAGAGGCCGGGAATGTTGGGCATGCCGCCGGGCAGGCCGGGCATGCCGCCGGGCAGCGGCGGCAGATCCTTGGGCAGGCCGCCGCCCCTGGCCATCTCCTCGAGCGCGGCCGGGTCCATATCCGGCGCCCCGCCGCCGCCGAGCATGCGCCCGAGCATGCCCTTGCCCTTGCCCATTTTCTTCATCATGTCGGCCATCTGCCGGTGCATCTTCAAAAGCCTGTTGATCTCCTGCACCTGGGTGCCGGAGCCGGCGGCGACCCGCTTCTTGCGGCTGGCGTTCAGCACCTTCGGATTGCGCCGCTCGAACGGCGTCATCGAGCCGATGATCGCCATCTGGCGTTTGACGATGCTCTCGTCGAGATTGGCCGCTTCGATCTGCTTCTTCATCTTGCCGATGCCGGGCAGGAGGCCGAGCATGCCCGACATGCCGCCGAGCTTTTCCATCTGCTTCAACTGATCGGCGAGGTCTTCCAGGTCGAACGCGCCCTTGGCGAGCTTTTTCGCCATTTTCTGGGCTTTTTCCGCATCGATCGCGGTCGCTGCCTTTTCCACCAGCGAGACGATGTCGCCCATGCCGAGAATACGGCCGGCAATGCGATCGGGATGGAAGTCTTCGAGCGAGTCCATCTTCTCGCCGGTGCCGATCAGCTTGATCGGCTTGCCGGTGACCGCGCGCATGGAAAGCGCCGCGCCGCCGCGGCCGTCGCCGTCGACGCGGGTCAGCACGATGCCGGTGATGCCGACGCGCTCATCGAAGCTCTTGGCCAGATTGACCGCGTCCTGGCCGGTCAGGCTGTCGGCGACGAGCAGGATTTCGTGCGGGTTCGTCGCCTGCTTGATGTCGGCCATTTCCGCCATCAGCTCGTCGTCGATATGGATGCGCCCGGCGGTATCGAGGAGCACCACGTCATAGCCGGAGAGCTTCGCCGCCTGCAGCGCGCGGCCGGCGATCTGCACCGGCGTCTGGCCGGTAACGATCGGCAGCGTGTCGATGCCGACCTGCTCGCCGAGCACCCGCAACTGCTCCTGGGCGGCCGGACGCCGTGTGTCGAGCGAGGCCATCAGCACCTTGGCTCTACCGCGCGCGGTCAGCCGCCTGGCGATCTTCGCCGTCGTCGTCGTCTTGCCCGAGCCCTGCAGGCCGACCATCATGATCGGCACCGGCGGCTCGGCCGCCAGGCTGATTGGCTCGGCGTCCGATCCGAGCGTCTCGACCAGCGTGTCGTTGACGATCTTGATGACCATCTGGCCGGGCGTGACCGATTTGATCACCTCGACGCCGACGGCGCGCTCGCGCACCTTCTCGGTGAATTCGCGGACCACGTCGAGCGCCACATCGGCCTCGAGCAGCGCCCGGCGCACCTCGCGCATCGCCTCGCCGACCTCCTTGTCGGTGAGCGCGCCGCGCCGGGTCAGCGTGTCGAAAATGCCCGAAAGGCGATCCGACAGGGTGTCGAACATCTGCTCAGCCTTCGCTTCGTTGTCCTAATGACCAAGCGCTAAGCGCACCCGCGGGCGAAACTCGCTGGCGGGTGGTGACCTCCGGGATCGCGCCCCGGTCGGCGGCTCAGGCTTTCGGCCTTCGGCTAATCGCGCGGAAGATAGGGATGGGGAGCGGGGAAGTCAATTCGCCCGATACCGGGACAGATTGGCGCTTTCTCCCATCGGTGCTAGGGATACTTTCACGTGTCCGTAGTCAGAGCCTCTCCATGCGCTATCTCAGCCACTTCTTGAAACGTTTCGTGCGCACGGGCCGGCTGACCGTCATCGATGCGGACGGCGCGACCCACATCTTCGGTCCGGGCGGCGATCCCGAAGTGACGCTCCGGCTGCACGACGCGAAGGTCGAACGCGAAATCTTCTTCAGCCCGGAACTGAAGACGGCGGAAGCCTATATGGACGGGCGGCTGACGATCGAAGACGGCGGCGGGATCATTGATCTTATGCACGTCTTGTCGATCAACCGGACCAATCTCGCCGGCCACCCCGTGCAGCAGGCGCTGCAGGGCGTCTGGAAAGGCCTGAAGCGCTGGCACCAGGCCAATCCGGTCGGCCAGGCGGCAAAGAACGTCCGCCATCACTATGATATTCCCGAAGACTTCTACCGGCTCTGGCTCGACGAGAGCATGAGCTACACCTGCGCCTATTTTCCAAGCCGCGACATCTCGCTGGAAGCGGCGCAGACCGCCAAGGTCCGCCACGTCGCCGCCAAGCTGAAGCTTGAACCGGGCATGCATGTGGCCGAACTCGGCTGCGGCTGGGGCGGGCTGGCGATCTATCTGGCCAAAACCTGCGGCGTCCGCGTCACCGCCGTCAACGTCTCGCCGGAGCAGCTTGCGGTTGCCCGCCGCACCGCCGAGGCCGAGGGCGTCGCCGACAGGGTCAGCTTCATCGAGCAGGATCTCCGCGACATGACCGGCACCTACGACCGGGTCGTCTCAGTCGGCGCGCTGGAGCATATCGGGGTGCCGCGCTACGGCGAATTCTTCGGCCAGATCAAAGCGCTGACCGCACCGGAGGGCTTCGCCCTGGTGCACGCGATCGGGCGAAGCTCCCCGCCGGGCGTCACCGGTCCTTTCCTGCGCAAATACATCTTCCCTGGCGGCTATTCGCCGGCGCTCTCGGAAGTGTTTGCCGCGATCGAGCGGACCGGGCTCTGGGTCGGCGACTGCGAATGCCTGCGCCTGCACTATGCCTGGACGATCAGCGAGTGGCACAAACGGTTCCAGGATCACCGCGCCACGGTGGTCGAGATGCTGGACGAACGCTTCGCGCGGATGTGGGAATTCTATCTCGCCGCCGTCGAATTCGACTTCCTGCACGGCCCGAGCTTCATCTTCCAGCTTCTATTGGCCCCGGAGCGGGGCAATATCCCGGTGGTGCGCGACTACATTACCGACGACGAGCGGAAGCTGGCTATTTTGTAAACCACAACTTTTACATAAAACGCGGTAAGTACGCACTTATTTTCAGTCTAATCAAGGCGTAATTACCGCCAAGTCGCTACAGGTCATTGATATATATAATAACGCTGATATACTATATAAGAAAACACGGCCATGAACACCATACTTCGTAATTTCCCAGAAGGATAATCGGAAATTTCGCAATCTAATCAAGAAAAAGAACTAGAGAGGCTATATTTAAGGGAATGACTATAGTTTTATTTATTAAAATACTTGTTACTTTTCTACTATATCTAGGTTCCGCTGGATTATTATTTAGGGGTTATTTCCGCGACTATCGATTCGCAACTATAACGCTTGCGATACTTGCGCTAGTCGGCACTGTTTTTACCGCAAGAGACGCCTATATCACACTTCACAATAATATAGGCGATACGCAATCTGAGGCAGTCAATCCCACTGACCCTTTCGATACCGAGACAAAGAAGGATTCGGTGACAAACAAAAGAGACGGAGTATATGTTATTTATTCCAAGTCTCCCGTTAATTTGACCGAACCTCAAAGAAATATGATTGAATTATTTTTGAATGATGCTGGTGCTAGAATAGTAAAATTACCGAATCGCGCTCGCTATATTGTAGTTCCGTCTATATTTCATTCTGGTTTCAGCAATGCAGGAAACCTATTGACAACCGTTCTAACATTGCAAATTGCCGTAGAGGACCAGTCTGAAGGAAAAACAATCTTCGCAAAAGAGGTTTCCGTTTCTGGTGGTGGACTGAACGAGAACGACGCGACAATAAAATTATTTCAAAAAGCTATGCGAAAATTCTATAGTAATAACTCAGGCGAGATAATGGGGGTGTTTGAGCAATGATTGGCAGGATTATTATTCTTTTCATATATGCATTTTACGTAAACATGGCCAATGCGGCCGAAACCCTTGAGGCCGGCATGAATGAACTAGCTCAGCAGATCGCTGATAAATCAAATACAAAAAACAGCAAAACGGTAGCAATATCTGCATTTCCACATTCAGACGGCACGTGCAGCGAATTGAGCAACTATATTGTTGATGAGTTAGTACTCAGTATTTTCACGGATGCGAGCGGACTGCAAGTAATAGAGCGATCCCAATTAGAGGTCATATTTTCCGAAATCGAACTCGGGCAAAGCGGAAAACTCGAGCTTGTGACCGCAAAACACCTTGGAAATTTACTCGGTGTAGATACCTTAGTCGTTGGTTCCATAACTACGCTGGGTGACCAACTTCGTATTTTTGCCCGCCTTATTGAGACTGAGACTGGTAAAGTTTTTTCTGGTGCGGCGACCACAGTTCCGCGAACAGATACGATCAAGGAATTAGCAAAAAAAAGCATTTCAGGATGCGGATTCTCGCAGACGCCGAAGCAAAATAGTATCAGAGCGACACGTCGACCAAGTGAGAAAGTAGAAAAACGAGATGGAGATTTAATATATAGAATAGGGTCAATACGACAAAACACGATCAATGGCCAGATTACGGCAACATTGGAAATCGAGAATATTTCGGATAGCAGTGTTTATATAAAATATAAGGCAAAAACAGCCTCGATAATCGATAGCAATTCTCAGATATATATCTTGCATAAACTTGGCGGTATACCCATTTGTGAAACTTACTATGCGAATAATTGCTTCACCGGTGCCGCATCCCTTAATAGAAATGACAATATTATAATAACATACATATTTCTTGTTGATGATTTTTTTAGTGATGGCGTTTTGAAAAAAAAGAAAAGAAAAGATATAAAAGAAGCCGATACACTGACGCTTACGTCACAATTTTATGTATGGACAAGTGAAAATGAAAATGATTATATTCTGAAGTCGGTTGGCTTTAGAGCGATTCCCGTAGATAGGTAAAAAAGCATACACTATATAGCAAAAACCTTAATTTTACGAATGGTGTTCTTTAGGTAACGCGACGGCAAATATAAGCCCGAGCACCGAAGTCGCGAGGATAACCGCGAAGCCGGTGCGGTAGTCGCTAGCGAGGTAGACCCGCGAGCCCTCCGCCATCGTGCCGTCCCAGAGGCGATCGAGGACAAGGCCGACGATCGGCTGCAAGAGCGCCCCGGACCCCACGGTCAGGGCGTTGACGATGCCGGTTGCGGCGCCGTGGATGTCTTCGTGCGTCCGCTGCTTGACGAGTGCAAACCCGGACGTCATCGAGGCGCCGGACCCGCCGATGATCACCAGCAGGACAACGGTCAGCCACAGCGGCAAGTCAGACACAAGCACGAGCGGCGCCAGGGCGAGCGTCAACAGCCCGGAACCGATCATCAGCAGGAATTTCAGCCGGCCGACGATCGCCGCGAGCCAACCGGCGAACGGCGCGCCGAAGGCCCAGCCGAGCAGCATCAGCGAGACCAGGAACGCCGCCTCCGGCCGCTCCAGCCCGTAGGCGCGCATGAGATAGGGCGGCCCCCACAGGCCGCCGAGCGTCAGCATCGGCCCGGAGAGTGCCGCGGCAACGAGCGCGATCCGCCACACTTCCCATGAGCCAAGCGCCCGGAGGAGATCGCGCCAGATGCGCGCGCCGCCCGCCGGCTTTACGGCAGCCCCGCGCCCGCCATCGCCCGGCGTGTCGCGGACGAAGAGGAAAGCCGCCGCCGCGAGCACGGCAGCAAAGCCGGCGAGCGCGAAGAGCCCGGTGCGCCAGCCGAACGCGCCGATGAAGAGCGCAAACGGCGCCTGGCCGAGCATGCCGCAGATCATGGCGAGGAACATGGCGAGTCCCGCCATAAAGGCGAAGCGGTGCGGCGGGAACCATTTGCCGGCAAGCGCCAGCGAGCCGAGAAAGCCGACCGCGGAACCGGCGCCGATCAAAGCGCGCCCGAGATAGGCGGCATAGACGCTCTCGGCAAAGCCGAACACCAGCGAGCCGAGCGCGGCGGCGGCCAGCGCGATCGTCAGCAAGAGCCGGGCGCCATAATGGTCGAGCAGCGCCCCGAGCGGGATCTGCAGCGCGACATAGGGGTAGAAATAGAGCGCGGAAAGCGTGCCGAGCACGGCGCCGCCAATGCCGAATTCGCGCATCAGGTCGGGGACCATGACGCTCGGCGCAACGCGCTGGAAGAAGGCGTAGCCGAAGGCCAGCGCCGCCAGCGACCAGACGAACCAGGCGCGCGCGCCACCGAGCCGCGGCGCCGCTTCAGCCGTCATTGCCGGCCCTGCCCCGACCGATTTCTTGGTTCATTGGGTTCCTCCCGCCGGCGCGTTCTTTCATCGTTTCCCCTGCATTTTCGCTGACGAAGCGGGCTTTGGGAAAGGCGCCGGCACGCAGGGCTGCCATGCATCGATATGGGTGGGCCTGTATTTGTCGCTTGAAGAAGAAAAACAACCAATGATTGCCGCTATTTGAGATGTTGTATAAAATGCATATCCGGGTGCGATACGACATCCGGCCGAGGAAATAGTCAGGGAGAAGTGTCATGGGCCTGGTTCGGATAATGAAGGTCACCAAGGTCGACTATGCGTTTGCCAAAAAGCGGCCGCCGGATCTCTTGATCGATGCGGAAGGCGAAGTCCCGACCGGCGGCTGGATGGACGGGCAGCTCGGCCCGTGGTTCTATATCACGCCGCCGGAAGATGGGGTACAAGATTTTGATTTTATTGCAGAAAGCCCGACGGGCCCGGCGCCTGATGTCGTCTCGCCAATCACCGCGACCACGAACATCGTCGATATCGACGTCGAGAACTATTGGGGCGCAAATCGTCCGCTGACCGGCATACGGGTTCACGCCACGGAAAATTCGATGGAGGTGATCTTCGGCAAGAGCAGCTAACCAAGCTCGCCTCTCACCGTTCCAGCCCAGCCACCTCCCTTGTCACCACCCGGCTTGATTGTTTAGTCCGGGGACATGGTTGACATGTGTTCGGAGAGATAGCTGACAGTCTCTTCTTTGTGCGTCTTGGCTGATTTCAGGTCAAGGGATGCGATTTTGGGGGACGCCGGGGCGGCAAATCGCCGGCTCACGCCGCCGATTTGAGGCTGACCGAAAGCACCATCACCGCAAGGATGACGATGAAGCCGAGCGCGGCGACCTTCCAGGCGTCGCTGCGCCGGTTGAGGCCGAAAATGCCGATCGGCTTGATGATCTGCACACAGGCGATGAGCGCGAAGAAAACGGCGATGATCTTGGTCAAATCGACATCCCGGTGGTGATCGGCGCGCCGGTCGGCACGGTTTTCCTTTATAACGGCCCGGCGGCGCCAGCGCGACCGCCCGGTCGAACGACCGCGAGAACGACCGGAACGAAAAGCGATGACGGCAATGGATAGGCAGAACAAGGCGGCTCGTATCATCCTCGACGCCTGGCGCGCCCGCCGCACAATCGAGGCCCTGCCGGAGGATTGCCGGCCCGACGACATCGACACCGGCTACCGGGTCCAGGACGCCCTCGTCGAAGCCGCCGGCGAGCCGGTCGTCGGCTATAAGATCGCCGCCACCGCCAAGGCCGGGCAGGCGCATCTGAACATCGATCACCCGATCGCCGGGCGTCTCTTCGAAAGCCGCGTCCTTACCGGCGAAGGGGCAGCCGTGCCGCTGGCCGGCAGCGCCATGAGCCTGCTCGAAGCCGAATTCGCCTTCGTCATCGGCACCGATCTGCCGCCGCGCGAGCGCGCTTACGACTGGCGGCAGGTGATGGACCACGTGGCGGCGTTGCATCCGGCGATCGAACTGCCGGATTCCCGCTTTCTTGATGTCGGCGGCGCCGGCGCGCCACAACTGATCGCCGACAACGCCTGCACCGACTGGTTCGTGCTCGGGCCGGCGGCAGCGGAAGGCTGGCGCGATCTCGACCTCGCCACGCACCCGGTTGCACTTTACGTAAACGGAAGAGAGAAAACGCGCGGCGTCGGCGGTGACGCCCTCGGCGATCCCCGCTTTGCGCTGACCTGGCTCGCCGATCACCTGTCGTCGCGGGGCGTTACATTGAAGGCCGGGGACATGGTGACGACCGGCGTCTGCGGCCAGCCGACACCGGCACAGCCGGGCGACGCGGCCGTCGCCGATTTCGGCGGCCTGGGGCGGGTATCGATCAGGCTGGAGTGACCTTGCGCGCGCCCTAATCCCCGCGATGGCGCCAACGATTGTGCATCCACAGCCACTGGCTCGGGTGCTCGCGCACCCAATCCTCGACGATGCCCGTCACCATTTCCGTCGTCGCGCGGACATCGACCTCGCCGTCGGCGTCGCGCGGCAGCTCCAGCGGGCCGTTGAGCTCGAGCCGGAAGCGGTTGCCCGGCAGCCGGATCGAGCGCGCCGCATAGACCCTGGCGTCGAAGCGGCGGGCGAGCTTGGCCAGCGACGGATTGGTCCGTGCCGGCCGGCCGAAGAACATGATATCCGGACCGCGGTCGAAGCGCTGGTCGACCAGCATGCCGACATGGCCGCCGCGGTCGAGCACGGCGCTCATGCCGATCAGCGCGCCGTCGCGCGAGGCGATGCGCGCGCCCATCACCGAGCCGCGCACCTCTTCGAGTTTGCGCGCGATATACATGTTGTTCGGCGGCCGGTAGAGCACGGAAAGGTCGAGGTCGAAGGTCGACGCGCAGACCGCCAAGAGCTCCCAATTGGCCAGATGCGCGGTGAAGACGATGCAGGGGCGGTCGCTGCCGGCAATCTCGATGAATTGGTCGACGCCCACGGCCTCGATGCGGCCACTGTCGGGATTTTCCGGATCATAGTCGAAAATGCGGTCGAGAAAGACGTATTCGACGCCGACGCGGCCGATACTTTCCCAGGCGCCGGCGAGGATCTTGCGGATCTCGCCCTCGCCAAGGTCGGGAAAGGCGGCGCGCAGATTGTCGTAGCCGGTCCTGTGGGCGGGCAGGAAGCGGCCGAGCGCACGGGTGGAAAATCCCCCGATCGCCAGCGCCGCATCCACCGGCAAGAGCCGCACCAGCCACAACGCGGCGACGAACGCTTTTGCGAACAGCCAGTCGCCGATCGCCGCCAGTCGCAGCAGGATTTGCCGGGAAGTGATCACGGGGGAAGGCCGTTTCTGCTATAGGGTTATGACGATCTTGCCGAACACCTGACGGCTTTCGAGCCGGGCGAGCCCCTCTTCGATCCGCTCCAGCGGCAGCACCGTATCGATCACCGGCAACGCCACGCCGTCCGCCATCTTCGCAAGACTGTCGGCGACGTTGCGGATGGTGCAGCCGAAACTGCCGGTGATGCGGTATTGCTGCTGAAACAGTTGCATCAGATTGATCTGGGCGACGGTTCCCGTCGTCGAGCCGCAGGTCACCAGCCGGCCGCCGCGCTTCAGGCACAAGAGGCTGCCCTGCCAGGTGTCGACGCCGGTGTGCTCGAACACCACGTCGACGCCCTTCTTCTTCGTCAGCTTGCGGACGACGCCCTCGAACCGGTCCTCGCGGTAGTTGATGACGTGATCGGCGCCGAGCGCATGCGCCTTTGTCCCCTTGTCTTCGCTGCCGACCGTGGTGATCACATTCGCCCCGGCCGCTTTGGCGAGCCGGATCGCGGCCGAGCCGATGCCCGAGCCGCCGGCATGCACCAGCACCGTCTCGCCTGCCTTGAGTTTGGCGTTGTCGAAGAGCATGTGCTCGACCGTGCCGAAAGTGATCGGCGCGCACGCCGCGTCGGTGATCGCGACGTTATCGGGCACCGGGATGCAGAGCCGCGCCTTCATGTTGACCCGCTCGACCGCAAAGCCGTCGAGATGAAAGCCGTGGACGCCGCCGACGTCTTCGCACAAATTGTCGCGCCCGTCCCGGCAGGCCGGACAGACGCCGCAGGTCTCGGCCCCGTAGAGCGCCACCTTCTGGCCGACGGCAAAGCCGCTGACGCCGGCACCGACCGCGGCCACGGTGCCGGCCGCCTCGGCGCCGACGATCAGCGGCAGCTTGCGGCGGGCGAACGCCATGCCGCGCCAGCCCCAGACGTCGATGTGGTTGAGCGCGATCGCGCCGATCGCTACCTGCACCTCGTCTTCGGCCGGCGCCGGCGGCGCGGCAAGGTCGACGATCTTCAGCTCGCGCTCGCTGAGTAGCTGCAGTGCCCGCATGATTTCCGTATGTCCCTCGGTCGGATTGACTGCTGCACGGGATAGCGATGCCCGGCCCTTTGCGCAATCCCATGGGTCGGATTGAAGGTCGCGGAGGCTGCCTTCGGTGCGCCATGCCCTTAAGGAGGCATCGGCAAGTGAAGGCGAGGTTTTGAAATCCGGGCATCGCGATGACCAAACCCGGCATACCGTGCCGAGAGGGGCAATGGACCCCCGTTTTCACGGGGGAGGTGTGAAATTTTCACTCCGAATACACCTGAGCTCACCTTTCCCGCGGAAGCGGGAAACCATTGCCATTTCGGTTCGGTATTTCGCCGGCAATTGGACTGAGGGATCCTCGCTTCTTCGCACCGCCATAATGGACTCCCGCCTTCGCGGGAGTGACGAAAGAAGTCGGGCCTTCCACACACTCGTCATTCCCGCGAAGAGCCTGTCCCCGCGCAGGCGCTAGGGGATGCACACATCTCAAAAGCCGCATACCGGCACGACATCGATCGATCGCCTGACGCGTCGCATTTCAGGACATATCCCTGTTCGAACCTCGCCGAATTGATGCGATAGTCGATT
>JANQEG010000147.1 GCA_028278505.1 Rhodobiaceae bacterium
AGAATCCGACGACGGCGATGTATCGCCGTCGAGGGCATCGCGCTGCGCGCCGCGCCTGCCCGAATGAACCGATTTGAGCCCATCAGATGAGTCAAACTCTACGACGGTTGGTATTAGACATGCACACAATCCCCTGCCCGCCGGCATTTCCGACGTCGAGGCTTCGACCCTAGTCGAAAAAACTTAGTGGACTCTTGCCGCGGGCAAATGGGCCGTCAGACAAGGAACGGATTGGTCCGCCGCTCCTCGCCGAAGGTCGACAGCGGCCCGTGTCCGGGCAGAAAGGTGATGTCGTCGCCGAGCGGAAACAGCTTCAGCTTGATCGACCGCAACAGCGTCTCGTGATCGCCGCGCGGAAAATCGGTGCGGCCGATCGATCCCTTGAAGAGCACGTCGCCGACGACCGCGAACCGCGCGTCGGCGTTGAAGAACACCACATGACCGGGCGTATGCCCCGGACAGTGGATGACGTCGAAGACGAGTTTGCCGACCGTGACGGTGTCGCCTTCCGACAGCCACCGGTCCGGTTCCACATTGCGCCCGCCCGGCAGGCCGAACTGCGCCCCCTGCCGGTCGAGCGCCTCAAGCAGGAAGCGCTCTTCGAGCTGCGGCCCCTCGATCGGCACACCGAACGCCTCGGCGAGGTCGGCGGCGCCGCCGGCATGGTCCATATGGCCGTGTGTCAGCAGCACCTTCTCCAGCGTCACCCCCTGGTTCTCGATCATCTCCATGATCCGGGGCACGTCGCCGCCGGGATCGACGACGGCGCCGTTAAGCGTTTCGGCGCACCATAAGAGCGAACAGTTCTGCTGGAACGGCGTCACCGGCAGCACGGCGGCCTTCAGATCCGACATCAGCGTCTTAGAGCCTTTCATGGTTTGTCTGAATCAACTCTGTTTCTCGATTGGCGCGGCAGCCCGCCGGTGAACCGCTCGCCGGGCGATGTGGGGCATCGGGCAAGAGCGGATTGCCGGCGGATGCCCGCCAATCGGAAACCCGAAGGGACGGGCGCTTTTGCGCCAATTCCGGCGCCGCGCCGCTTGACCATAGGCCCGCTATGGCCATGCGCGACGCGGCTTGACCTTGACGCAAAATCGCTCCGTCAGAATGGTTCAAGCAAGCCATGAAAGGCTCTAACCCCTCTGCCGCCGCATGTGTTCGTCGAGGCGCGGCATCATCTCGACGAAATTGCACGGCATGTGCCGGTAGTCGAGCTGATCCTTGAGGATGCCGTCCCAGGCGTCCTTGCACGCCCCCGGCGATCCCGGCAGGACGAAGATGTAGGTGGCGTTGGCGACGCCGCCGGTCGCCCGGCTCTGCACCGTCGAGGTGCCGATCTTGCCGTAGGAGAGCATGTGAAAGGCGATCGAGAAGCCGTCCATGCGCTTCTCGAACAGCGGCTCCAGCGCCTCGGGCGTGACGTCGAAACCGGTGAAGCCGGTGCCGCCGGTGGTGATCACCACGTCGATGCCCGGATCGTCGATCCAGGCTTTGACCCGGGCGCGGATCGCCTCGACATCGTCCTTGACGATCGCCCGCTCGGCGAGTTCGTGCCCGGCCTCCTCGATCCGTTTCTGCAGCGTATCGCCGGACCGGTCGTCGGCACTTGTGCGGCTGTCGGAAACCGTCAGCACGGCGATCCGAACCGGGACGAACGGACGATTTTTAACGTCGTGAACATGACCCATGGGCGGCAATCCCTGAACATGAACTCAGCGCCTTTCAATAGGGCGGGCGGTCCGGCTTGTCGATGCCTGGGCGGCGCGAAAATTCCAAAAATTGCCGGCCCGCCGGCATCCGGATAGGGGCAATCCCGGTGCGCAAAGGGCCGCGGATCGCTTGAATCACAATCGTCAAAACCCTCCGCTAGCCCTTGATTTTACGATAATAATGCCGGCCGCCGGGATTTTGGACCGGAATCGATGCTTGAAGCCGTTGAATCAGTTTCTGAAGACCGGCCGCTCAGCCGTCGGCGGGCGCCGTTTCGAGTTTCGCCTTGAGGCGCTCGAGCCCGGCATCGATGTCCTCGGCGAACCAGTCGTCGAGCAGGAGGCCGAACCAGCGCCCGAACGGGCTGTGCCCGAGCCGCGTCGACACGGTCCAGGTGAGCCGGGTCGAGATGCCGTCCTCGGCCAGTTCGAAGCGCATCTGCGCCACGCCCATTTTTTCCAGATCGAGCAGGTATTCGATCAGGTCGTTCGGATGCGCCTGGGTGACGGTGAGCCTGCCGCGGCCATAATCCCGGTATTCGGGATTGGACCATTTCATCGCCGCGCCATTTCCGCTTTCCGGGCCGTCGAATTCATAGACGGTCTTGTCATCGAGCGCGCCGACCGGCAGCCAGTCCCGCGCCGCTTTCGGCCGGGCGATCTCGGCGAAGACGCGATCGACCGAAGCATCGAGTTTTGCGGTGCGGCTTGCCGAGATTTCCCGCGGCAGCATGAAGCCGACGAGCACGAGGCCGATAAAGCCGATGACCAGCATCGACAGGAGCCATTTCAGGAATTTCATGGGTCAGCCTTCACCGGCACACTACACGACACAAACATCATCATTACCACCTCTCCCTCGTCTCCACCCGGCTTGTCCGGGTGGTCCATTGGCCGGTCAACTTGCCAACGCAGTGGTTAAAGAACTCAACGCTTCCGGGTGCAGATAGGCCATTGGATTGCCCGGATAAACCGGGCAATGACGATGGGGAAGAATCGACGTGAACCCAAATCCCCGTTAACCGGAAAGCAGCGCCCTTGCCGGCGGATCGCCGGCGCCCCTTATACTCGGTATTGCACGCCGAGGAGAGGGACTATGGGTTCGTTTCAAAATCGCGCCGGCCTTGCGGCGGCCGTCGTCGCCCTTGCCGGCCTTACCGGCGGCGGGGCATGGGCGCAGACCTTCGACACCGAAACCGGGCCGGTCAAGGTCGAAACCATCGCCCGCGGCCTCGACCATCCCTGGGGCCTCGCCTTCCTCTCCGACAGCCTTATTCTGGTGACCGAGCGTTCCGGCACCCTGCGCCTGATCGAGAACGGCCGGCTCGACCCCGAAACTGTCGCCGGCACGCCGCCGGTCTACGCCCGCGGCCAGGGCGGCCTTCTCGACATCGCGCTCGATCCGGACTTCGAAAATACCAAACATGTCTTCCTCTCCTTCTCGGAGCCGCGCCGCGGCGGCAAGGCCGGCACCGCGGTCGCCCGCGCCCGCTTCGTCCGCGGCGATAAAGGCGCCCGCCTCGCAGACCTCGACATTATCTTCCGGCAGAACATCGCCACCGCGTCCGGCCTCCATTTCGGTTCGCGCCTGGTCTTTGCCGACGACAAGACGCTGTTTGTCACCATCGGCGAGCGCGGCCGCCGGGAGCGCGCGCAGGATCCCTTCGACCATGCCGGTTCGGTGATCCGCATCGACCGCGACGGCAACGCCCCGGCCGACAACCCCTTCGCCGACGGCAAGGCGGCGTTGCCGGAAATCTGGTCGACCGGCCACCGCAATCCGCAGGGCGCGGCGCGGCACCCGGGGACCGGGGAGTTGTGGACCGTCGCGCATGGGGCCCGCGGCGGCGACGAGATCAACCGGCCGCAGCCGGGCCGGAACTATGGCTGGCCGGTGATCAGCTACGGCGTCCATTATTCCGGCGCGAAAATCGGCGTCGGCACCGAAAAGCCCGGCTATGAACAGCCCGTTTACTACTGGGATCCCTCGATCGCCCCCTCCGGCATGACCTTTTATGACGGCGATCTCATTCCGGCCTGGTCCGGCAATCTCTTTGTCGGCGCCCTCAAATATGAGCTGATCGCCCGGCTCGTGCTCGACGGCGGCAAGGTCGTTCACGAGGAGCGGCTGCTGGCGGGCGAATTCGGCCGCATCCGCGACGTCCGCACCGGCCCCGACGGCGCCCTCTGGCTGCTCACCGACGACGGCGACGGCCGGCTGCTTCGCCTCACGCCGGCACCATGAGGTCGATGCCGATCGTGATCTGCAGTCTCTTGCGGGTCAGGAGCGGAGACGCGGAGCGCACAGGCGGATTTGCCAATAGCAAAACGGCTTGCCAGTAATCACATAATTATTAACCCGGTTAAATGAAACTGAATCGCAGTATTTATTGCTAATTTGCAACAATCTGTGCTCGACTGCCAGTTATCCTCAGTGATTCCCGCTAACCGCGATTGACAATCGCGGCCGACTTCCCGAGCGTGACGGCGAGTGAGGGTCACGCCCCTCTCGACAAAAACAGATAAATCACGGGGATCGTCATGCGCGGGATCGATTTGCGGAAGCTTTCCGCTCCTATCGGATTGGTTGGGTTGGTCATGGCCGGGCTGACGCTCGGATCGGTGTTTTCAAGTGGGCCAGCCGAGGCAGCGCGTCTGACTGCGCAGCAGTTCGGGCAACAAACGCTGGCGATGATCAATCAAGCGGAAGACGGTGTGGCGGCCTGCGATCGGCAGAAATACAACGCTGCCCGTTTCACGTTTCAGACCGTAGTCGACTCATGGCGGAGTGATCATCCGGATGAGAGCGCGCAACTCGATCGACTCGAAGGCACCTTCCCGGAATGGCCGGCCGAATGCAACATGGCGTCCAATGGGCCGGCCGGCCCCGTCGACACCTCCGTCTTCCCTGTCCTGCTCGAGGCAACCGGTACCGTCGCCTTCCCGCAGGCCGACGGCAGGTCGGACATTCTGTTCGATCGGTTCTTCGCGCCTGACTCGACGGCCACCTTGCCCGGCTCGGTCGGCGACGCCGATTTCGGCGGCAATTTCCGCATCTATGTCTTCGATCCGACCGGTACGCTCCCCGGACGCCTATTCGTCGACGCGGGCATCGGCGGCAACTCCGACACCGTGCAGAACGGCATCGTCGTTCACGCGTTCGGCGATTCCACGGCCAGCGAGATTTTCAGAAGACGAATCTTCAGCTTCTCGGCCGGCGCCGAGATCGACGTCTTTGCGATCGGGCCGGACGTTAACGGCACCGGGATTCAGGGCACGTTCCTGCTCGGCGAACTCGGCGACCCGACGGTCGGCGAAAGCCGAAGCACTCGGGGATCGGGTCTGGGATTGCCGCATTGGTACCCGACGGTCCAATATCCAGGGAACGGGTCCACGCCCGTTTCGGCCGGCAGCAGCAGCATCCGCAAACGCATCGACAATGCGCCGATCGGGGCCGACAGCTATGCCAGCGGCTCGTCGACACCGGATTGGGCGATTATCGGTTCGCTCGGCATTCACGGCGGTATCAAGGGCATCGACTACCGCCACACCGTCACCGGCCAGGGACCTGCGACCTCGATCAACACGGTGCAGGTCACCCACCACGAGACCTCGCCCTTCGTCGCTTTTGAAGGGACGCTGCGCTTGGTGACGCGGGGGCCGGTGTGGCTCGTCGCCCGTGCCGGCATCGAATGGATTGACGGAAGTTCCTTCACGACGAGCGCGGCAACGGCCGGTGCGAACTCGATCGTCAATGCCAGGATCGACGACTCGTTCAACCCCTATGTCTCGATCGGCATCGGCATCTCGCTCGACCGCCTGTTCGCCGGGCGATAGCGCAGGTTTTGCGCATTGTGAATCACTCGCCAGGCTTAATCGCTGCGTCGTGTTGCTTAGAGCGTCGGGCGGCCGAAGAGGTGCGAGCGAAACGGCCGCGCAGATGGCGTTCCACGTCGCCTCACGGGTCGGCGTGATGCCACCCGACAAAATGGTGTTTCGCCCCGCTTGACCATCGCCGACACGGGCGCCATGGTCGTGTCTCAATGGAACGCCAAACGGGAACCGCGCCAATGCCGATCCGATCCGCCGGCCACCGGCTTTTCGCAGCCCTCCTCGGCACCGCGCTCCTGGCGGCAGCGCCGACCGCCGCAACGGCCTTCGGCTCCGCCCTGCCCGAATGCGACGATGCGCGCGTGCTTCGCGATATCGCCGAACGCTCCGCCTGGGCCGACCGCCGGACCTGGAAGACCGGCATTCTCATCGATGACATCGAAAATGTCCGCCAGAGCCGGCTGGTCACAAACGGCCCGCGCCGGATCGCCGAACGCTTCTGCCGCGCGACCGCGCACCTGAGCGACGGCCGGCGGGCGCGGCTCTATTTCCTCATCGAGGACCAGATCGGCTTTGCCGGGCTCGGCTGGTACGTCTCGTTCTGCATCCCGGGCCGCGACGATTATCACGTCTATGGCGGCTGGTGCCGGGTCCTGCGTCCGCGCTGACCGGCCCCGCGGCCATGGCGATCCGGGCTGGTGATGATCGAAGAGGGATCACGCCGGTCGTGCGGTTCGGATTGCCGCGCATAGGCATAGTCGTGACGATATGGGCGCCCCAAATTCTCCGACAGCTCTTTGATCCATCTATACTTTCACCACCGCCATTGGTTCCCCGCTTTCGCGGGGAAGGTGGAAATCGGATATTCGGGAGCCAAAATCATACACCGTCCCCGTGAAAACGGGGGCCCATTGCCCCCATCAACACGGTATGCCGGCGGTGTGCCTTGCCGCGACAGCGACGGCTCTTCGCCGCAAGACCGGTATCCCGAATTCCTCCCGGGTGATAAACGGCAGAATTTGAAGCGTATGAACAAAGCCGTCATGTCGCAAACCGAACGCCCGCGTGTTCGCACCGGAATGGGCGCAAGAAAGGACCGTCTATGCCAAGGCGCATCATCCGCGCGCTCATAGTGTTCTGCGGCCTCGTCGCCGCGGCGGCCGCGGCGGCGGAAGGATCGCGCGGCACCCCTGGTGAGTTCGATTTCTACGTGCTGTCGCTCTCCTGGTCGCCGAGCTATTGCGAGGCCGAGGGCGATCCGCGCGAACCGCAATGCCGGCGCGAGCGCCCGCCGCGGCGCTACGCCTTCGTGGTGCACGGGCTGTGGCCGCAATATGAGCGCGGCTGGCCGCAATTCTGCGATCCCGATCCGGATTGGGTGCCGCGGCGCCAGATCGACGACATGCTCGACATCGTCCCCAATCCTCGCCTCGTCATCCATCAATGGAAGAAGCACGGCACCTGCAGCGGCCTCGATGTCGCCGGTTATTTCGACCTGATCCGCGCCGCCCGCGGCCGCATCGCCGTGCCGCCGCAATTCGATCACCTCGGCGACGATCTCGTGGTCGCCCCGGCCGAGGTCGAAGCGGCGTTCCGCCGCGCCAATCCCGGCCTCGGCGTGGCGATGATCTCGGTCAGCTGCGACAGGCGGCGGCTGCGCGAGGTGCTGATCTGCATGGACCGGGATTTGCGCTTTCGCGACTGCCCGGCGCTCGACCGGCGCGCCTGCCGCCGCAAAAGGGTCGTCATGCCGCCGGTGCGGTGATGTCCAACAAAACCCCAGCGCGCGCAGAATTACTGAATATGAGGCCGCGATAGACTCTTCCATCTCCCTTGAGGGAGAGGGCTACGAAGACCCGGTGAAGCGAAGCTGAACCGCTGGTCGAAGTCGGGTGAGGGTGATGGGTTTTGTCATATGACGACCCCTCACTTGGGCCCTCTCCCCAGAGGATTCCTCTGCGAAAAGGGAGATCCGTTTCTTAGGGCTGACCGCAAACGAATTTGCCTGCCGCCAAGGCCATAATGGACCCCCACCTGCGTGGGGGTGACGTTGGAGGATGTGGATTGTCAGCGAATCCACCGCGTTCGTCATTCCCGCGCATGCGGGAATCCATTCAGGCTTCGCCGCAGGCGCAGTAACCTGCCGGCCCGCCCCAATGGACACCTTCGCGGGTGTGACGCTTTTCCTTTTCCCCTCACTTGGGGCCTCTCCCCAGCGGGGAAAGAGCTTCGGAGGCCGTGCGCGGCCGGGCGGATACTGCCGGATGGCCGGATCGATCAGAACATGTTGAACTTGTAGGACACGGCGGCGCGGACCGTATGCGTGTCGAGATCGGAACGGACGGGCGTCCCGCCGAGCACATAGGTCTGCGCGGGGAAATCCATGTAGGAATATTCCAGCCGAGCGATCACATTGTCGGTCAGCGCGCCTTCGACGCCGGCGCCGATGGTCCAGCCGGTCAGCGTGTCGTTGGCGCTGCCGCCGAAACCGGCGAGATTGACATCGGTGAAGGCGACGCCGCCGGTGCCGTAGACGAGGTAGCGGTCGAGCGCCACACCGGCGCGGGCGCGCAATGTCGCGAACCAGTCCGCGGTGCCGCGCAAAGTGCCGGCGGCTGCAAACGTATTGCCGCGGAAATCGGTCGCCGACCAGTCGCCTTCGATACCGACGACGAAGCGGTTGAACTGGGTGTTGAAGCCGGCGAGCACGCCGCCGACGGTGCCTTCGCCGTCGATGTCGCCGACCGCGGAATTGGTGTCGAACAGCCCCCAGGCATAGCCGATATGGGCGCCGATATAGGGTCCCGACCAGGAAAACACGCGCTGCTCATAAGCCGGCTCGGCGGGAACCGGCGCGGGATCGCCGAGGTCCGCCGCACGGCTCGGCGATGCGACAAAGGCCAGCGCGATCGCGGCGCCGACAAGGGTGCTGGTACGCATCATTTTCAAAAACTCCTGAAAAGTTCCCGTCCCGCGCCTTACCCGGCGCCGCGGAAACCGATATCCGACCCCTCAACCGCAACCTCAATTGTTGCCGGAAATGGTGGCCGATTGGTTACCGAACCGTGGCCAAAGAGTGTCAATTTCTGGATAACGCCAATTGTTGCAATTCAGCCACGCGCCGCTTGCCGACGACCGGGCCCCCGTGGGAAAACGGGATGTCCGAGAACCGAGTTCGACCACCGATGAATGCGCCTCTGCCGCTTTCCGTCTACATCATCGCGCGCAACGAGGCCGACCGGATCGGCCCGACCATCGCCGCGGTCGCCGGCCTTGCCGCCGAGATCATTGTCGTCGATTCCGGCTCGACCGACGCAACGGTCGCGATCGCCGAGGAAGCGGGTGCGCGGGTGATTTTCAATGAATGGCCCGGCTACGGACCGCAGAAACGCTTCGCCGAGACCGCCTGCGCCGGCCCCTGGCTCTTGAACATCGACGCCGACGAGGTCGTCCCGCTCGATCTCGCCGCCGAAATCCGCGGCCTTTTTGCTGCCGGCGAACCGCCCTGCGGCGCCTATGAGGTGCCGATCGCCGAAACCTTTCCGGGCGAGACGGCGCCGCACCGCTGGGCCTACACGCTTTATCCCGTCCGGCTCTACCGCAAGGATGCCGGGCGCTATGCCGACAGCATCGTCCACGACCGGGTGGCGCTCGAACCCGGCGTGCGGGTCGGCCGGCTGCGCCGCCGCATCCATCATTTCTCCGTGCGCTCGCTCGGCGACGAGCTGGCCAAGTTCAACGCCTATTCGGACCTGCAGATCGAGGACCTCGCCCGCCGCGGCCGCCTGATCCCGCACTGGCGCATCCTCACCGAGTTCCCGTTCGCCTTTCTGAAGACCTATTTCGGCCGCCGCCATTTCCTGCGCGGCTGGTACGGCATCGCCACGGCGGCGAACGCCGCTTTCGGCCGTCATATGCGCGTCGCCAAGGCGATCGAACGCCAGCGCCGCGACGCCGCCGGGAAAGGCGGCAGCCTTTGAATCGTCCGCCAAGTGTTTATATAGAGCCGACCAAGTGCACCCCTCGGGGCGGCGCCCGGGACCGCCGAAAAAAAACGGACGAGGCGGCTGTGATTTCACCTATGTCGATACACAGGACTGAGCCGCTGCCATCATGATGATGTATGTTTATCTCGTCGGCGGCCTGGTGATCCTGCTCGTCACCGGTGATCTTCTCGTCCGCGGCGCGATCGGCCTCGCCGAACGGTTCGGCATTCCCCCGGTGGTCATCGGCCTCACCGTGGTCGCCTTCGGCACGTCGGCGCCGGAACTGGTGATTTCGCTCAAAGCCGCGCTGTCCGGCGCGCCCGGCATCGCGATTGGCAATGTCGTCGGCTCCAATATCGCCAATTCCCTGCTCGTGCTCGGCCTGCCGGCGATCATCGCCGCGACCTCGATCTCCGAGGAGGGCACGGTCCGCTCGTCGCTGTTCCTGATCGTCGTCACCCTGGTCTTCATCGCGTTTTGCCTCGACGGGCCGCTGAACTGGTTCGACGGTCTGGTGCTGCTCTCCCTTCTGACCTTCTTCCTGGTCGATTCGGTCCGCACGGTGAAACGCCACCGCAAGCGCCTCGCCCAGAACAAGGCGCGGCAGGATTTGGAGACCGTGGACGGCATCGAGGGCGTGCCCCATACGCCGTGGGCGACGTTCGGCTTTCTCATCATCGGCATGATCGGCCTGCCGCTCGGCGCCCGCCTGACGGTCGACGGCGCGGTCGCCATTGCCGCGGCCTGGGGCGTGACCCAGGCGGCGATCGGCCTGACGGTGGTCGCGCTCGGCACCTCGCTGCCGGAAGTGGCGGCAACGCTGATGGCCGCGTTCCGCCGCGCCGGCAATGTCGCGCTCGGCAACATCATCGGCTCCAACGTCTTCAACCTCCTGGCGATCATCGGCACCACCGCCGTCGTGGTGCCGATCCCGGTTCCCGAGCAGATCATACGCGTCGATCTGTGGATGATGCTGCTGGCCACGGTCATCCTGCTGCCTTTCGGCCTGTTCCACCTCCGCGTCACCCGCCTCATCGGCATTCTTTTGGTGCTCGCCTATGCGGCGTATATCAATATGGTCTTCCATTTCGGGGTGGTTGCCTGATCTTGAGCATCGGGCCGAAAAAGCCTGCCCCGGGCCTGAACCGGGGTGGAAACCGGTTTTCGGACAAACCCGATGCTCCATAATAAATTAGAGCAAAATGCACGATTCAGCCTTTTCGCATTCTGCTCTGGAGTTCGCTGGAAAGGCAGATGATGACCGCCACGGCCACACCGCGATCCGCCCTCGTCACCGGCGCCGCGCGCCGGGTCGGGCTGGCGATCGCCGCCGATCTCGCCGCACACGGTTTTGCCGTCGCGCTGCATTGCCATACCTCCTGCGCCGAGGCCGAAGAGGCCGCGGCAGATATCATCAAAGCCGGCGGCCGCGCCGCGGTGCTCGCCGCCGACCTGACGGACCGTGCCGCAGTCGCCGGCCTCATCGATGCCGCGCGGGCCGAAATCGGACCGCTGTCGCTGCTCGTCAACAACGCCTCGGTGTTCGAATACGACGATCTGGAAACCCTCGACCATGACAATTGGGACCGCCAGATGGCGGTTCATCTGGAGGCGCCGGCCTTTCTCGCCCGCGATTTCGTCGCCCAACTACCGGACGGCGTCGACGGCAACATCGTCAACATCATCGACCAGCGGGTGTGGCGCCCGACCCCGCATTTCTTCTCCTATACGACGGCCAAATCGGCGCTCTGGGCGGCGACCCGGACGATGGCGCAGACGCTGGCGCCAAGGGTCCGCGTCAACGCCATCGGCCCCGGCCCGACACTGCCCGGCCCGCGCCAGAGCGACGCCGACTTCGCCGCCCAGATCGCCGCCGTGCCGCTGCAGCGCGGCCCGACGCCGGAGGAAATCGCCGCCGCCGTCCGCTTCCTCGTTGACACGCCGTCGATGACCGGCCAGATGCTGGCGCTCGACGGCGGCCAGCACCTCGCCTGGGAAACCCCGGATGTCGTTCGCGCCAATGAGTGAGCGGACCTTGCCGCCGGCCGCCGGCCGCGGCAGGCTGAGCGGATGAGCGGAAACGAGCGCGAATCGGATAACGCCGACGCCGATGCGGCCCCCGAGCCCACCTCCGGCGCCGCGGCGATCGCCGGCATCGTCAAACGCCTGCCGAACGCGCCCGGCGTCTATCGCATGATCGACAATGCCGGCGAGCCGCTCTATGTCGGCAAGGCGCGGAACCTGAAAAAACGGGTGCAAAGCTACGCCCGCCCGACCGGCCGGAACAACCGTATTGCCCGCATGATCCGCGCGACCGCGGCGATGGAGTTCGTGCAGACCGCGACCGAGGCCGAGGCGCTGCTGCTCGAGGCCAATCTGATCAAGCGGCTGAGGCCGCGCTTCAACGTGCTTTTGCGCGACGACAAGTCGTTTCCCTATATCCTGATTGCCGAGGACCACGCCGCGCCGCAGATCCTCAAGCATCGCGGCGCGCGCAAGCGAAAGGGCGCCTATTTCGGCCCGTTCGCGTCGGCCGGCGCCGTCAACCGCACCATCAATGCGCTGCAGAAGGCGTTCCTGCTGCGCTCCTGTTCCGACGCCGTCTATGACAGCCGCACACGGCCCTGCCTGCTCTACCAGATCAAGCGTTGTGCGGCGCCCTGCACCGGCGAAATCGACGCGGCCGGCTATGGCGAACTGGTGCGCGAAGCAAAACTCTTTCTCTCCGGCAGGAGCCGTGCTGTGCGCGCCGAGCTCGGCGCGGCGATGGAGCGTGCCGCCGAGCGGCTCGATTTCGAGCAGGCCGCGGTGTTCCGCGACCGGCTCTCGGCGCTCTCCCACATCCAGGCCCATCAGGGCATCAACCCGCAGACCGTGGAGGAGGCCGACGTCTTCGCCGTCCACCAGCAGGCCGGCCAGACCTCGATCCAGGTGTTCTTCTTCCGCACCGGCCAGAACTGGGGCAACCGCGCCTATTTCCCGCGCGCCGACAAGAGCCTTGGCGAGGCCGAGGTGCTGGAAAGCTTCCTGACCCAGTTCTACGACGACAAGCCGGTGCCGAAGCTCGTCCTGCTGTCGCACGACATCGCCGAGCGGGCGTTGCTCGCCGAGGCGCTCACGGCGCGCGCCGGCCGCAGCATCGAGGTTCGCGTGCCGCAGCGCGGCGAGAAGAAGGAGCTTGTCGACCACGCGCTTTTGAACGCCCGCGAGGCGCTCGGCCGCCGGCTCGCCGAGACCTCCAACCAGGTCAGGCTTTTGGAAGGCGTCGCCGAAGCCTTCGGCCTCGACGAGACGCCGCGGCGCATCGAGGTCTATGACAACAGCCACATCATGGGCGCCAACGCCGTCGGCGCGATGATCGTCGCCGGCCGCGACGGCCTCGCCAAATCCCATTACCGGAAATTCAACATCAAATCGGCGGAGCTTACGCCGGGCGACGACTACGGCATGATGCGCGAAGTGCTCGGCCGCCGCTTTTCCAGGCTCATGCGTGACGCCGCACGGCGCGACGAGACCGGCGACGACGAGGCGATGCCGGCCTGGCCCGACCTGGTGCTGATCGATGGCGGCCGCGGCCAGCTCAACACGGCTTTGGAGGCGCTCGCCGAAATCGGCATCGACGACGTGCCGCTCGTCGGCATCGCCAAGGGCGCCGACCGCGATGCCGGCCGCGAGAAATTCTTCACCGCCGACCGCGACTCCTTCATGCTGCCGGCGCGCGACCCGGTGCTCTATTTCGTGCAAAGGCTGCGCGACGAGGCCCACCGCTTCGCCATCGGCGCCCATCGCGCCCGGCGCTCCAAGACGATCGGCGCGACGCCGCTCGATGAGATCGCCGGCGTCGGCCCCGGGCGCAAGCGCGCGCTCTTGCGCCATTTCGGCACCGCCAAGGCGGTCAGCCGTGCCGGCCTTGCCGATCTCGAGGCGGTGCCCGGCATCTCGGCCCAGATCGCCCGCACCATCTACGATCATTTCCACGAGGGAGGATAGCGTCGTTATCCTGTCATATGCCGGCGCCAGTCTTCGGATCTGATGATTTTTCGCTTTCGGTTGACGCTGGGAGGCGGGCCATGGGAAATGCAGGAACCGAATTCCGCCGCGAGATCGGGATGGAAAGAAACCGCACCTTCAGCCTGCCCAATTTGTTGACCTATGGCCGGATCGTCGCCGTGCCGATGGTCGTGGCCTGCTTTTTCGTCCAGTTCTACTGGGAGGGCCGGTTCCAGGGCGCCGACAATGCCCGCTGGGTCGCGCTCGCCATCTTCATCGCCGCCGGCGTGACCGACTTTTTCGACGGCTATCTGGCCCGCGCCTGGGACCAGCAATCCTCACTCGGCCGCATGCTCGACCCGATCGCCGACAAGCTGCTGGTCGCCGCCTGCCTGCTGCTGCTCGCCGCCGACGGCACCATCGCCGGCTGGTCGCTGTGGGCGGCGATCATCATCCTGTGCCGCGAGATCCTGGTCTCGGGCCTGCGCGAATATCTGGCCGAACTGAAGGTGCCGGTGCCGGTGACCTGGCTCGCCAAATGGAAGACCGTGGTCCAGCTCATCGCCATCGGCTTTCTGCTGGCCGGGCCGGCGGGCGACAAGATCCTGCCGATCACCACCGACATCGGCCTCGCCCTGCTCTGGATATCGGCACTGATCACGCTTTATACTGGCTGGGATTATTTCCGCGCCGGCATCGGCCATCTGTTCGAGGATTGAGGCGTAACATGAAACTTGTCTATTTCGCCTGGGTGCGCGAGCGCACGGGACGCGCCGAGGAGGAGGTGACGCCGCCCCCTGAGGTGGCCACCGTCGCCGATTTGATCGGCTGGCTGAAGACCCGCGGGCCGGAATACGAGGCCGCCTTTGCCGAGGAAACGGCGATCCGGGTGGCGATCGACCAGTTCCATGTCGAGCACGACGCGCCGCTTGAAGGCGCCGGCGAAGTCGCGCTTTTCCCGCCGATGACGGGTGGGTGAGAACCGTTCCGCTTCGCGGACGAAAAGCTCCAGTGGAGCTTTTCGAGGTTCGAACGCCCGTGAGGGTACGGACCGAAGGTCCGTCGAACGGGCTGGCAAAGAACCGTTCCGCTTCGCGGACGAAAAGCTCCGGCGGAGCTTTTCGAGGTTCGGACGCCCGTGAGGGTAAGGGCCGTCAGGCCCGTCGAACGGGCCGGCAAAGCCGCGGCGCCGCGAAGCGGCCTTCTCCCCTCCCCCTTGCGGGGAGGGGTCGGGGGTGGGGGTCGAAAGAAAACAACAACAACGCTTTCGGATGGGGCATACGTTTGCGGCACCCCCACCCGGCCGGCGCTGACGCGCCGTCCACCCTCGCCTTGAAGGGGAAGGGAAAACCAGTCTCACGCCGCCGGCGCTGACGCGCCGTCCACCCTCGCCTTGAAGGGGAAGAGTAAACCAACCGCAAGCCCCCGCGCTGGCGGCGACGCGGTGAACCCGCTAAAACTCGGCTCATGACCCCCACCGTGCGCATCCAGGCTGAGGATTTCGACGTCGCCGCGGAAATCGCGGCGCTAACCGCCGGCCGCACCGATGTCGGCGCCGTCGTCAGCTTCACCGGACTGTGCCGCGACGAGGCCGGCACGCTGGCCGCCCTTGAGCTCGAACACTATCCCGGCATGGCCGAGCGCGAGATCGAGCGGATCGCGGGCGACGCCGCGGCACGCTGGCCGCTCACCGGGATCACCGCCGTCCATCGCTTCGGCCGCATCGCGCCCGGCGAAAACATCGTCCTCGTCGTCGCGGCATCGCGCCACCGCCGGGCCGCCTTCGAGGCGGCCACCTTCCTCATGGATTTCCTGAAGACGCGGGCGCCGTTCTGGAAGAAGGAGGTCCTTGCCGACGGCACCGAGCGCGGCTGGGTGTCGGCCCGGGACGAGGACGACGACGCGGCGGAACGGTGGTCGTAGCCGACGAACAAACCGGGCCCGCGCTGTTGGCGCGAATCTGTCGCTGACAGCCATCGCCAAATCCTGTCACTATTGGGGAACGTTTCGCGACCGAGGAAACCGGAGGGAGGGCGCGAATGGAATCGCTCCTGATCTCGATCGATTACCGGGATCCGATCTGGATCGCCATCGCCCTGGTGTTCGGGCTGATCGTCAACCGGATCGGCCTGCCGCCGATGATCGGTTTTCTGTGCGCCGGGTTCTTTCTCCACGCCATGGGCGTCGAGAACGATCAGTTCCTTCAGGCAATCGCCGATCTCGGGGTGACGCTGCTGCTGTTCACGATCGGCCTGAAACTGAATTTCGGCATCCTCCTCCAGAAGGAAATCTGGGCCTCGACGAGCGTCCATATGGCCGTCACCATTGCCGTGATCGGCGGCCTGTTCGTGCTGCTCGGTGCCGCCGACGTCCCGCTGCTGGCGGGGCTGGACCCGATGACGCTGCTGGTCCTGGCGTTCGCGCTGTCGTTTTCGAGCACCGTCTTCGCGGCCAAGACCCTGGAGGATCGCGGCTCGCTGATGTCCCGATACGGCCAGGTGGCGATCGGCGTGCTTGTCATGCAGGACATCATCGCCGTCGCTTTCCTGGCCGCATCCACCGGCAAGCTGCCCTCGCTCTGGGCCTTCGCGCTGCTCGCCCTGATCCCGGCCAAATATCTGCTCTGTCGGGTGATGACGCTGAGCGGGCATCAGGAGCTGCTCACCATATTCGGCTTTTCCATGGCGCTCGGCGGCGCGGCGCTGTTCGAGCAGGTCGGCCTGAAGGGCGATCTTGGCGCGCTCGTCTTCGGCGCGCTCGTCGCAAATCACGCCAAGAGCAGCGAACTGGCCCGCACCCTGCTGGGCTTCAAGGATGTCTTTCTGGTCTGCTTCTTTCTCACCATCGGCCTGGCCGGCCTGCCGACCTCGGATACGGCCCTGATCGCGCTGCTTCTGCTGCCGCTGCTGCCGTTGAAAGCCGGCCTGTTCTTCTGGCTGTTCACGCGGTTCCGCTTACGCGCGCGGGCAGCGACGTTGGCCGCACTCGTGCTCGGCAATTACAGCGAGTTCGGGCTGATCGTCGTGGCCGCCGCCATCGGCGCCGGCTGGCTCGAACAAGAGTGGATGACGGTCATGGCGCTCGCCCTGTCCACCTCCTTCCTGGTCGCAGCCCCGCTGAACGCGGCGGCCGATTCCCTCTACTCCCGTTTCCGGGAACGTCTCAAGGGTTTCGAGTCCGGGATCCGGCTGCCGGGCGACGAAGACATCCCGTTGGAGGGCACACGCGTCATGGTGTTCGGCATGGGGCGCGTCGGCCGCGGCGCCTATGACGCGATCCGCAACACCTTCGAGGACCGCATTACCGGTGTCGATCTGAACGAAGCCACGGTGGCGAGAAACGTCGCCGAGGGACGCAACGTCTTCCTCGGCGACGCCACCAATCCGGAGTTCTGGTCGCGTCTGGAGAGAAGCCGGTACGACATCGAGCTGATCCTGCTGGCCATGCCGCAGCAAAACGCAAATATCCGCGCCGCCAGCCAGTTGCGCTCACGCGGTTATCTGGGGCCGATCGTCGCCATCGCAAAATTTCCCGATGAGGTCGAGGCGCTGGTCCAGAACGGGGTCGACTCCGTCTTCAACATCTACGCCGAAGCCGGCTCCGGCGCGGCGTTGCGCATGCAGGAGATATTGGGGGAGAACGGAAAGGAGAAGTGAGACGGCCAGTGCGGCAATCCACGTCAGCGCTTGCCGCCCCCGGATGGCTTCGCTTACGCTCGCAATTCATGATGCAAGACGATGCCGCCGCTCCCCTCCCCCTTGTGCAGGGGAATCGCCTTTAAGTAAATTGCTATTGCCTTTTGGAGAAGAAAGGATTCTTAAGGAGGCCTCTTTGTTGAGGAGGCTGAGATGGAAGCACTGATTTCGATCTTTCGTGAAGTTCATGATCCG
>JANQEG010000013.1 GCA_028278505.1 Rhodobiaceae bacterium
GCCGCAAATCGGGAACACCCGATTTGCGGTGCATCGGGCAAGCGCCGCAACGCACCCGATGGGCCGATCCCCGATCGGGGTCGGGGACAGGTTTGGCCCACCACCCAAGCCGGGTGTTCCCGACTTGGGCATTGAAAGGGCTGAAACCGGAAACATCCGGTTTCAGGCGGCCGGGTGCTTTTCCGCCGTGGCTTTGTCGCGCCTCGCTTATGAGGCCCGCAAACCGGATATATCCGGTTTGCTCTTCTCATATGAACGAGCAACGGCGATATATCGCCGTTGCGGGCATCACTGCGCTCGGATGCTTCGTGCCACGGCGAAAAATCATCCCGGTCAGAGGGGTTAAACCCCACGACGGTTGGTATTACTTGCGTCTTGGCGCAAAGCACTACCCGAAAGGGGGTGGACCGGATGTGCTTTTTCCGTTGAGTGTTTCGTTCCGAAACCTGACAACGCTTCGCCCATCCGGGCCGGTTGTTCAACCGCAGGCCAATTATTCAACGCCAAACCCGTTGTTCAACGGCCTGTGAACGACACCCGGCTCACCCCGGCAACCCTGCGAACGCAATTTAAACCGTTTGTCGCGATACTTTGCCCCGCGAGCCGCCGGTCGCTCTGCTGCGCCCGGCGCGATCGTCGTGTCGGAGGATGTGTTGCACCTTTCGGTTTCCACCCTGGCGAGGCGGGTATTGCCGCAGCGGATCGCCGCCGCGCTCGCGCCCCATCTCGACCTTGCCGACCGGGTATTTGCCGGCGGCACCGACCGCGCAATTGCCGGGCGCACCGCGGTCTTCGCCTTCGCTATTCGCATTGCCGGTGCCGTCCTCATCTATCTTTCGCAGGTGTTCTTTGCCCGCATCCTCGGCCAGTACGATTACGGCATCTACATTCTGGTCTGGGTCTGGCTGCTGATCCTCGGAAACCTCGCCGGTTTCGGTTTTCCCACCTCCGTTCTCCGCTTCATCCCCGAATACATCGAAAACAACAGACCGGCGCTGGTGCGCGGCGTTCTCCTGACCAGCCGGCTTTACGGCGTCATCGCCGCAACGGTGCTGGCGGCGATCGGCGTCGCCGGCGCCTGGCTGTTCCAGGATCATTTCGACAACGCCTATCTGACGCCGATCTACCTCGCCGCCATCTGCCTGCCGATGATGACGCTGATCGAGACCCAGGACGGCATCGCCCGCGCCTACGACTGGATCGACCTCGCGCTGGCGCCGCCCTATTTGATCCGGCCGTTGCTCATCCTGGTTTTCCTGGCCGGCGCCACACTCGCCGGATTTGCGCCGTCGGCCGTCCTCGCCGTCATCTGTTCGATCGCCGCCACCTGGATGACGGCGATCGGCCAGTTCGTCGTGATGGGGCGCCGGCTGCGCCGCGCGGTGCCGGCCGGCGCCCGCGAGACGAGATCGGCCTATTGGCTCAAGGCCTCGCTGCCGATGTTCCTGATCGAGGGCTTTTTCGTCCTCCTCACCAACACCGACATCGCGGTTGCCGGCTGGTATCTGCCGCCCGAAGACGTGGCGGTCTATTTCGCCGTGGTCAAGACGCTGGCGCTTGTCCATTTCGTCTATTTCGCGGTTCGGGCCGCGGCGACCCACAAATTCTCCGCCTATTACACCGCGCGCGATCACGGCCGCCTGTCCGACTTCCTGCACGAGACGGTGAAGTGGACGTTCTGGCCGTCACTCGTGATATCGCTGGCGCTGGTGCTTGCCGGGCCCTGGCTGCTCGCCCTGTTCGGCGCGGCCTATGTCGGCGGCTATCCGCTGATGTTCATCCTTGTCCTCGGCGTGCTCGCCCGCGCCGCGATCGGTCCCGCCGAATCGGTACTGACCATGGCCGGCCAGCAGCGCCTGTGCGCGGCCATCTTCGGCACGACCTTCCTCCTCAACCTCGCGCTCAACGTCCTGCTGATCCCCATGTTCGGCCTCACCGGCGCAGCCACTGCAACCACCCTCGCCATCGTCTTTGAGGCGGTCATCGTATTCATGGCCGCGCGGGAACGGCTCGATCTTCACCCCTTCATCTGGCGGCCGCGCGGCCGGGTGACGACGTCGCCGGCAAAACCGTGATGACCGGGCTTTTTACCCCTGACGCTTCCGCGCGAAGCCCCGACCGGATCGGAGCAAGGGTTGAGACTCCAGCCGGCCCGGAAATCTCCGTCGACCTGATCGAACCGGCGCGCCTTGCCGAACATCTCGAAAGCTGGCGCGACCTTGCCACCCGCGCTGCCGAGCCCAACGTCTTCCTCGAGCCTGACGTGCTGCTGCCCGCTTTGGCGGCCTTCGGCGATGACGAGGTCAGGATCGCGCTCGCCTGGCGGCATCATATATTAGCCGGCGAAAAAATAGCGTCGAAGCTCGTCGCGCTGATGCCGGTCGCCACCGACAGGGGGCGCTACGGGCCGCTCATGGCGCCGGCGATCGCCTGGCGCCATCCCTATTGCGTCGTCGGCGCGCCGCTCGTCGACCGCACCCTTGCGGTTCCGGCACTCGCCGCGCTCTTTGATCGGCTCGCTCAGGACTCCGCCCTGCCGCCGGTGCTGTTCATGCCGTTTGTTCGCGCCGACGGCCCGGTTGCCGGCGCGATCCGGGCCGCCTGCGCCGCCGATCTCCGCGATAGTGCCGAACTGCATCACCGCCGGCGCGCCGAATTGCGCTGCGGCGAAGATCCCGACGCCTATCTGCGCCGCGCCGTCAGCCGGCGCCGATTGTCTAAGCTCGACCGTCATCGCCGTCGCCTCGCCGAGCAGGGTACACTCGAAGTCGTCACCTCCGAAGAGTTCAGCACGATCGTCCCCGCCTTCGAAGAATTCCTGGCGCTCGAATCCGCCGGCTGGAAGGGTGAGGCGGGTTCGGCGATCGCCGGCCGGTCCGCCGATCGGCGCTTTTTCGTCGACGCCGTCCGCCGGCTCGCCGCGCGGTCCGCCTGCCGCATCGATGCGCTCCGCCTTGACGACCGGCCGCTCGCCATCATCGTCAGCATCGTCTCGGCCGGCAATCTCTACGCCTGGAAGATCGCCTATGACGAGGCCTTTGCCCGCCACTCGCCCGGCACCCTGCTGCTCGTCGAACTGACACGAAACATTCTTGCCGACGACCGCCTGGTGGCCGCCGATTCGCTGAGCGATCCGGGCAGCAGCCATGTCGAGCCGTTCTGGCGCGAACGCCTTGAATTGGTCGACGTGCTGGTCAGCTTACGCGCCGGCCCGCTGCGCTTCGGCCTGGCACGACGGCTCGAAGGCTGGCGCGAAACGCTGCGCCAAATTATCGCCCGCCGGCGCAGCCAGAAATAGTCAGCCGCGTGCGCGCAAATCCTTGCGGATGATCTTGCCCGTCGTCGTCAGCGGCAGCGCCCCGACGAATTCGATCTCGCGCGGATATTCATGCGCCGACAACCGCTCGCGCACATACTGTCTTATTTCGTCGGCTAGATTTTCAGACGCGTTCGCCTCCGGCCTGAGCACGACGAACGCCTTGACGATCTCCGTGCGCACCGGATCGGGCTTGCCGATGACCGCGGCGAGCGCGACGGCGGGATGGCCGATCAGGCAATCCTCGACCTCGCCCGGCCCGATCCGGTATCCGGCGGAGGTGATTACATCGTCATTGCGCCCGACGAAGCGGATAAAGCCGTCATCGTCGGCGACGCCCATATCGCCGGTCTTCAGCCAGTCGCCGACGAACTTCGCCGCGGTCGCCGGTTCGTTGTTCCAATAGCGCAGGAACATCACCGGATCAGGACGCTCAACCGCGATCTCGCCGAGCGTGCCCGGCGGAACCGGTTCGCCGCCCTCATCGATGATGGCGACCCGATGTCCCGGCACCGGCCGGCCGATCGCGCCGGGCCGGAAAACGCCGATCGTCGCCGACGAGGAGAGCACGTAATTGCACTCGGTCTGACCGTAGAACTCGTTGATCCGGACCCCGAGTGCCTCGCGGCCCCAGTGATAGGCGGCCTCGCCGAGCGGCTCGCCGCCCGAGCCGACCGTGCGCAGATCGAGCCCGAAACGGCCGCGCGGGTTCTGAAGCGTTCGCATCATCTTCAGCGCCGTCGGCGGCAGGAAGACGTTGCGCACGCCGAATTCCGCCATGATCGAAGCCGCTTCCTCCGGATCGAACTTGGTCATCCGCGTCGCCAGCACCGGCACGCCGAAATGGAGCCCGGGCATCAGCACATCGAGCAGGCCGCCGATCCATGCCCAGTCCGCCGGCGTCCACATGAGATCGCGCGGCTGCGGCAGGAAATCATGACTGACCTGGACACCGGGCAGATGGCCGAGCAGCACCCGGTGCGCGTGCAGCGCCCCCTTCGGCGCCCCGGTGGTGCCCGAGGTGTAGATCATCAGCGCCGGATCGTCGGCGGCGGTGTCGACCGGTGTGAACGCCGCCGGAGAATCGGAAATAAGCCGGGTAAAGTCTTCTGCGCTCCCATCGGCGCCGTCGATCGACAGCACCAGTTCAAGCGAGTCCGGCCGGTCGTCGATGGCGGCGATCTTCGACAGCCCGGCGGCTGTCGTGATCAGCACTTTTGCACCGCTGTCCTGAAGCCGGAACGCCAGCGCCTCGGGTCCGAACAGGAGCGCCATCGGCACCGCGATCGCGCCGAGTTTATAGGCGGCAATATGGGCGATCGCCGTCTCCGGCGTTTGCGGCAAAAGCAGCGCGATGCGCTCACCGACGCCGATCCCGCGGGCGCGGAGGCCCGCCGCGAGCCGGTCCGATGCGGTCTTCAATTCGCCATAAGACCAGCGCCGCACCGTGCCGTCGGCGCCGCGGTCGATGATCGCGACACGGTCCGGCTCGGTCCGCGCCCAGCGGTCGCAGACATCGATGCCGATATTGTACCTCTCGGGGATCCGCCAGCGGAAACCGGCATAGAGTTCGGCATAGTCGGTGGTTTGCGGCAGCATCACGACGGGCTTCTGATCAAGTGGTTGACGATCTTGAGTTTAGCGACCGTGGAACGGCGCCGGCAATTGCCCAAAAACTATTTCGGCGCCGCCAGGATCATCGACCAGAACACCTTGTACTTGCTGCCCGGCCGGTAATAGGTCGCGATCCCCATCCGCTGCACGTCCGGATTGAGCATGTTGGCGTTGTGCCGGCGCGAATCGCGCCAGCCGGAAAACGCCTCGGCAAAGGTGTAGTAGCCGGCGCTGACATTCTCCACCGCAATTGCATAGCCGTAGCCGGCGGCCGCAAGGCGGTCGCCGACCCGATTGCCGCGATCGATCGCATGGGAGACGCGATCGGCCTCGGCCATCGCTTTCGCCTCTTTCTCGGCGACCGCCATCAGCCGGGCATCGACCGTTACCGGCGAAAGGCCGTTGCCGGCACGATAGGCGTTGACCATGTCGCGGGCTGAAGCCGCGTCGATCCGCGCTCCGGCGCGGTCGAGCGAATCATAGAAACCGGGTTTTTCGGGCGGCGCCGCGCATCCGGCAAGGCCGAGCATCACCGCCACCAAAGCCGCGACCAGATATGTGTCTCTGTGGCGCATTAAACGGCCTTTCGATCGAAGATGGCGACGGAATCGCCATTGTCCGGGCGGCGGCGTCCGCCGAAGATCTCCGGCCTATAGCCGGTGACGGGTTTCTATTCCGTATCCGAAACGCCGCCCGTATCCGGCACCTCGTCGGACACCGGCCGCCGGCGTTTGTTCGATGCCGACGATCTGCCCGCACCGGCCATCAGCGTGCCGACCTCCTCGGCGTTGCGGATGTGGATATCCCTTTGCGGGAACGGGATTTCGATGCCGGCGGCCTTCAGCTCCCGGAAAATCGAAAAGCGCAAATCGCTGGCGACCGTCAGCGCATAGTCGACATTGGCGAGATGGCAGCGCAGATCGAAATCGAGCGAGCTCGCGCCGAAATCGAGGAAGAACACCCGCGGCTCCGGATAGGCCAGCACCATCGGGTGCTCGGCGCCGCATTTGAGGATGATCTCCGCGACCTTTTCCGGATCGGAATCGTAGGCGACGCCGACCGCGACCTTGATCCGGCCGGATGTATCGGCGTGCATCCAGTTCTGGACGACGCCGGAGATCAGATCCGAGTTGGGGATAATCACCGTTGCCCGGTCGAAGGTCTCGATCTCGGTCGCGCGCACATTGATCCGCCGCACATAGCCCTGCTCGGCGCCGACGACGATCCAGTCGCCGGTCTTGATCGGCCGCTCGGCCAGCAGGATGAGGCCGGAGACGAAATTGTTGACGACCGACTGCAGCCCGAAGCCGATACCGACCGACAGCGCGCCGGCGACAATCGCGACGTTTTCGAGTGCAAGCCCGAGATGGGACACCGTCAGCATCGCCGCGGCGATGATGCCGACATAGCCGAAGCCGGTGACGATGGAGTTCTTCAGCCCGACATCGAGCGAGGTCTGCGGCAGGAATTTCCGGTCGAGCCAGCGCTGGATCGTGCGCGTCACCAGCACGCCGACGACGAAGATAATGGCCGCCGCCAATATGGTGGTAAAGGAAATCGTGATCCCGCCGATCTTGACGCCGGAAAGGATCATCCGCGCCGAACCGAACAAATCGGACGATTCGAACCCCCACGGGATCAGCACCAGGAGGACGGCGAGCGCGATCAGGACGAGCCGGACGATACCGGAAAAGACGACGCCGATCTGCCGGACGCCGCGTTCCGAAAAGCCCATGCTGCCGATCATGGTGACGCCGAACCGCGTCGTCGGCGCGAAAATCGCCGCAAACACCGCTTCCGTCAGCATCAGAAGGACGCCGAGCGCGCCCAGCACCACCGTCGACCAGACGATGATCGTCGCCAGGAACCAGGCAAGCGCCACATAGCCGAACAGCGCCGCGGCGATCGCGATGATCGGCACGATCCACCAGACGGGGAGAAAAACCGACCAGGCCGAGCGCGACATTTCTTCCTGGCGCATGCGCGCCGCGATCATGCCGCGGGTCGTCGCCCGCAATCCGATCAATGTGAGAATGCCGATCGCCATTGTGGACATCGCCGCGATCGCGATCGTGGTTGCGACCGGCGCGACCAGGATCTTGGCCAGATTGGTCGCAAGCACGGTAAGGGAGAACACCGCGCCGACAATGGTGACGATCCAGAACAGGCGCTCGGCAAAGGCGTTCGGCAGTCGCGCGAGCCGCCATTGCGGCCGCGACGGCGCCAGGATCGCGCGGGCGAGACCGAAGACGAGACCGAACGTGCCGACGGCGATCAGCACCGACACGAAGGCCGATTCAATGCGCTCGGGCAAGAGGTCGAGTTCTTCAAGCGTCCTGCCCAGGATCACGATGGCAAGTGTCGGCGCCGCCGCATTGACCACGACGATCCAGGTCGCCGTCGACGCCTTGGCCAGCAGATCGGGATCGGCGACGTCTGGATTTCGGACGGCCCCGCGCATCGCCCAGCGCCGCAGCGGCGAGGCGAGCACCAGTCCGAGGACGACGAACAGGCCGATGATCAGCCCCGTCGTCAGCGCACCGCGCGAAGCGATCAGCCCGATCCAGTCGCGGATGAGGAGGACGAAGCTCGAGGCGACTTTCGGCAGGTCCGCGGTCGCCTCGATCCATAAGGCCGGGTTGAGGATGCTCTGGCTGCGCGTGAACATCTTCTGGAAGAACAGGCCGCGGCGTCGTTCAAGCAGGTCGGCCAGCACCTCCTCCGCTCTCAATTCGATGACGTGCGCGCGCTTTACCGCGCCCTGGAGGACGGCCAGCTCCTGTTCCTGCGCCTCGCGCGCGGCCTTGGCCCCGTCGCTTTCGGCGACTTCCGCCTCGCCTTCCGCCGGTTTCTGGGGGGCCAGTTCCTGCAGCCGCTTTTCGGCTGCGGCGACCGCCGGGGCAAGCTCGATGCCGATCGTGCTCGCTTCGAGCAGAATTTCGGTCGCGCGATCGCGGATCGGTCCGAGCCGGGCTTCGTCGAGGTCTTCGCGGCCGACCGCGGCGCCAAGCTGATCGAGTTCGAGGCCGAGCGCATCAAGCCGGGCAACGGGACTTCCCGGTTCCTGCGCCGCGGCGATGCCGCAGCCGAACGCAATGACGACCAGCACGGCGACGACCAGCCGCCGAAAACTCGATTCCGCTTTCGTTGTCCAGCCGGTCTTCACCTGGCGCTTCCCGCTTGCTTGCGTTGCCGATTCGGGGTTCGTCGACCGATCGATACTATGCCATGTCCAATCCCCCGTCACGCGCACGCCGAATCTGCTGAATCGACAAAACCTGCGCTCACTTTCAGGCGAATCCCGTGCGGCAAAATGCGATGGACACCGTTCCGGCCGCGGTGTATCGAGGCGGCCATGCTGCGCCGGCTCTATGACTGGACGATGGGACTTGCGAGCGGTCCGAACGCGCGCTGGGCGCTCGGCGGCGTCTCGTTCGTTGAAAGCTCGGTGTTTCCGATCCCGCCCGATGCCCTGCTCATCCCGATGGTCCTGGCCGAGCGCGACCGGGCATGGTCTCATGCGCTCCTGTGCACGGTCACGTCGGTGATCGGCGGCCTCGTCGGTTATCTGATCGGCGCCTTCCTGTTCGAGCAGTTGGCCCGACCGATACTCGACTTCTACGGCTATGGCGCGAAATTCACCGAGTTCGCCAGCCGCTACAATGAATGGGGCGCCTGGATCGTCTTCATCGCCGGCGTCACGCCGTTTCCCTATAAGGTGATCACGATCGCAAGCGGCGCCACCGGGCTCAACCTCGCGATCTTCATGATCGCAAGCGTTGCCGCGCGGGGCCTGCGCTTCTTCATCGTCGCCTTCCTGCTTTACTGGTTCGGACCGCCGATCCGGGCCTTTATCGAAAAGCGCCTCGGCCTCGTTTTCACCCTATTCGTGGTATTGCTGCTCGGCGGCTTCATCCTGATCAGATATTTGAACTAGGCACCGCTCGGGCAGTCGGCACCAATGAGGCATGATCCATGCGCACTCCCGTCGGACCGGCCCAATTCCGCCTCGGCTTTCTGTTTCTCGCGCTTGCCATCGCCGGGGTTTTGACCGCGCTCGGCTTCGAGCATATCGGCGGGTTCGTGCCCTGCCGTCTGTGCCTCGAACAGCGCGAGCCCTATTACGCATCGATTCCGCTCGTCGCCATCGTGCTTCTGGTCGGCGCGCTCCGCGGGCCGGCTTTTATCGTCCGCGGCGTCTACATCGTCGTTGCGCTTATCATGGTCTACGGCGCGGCGATCGGCGTCTACCAGGCCGGGGCCGAATGGGGGTACTGGCCGGGCCCTTCCGACTGTGCCGGCGGCGAATTGTCGGTGAATAGCGGAAATCTGCTGCAACAGATGCAGGAGACGCGGATCGTGCCCTGCGACGAGGCGCCGATCCGCATACTCGGGCTTTCATTCGCCGGCTGGAACGTGCTGGCGTCGGGATTTCTGGCGCTGGTCGCGCTTGCCGCCGCCGTGCTGCCCGGCGACATGTTCGGCCGCAAGGCCGGCTGATCCGCCTTGTACTGAGAGAATTTGCCATCGACTCGTTACGATCAAGAATTCACGAGGAAGATCAGCGAATCCCCGTCGTCTGCAAAGCCAAGCGCAAATACCGCTGGTATTACGGTTCCAGTTCGACATCCCAGTAGAGAAAGTCGAGCCAGCTATCGTGCAGATAGTTCGGCGGAAACGACTGTCCGGCCCGGTGCAGATCGTGCACGCTCGGCCGATAGGGCTTTTGCGCCGGCCACATGCCGACATCGCCCGGCAGATGGCCGCCCTTCGCGAGATTGCACGGCGAACAGGCCGCAACCACGTTCTCCCAGGTGGTATGCCCGCCCCTCGATCGCGGGATCAAATGATCGAAGGTCAGATCCTCGCGGGCGCCGCAATACTGGCAGCGGAACCGGTCGCGCAGAAACACGTTGAAGCGGGTGAACGCCGGATTGCTCACCGGCCGCACATAGGTCTTCAGCGAGACCACGCTCGGCAGCCGCATCTCGAAGGTCGGGCTGTGCACCAGCCGGTCATATTCGGAGACGATGTTGACCCGGTCGAGAAACACCGCCTTGACCGCATCCTGCCACGACCACAGCGACAGCGGGAAATAGCTGAGCGGCCGATAGTCGGCGTTCAGGACCAGCGTGGGACAGGCATCTGCCGATACGTGAACGGTCACTTTCAACTCCGTCAGACTGCAGAATCAAGCAACTGGCCGGACGAGACGTGCGCATACTCTTAGAGGACTATGACGCGCTTGTGAAGTTGCCGCCGATTGATCTATGGCGCTGTGGCCGAATGTCCAAGGGCTTGAAGCGCCGGAATATTTGACCGCTAAGGCGAATATTTCGGGGCCTAAAGCGGCTTGTTGTTGACCCGACCGGCGCCGCGGCTATGATCGCCGCCCGTGCCCCTGTGGCGGAATTGGTAGACGCGGCAGACTCAAAATCTGTTGCCCGCAAGGGCGTGCTGGTTCGAGTCCGGCCAGGGGCACCATCTTTTCGCTGACGACGCATTCGCTGCGTTCCTCCAAGACGGAACGCGCCGTTCGTTTGGTCCGGCTCGCTTTGGCTTTCCATCGCCGTGACGATGAGAACGATTTCGAGATTCTGATAAACTTCTGATAATTAAGCGCTTTCGGCAGCGCCAATGGTTTCCCGCTTTGGCGGGGAAGGTGCGATTGGTCATCTCTGAGTATTCCAGACACACCGTCCCCGCGGAAGCGCTAGGGGGTTCACACATCTCAAAAGCCGCATACCGCCACGACATCGATCGATCGCCTGAGGCGTCGCATTTCAGGAAATACTGCTGTTCGAACGTCACCGAATTGATGCGATGGCCGATTGGCGCGACCTTGCCTTTGCCCACCTTTCCCGCGAAAAGCCTGTCCCCGCGCAGGCGGGGACGGGAATCCAACTATCCTCTCGATACGCACTGTCCTCGGCTGTTGCGGATTGAAGAATCGACTGACAAAACAAGCGCCAATAAGCGCGGATCGGCCAATTGGCACCTGTGCCAAGTGAGGTGCCAAGCGGATCTCCTTGCGCGCAGATTTCTCGCGCCCGGAGCGGTGCAAATCGGCAAGAACTGTGAATTTCCAAGCGCGTAAGCGGGAATCCATTGCCCTGCTCAACACCGTATGTCGCCGACTTTCGACGCTTTGACGCCACATCACCCCCTCCTTCGTCACCACCATCCCCGTCATCGCGCTCACTGGCGTTCGCTCGCAATGACGAACCGATAGATTTCCGACCGCAAAAATTGGGTCGATAATTTCTGCCCCTGGTATGATTGCCCCAATAGGGCCTGTGTTTCAGATGGCGGAACCTGTTGAACACCCGGATCGCCGAGCGGCCCTTTACCGTCCCGACATAGGTCGAAACCGAGAGCTTCGGCGGGATCAGGGCCAGAAGATGGACATGGTCAATCTGCACGTTCAGTTCCACGACCTCCATGCGCTGCTGTTCCAAAAACGCACCGATGCAGCGACCGACTTCGCCGCCAACCTGTCCGCTCAATATTCGGAACCGATATTTCGGCACAAACACCAGATGATACTGACAGTGCCAGATCGTATGTGATAACTTCCTGAAACGGCTCATTTGCTACGCCTTTGCTGATGTTGTGGGGACAACTCAGCTCTGGCGCTAGCATCTGGGTCGTTCAATCGGCAGAGCCCCTGAACTCTGACCACGCCCAAAGGGCGTGGGTTTCCATGGCGCCACTAAAAAGATCGGGCGCGCCGGCGCCGCCTAATACCCGAACGATTCCGGATTGGCGATTGCCGCAGAGAGCAGCCGGTAGGATTTGCAGGTCGTGCCGCAGATGCGCTCGATTTCCCGCAACTGTCGCCGGGCCTGATCGAACTTGCCCTTAGAGATGTAAGCCTCGCCGAGATATTCGCGCACGAGCGCATAGTCCGGATCGAGCGAAATCGAATGCAAATAATAGCCGATGCCCTCGTCGATGCGGCCGAGCTTGCGGGTCGCATAGCCGCGATAGTTGAGCGCCTCCGGCGTGTTCGGCCGCTGCATCATGTCGAGCACGGCGAGCGCCTCGTGATAGCGCCAGCTCTTGGCGAGCGCGTAGGCGTTCCTGACGAGCGTCTCGTCGGGAAGGATGCCGGATTCGGCCTTGATGCATTCATTGGTCTTCGGGTCGCGGACCTCGCCCCGCGGGCAGGGCAGGATGATGCCGTCGCCGGCGGCCGCGGCCGGCTGCGGTATCCCGGACAGGGCGACCATGCCGAGGGCGGCGATGACGGCGAGGTGCTTAAAGGACCGGACGGCCGAAAAGCTGGTGTTCATTTCTCAACTCCCGTCCTGCCGAGGCAGGCTTCAGCCCCGCGGCCGCCAGTCCAAACCGTTTTGGGGCCGGGCGGGCCGAGCCGCGGCACGCACGACTCCATTCACATGTCTTATACATCAACAACACTGCTTCGGAACGGCGGCGCAAAGTAAAGATTTGCTGAGCGGCCTGTGAGCGGCTCGAAAAATGGCGCGTCGATCGCCCGGCCGCGGCCCATAAGCGGCGCAAGACCCACGCAAATCGCTTGACAGCGTTCAGCCGCCGGCAAACAATCCGCCGCCTGGTTCTGACGCGGCCCCACCAGGGACCGCGAGATGAAAAGGGAATGCGGAGGGAGCGACCCAGACCGGGGCTCTTAAGCCGCAACCGCCCCCGCGACCGTGTGCGGAGAGCGACCCCGAAAGCCACTGGCGAAATGCCGGGAAGGCGGGGCCGCGGAAACCCTCTGCTTAGGGTCTGTTGAGCATCAGCCCACGCGGCTGCGTTGGTGTCCAAATTCGTGCGAAACCAGGAGAAAAGCGCAAGACAGTGTGACCACTTTCGAGCATTTTCGACGCCGTTTCGCGCGAAT
>JANQEG010000018.1 GCA_028278505.1 Rhodobiaceae bacterium
TCGATCACGTCGCCGGCGCGCATGTCCTGATAGGTCTCGAACGCCATGCCGCATTCCTGGCCGGCATTGACCTCCTTGACCTCGTCCTTGAAGCGCTTCAGCGTCGACAGCCTGCCCTCATGGATGACCACGTCGTCGCGGATCAGCCGCACATGGGCGCCGCGCTGCACGACGCCGTCGGTGACGCGGCAACCGGCGACCTTGCCGACCTTGGAAATCGAGAAGATCTCCAGGATTTCTGCATTGCCGAGCATGGTCTCGCGCCGCTCCGGCGACAGCAGCCCCGACATCGCCGCCTTGACGTCGTCGACGAGGTCGTAAATGACGTTGTAATAGCGGATTTCGACGCCGTCGCGCTCCGCCGCCTCGCGCGCCTGGCGGTTGGCGCGGACGTTGAAGCCGATGATGACGGCTTCCGAAGCGGCTGCCAGCGTCACGTCGGATTCGGTGATGCCGCCGACCGCGGAATGGATGATCCGCGCCGCCACCTCCTCGGTGCCGAGCTTTTCGAGCGCGCCGGCAATCGCCTCCGCCGAGCCTTGCACGTCCGACTTGATGAGCAGCGGGAATTCCTTGAGCCCGACTTCCTGAAGCTGGCTCATCATCTGTTCCAGCGAGGTCTTGGCGCCGGCGCCGCGGGCCAGCGCCGCATCGCGCCGCATCCGCTGGCGGTAGTCGGAAATCTCGCGGGCGCGCGCCTCGTTCTCAACCGCGGCGAACTGGTCGCCCGCCTCCGGCGTGCCCTGGAAGCCGAGCACTTCGACCGGCATCGAAGGGCCGGCCTCGTCGACCGTCTCGCCGTGATCGTCGATCAGCGCCCGCACCCGGGCCCAGGCGGCGCCGGCGACCAGGATATCGCCCGGCCGCAGCGTGCCGCGCTGGACCAGCACGGTGGCTACCGGTCCACGGCCCTTGTCGAGTTTCGCTTCGACCACCACGCCCTCGGCGGCGCGGTCCGGATTGGCCTTCAATTCGAGGATTTCGCCCTGCAGCAGGATCGCCTCGAGCAGCTTGTCCAGATTGGTCCGTTTGATCGCCGAAACCTCGACATCGAGGATTTCGCCGCCCATCGATTCGACGAACACCTCATGCTGCAGGAGTTCGTTGCGCACCCGGCTCGGATCGCCGTCCGGCTTGTCGATCTTGTTGATGGCGATGATGATCGGCACCTCGGCGGCGCGGGCGTGATTGATCGCCTCGATCGTCTGCGGCATCACCCCGTCATCGGCCGCGACCACCAGGATGACGATGTCGGTCGCCTTTGCGCCGCGGGCGCGCATGGCGGTGAAGGCGGCGTGGCCGGGGGTGTCGATGAAAGTGATCTTCTGGCCGCTCTGCTCGACCTGATAGGCGCCGATATGCTGGGTGATGCCGCCCGCCTCGCCGGCGACCACGTCGGTCTGGCGGATGGCGTCGAGCAGCGACGTCTTGCCGTGGTCGACATGGCCCATAATGGTGACGACGGCCGGCCGCGGCTCAAGCGCCGCTTGATCGTCCTCGCCGCCGAAAATGCCCTCTTCGACGTCCGATTCGGCGACGCGCTTGACCGAATGGCCCAGCTCCTCTGCCACCAGCTGCGCCGTGTCGGCATCAATGACGTCGTTGATCTTCATCATCTGTCCCTGCTTCATCAGGAACTTGATGACATCGACCGCGCGCTCGGCCATGCGATTGGCGAGTTCCTGGATGGTGATGGTCTCCGGGACGATCACCTCGCGGGCGATCTTCTCCCGCGGTTCGTTGCTGACCGCGCGCGACTTTTCGCGCTCGCGCCGGCGCCGCATCGCCGCCAGGCTGCGGCTGCGTTCCTCGTCGTTGAGTGCATTGGCCAGCGTCAGCTTGCCGCGGCGGCGCTCATCGGGGCGCTTGACCACCGGCTTGGCCGGTTCCTCGGCACGCGGCCGCTTGACCGGCTTCAACACGCCGCGCTTGTCCTCGGCCTGCGGTGCGGCTGCGTCGGCCTTGGTTTCGGCGGGCTGCGCCTCGGGCTCGGTTTCCTCGAAGCGGCGCCGCGCCTCCTCTTCGGCCTTCAGCCGCGCATCCTCTTCCGCCTCGCGCCGGGCATCTTCTTCGGCCTTGCGCCGGTCGGCCTCTTCGCGCTCCTTGGTGAGCCGCACCTCTTCCTCGGCGCGGCGCTCGGCCTCCTCCGCAGCGGTGCGGCGCGCCTCGGCCTCGCGCACCTTGGCATCGGCCAAGGCCTGCGCCCGGGCATCGCGTTCTTCGTCGGTCAGTTCGCGCAGCACCATGCCGCTGCGGGTCTTGTCCTCGGCCGGCGCCTCAGCCGGCTTCGGCGGCTCGGGCGCTTTGCGCGGCTCGGGCTTGGCCTCGAGTTGCGGCTCGGGCTTTGCTTCCGCACCGGGCGCGACGATGCGCCGTTTCTTCTTCTCGACGACGACGGCTTTCGTGCGGCCATGCGAAAAGCTCTGCCGGACCGTACCCTGTTCGACATTCCGCTTCAGCGTCAGCGTCTTCTTGGGCGCCACGCTCAGGGTCTTTTCGCCGGTGTTCTTCGTATCGCTCATACCGTCGTCTTCATTCCATTCCGGGAGCCGCGGCTCCCCGTTACCGTTGTGCCCGAGACCCGGCCTCGGGCATTTCGGAACCGTCAACGCCCCGCAAATGCGACAAACCGTGCCGCTTTTGCAAGAAACGCGCTGCTCGCTCCACCAGCAAGGAGTGCAGCATGTATCACATTTGACCGCCCCAATGCCAAATCCAATTGTGTCGTCGTAAACGCAGTAATCACCGGAATTCCGGACGCCGCGCCGAATCGCCTCACCAGTGCGGCGGCGATTTTGCGCCTTCCGTCCGCCGCCGCATCGCGCGCATGCACGATACCGGCGATATCAGAGCGGGCGATCACCGCCTCGACCTTGGCAAAGCCGGTGACCACGGAACCCGCCTTCCGCGCCATCGACAACGCCTGCAGGGCATCCTGCTGAAGCAGCGCCTCGACACGGTCCGCGAGGTCTGGCGCAACGCTCACCGGCGCCTTGAACCCGCGCGAAAACACGCCTCCGCCTTCGGCCTTCCGCACCGCATCGGCGGTCGCCGTCACCCAGACGCCGCGCCCCGGCAGGACGCGCTTCAGATCGGGCGTCACCACGCCGTCGGGCGACAGCACGAAGCGGATCAGAGCCTCGACCGGCCGCACCGTGCGGGTGACGATGCAGGTCCGCTCGGTCTCGCTTTGCGCCATGGCTTGGTCCGCGGCGATCTGGCGGGCGCTCTCGGTCAGCTCTCGACCTCCTCTACCTCGTCCTCTTCCGCCGCAGCGGCGGCGGCGAGTTCTTCCTCCGTTACCCAGCCGGCCTTCAGCCGCGCCGCCATGACGATGTCCTCGGCTTCGGCGCGGCTCAGGTCGAACGCCGACAGGCTGCCCTCGAAACGCTGCACCTCGCCGTCCTTGCGCTCGATCCAGCCGACCAGATCGTCGGCGGCGCAGCCGGCAAGGTCCTCCATCGTCCTGACCTCGTCCTTGCCGAGCGCCACCAGCATCGCCGTGTTGAGGCCGGCGATCTCGCGCAGTTCGTCCTCGACGCCCAATTGCCGGCGCTCCTCGTCGAGCGCCTGCTCGACCTCGTCGAGATAGCTCTGGGCCCGGGCCTGCAGTTCTTCGGCGGTCTCCTCGTCGAAGCCTTCGATCGCCGAGATCTCGTCCAACTCCACATAGGCGATTTCCTCGATCGAGGTGAAGCCCTCCGAGGCGAGCAGCTGGCCGACGACCTCGTCGACGTTGAGCGCCTCCATGAACAGTTCCGTGCGCTCGATGAATTCCTTCTGGCGGCGTTCCGATTCCTCCTGCTCGGTCAGGATGTCGATATCCCAGCCGGTAAGCTGCGAGGCGAGCCGCACATTCTGGCCGCGCCGGCCGATCGCCAGCGAAAGCTGGTCGTCGGGCACCACCACCTCGATGCGCTCGGCGTCTTCGTCGAGCACGACCTTGGTCACCTCCGCCGGCTGCAGCGCGTTGACGATGAAGGTTGCGTGATCGGGCGACCACGGGATGATGTCGATCTTCTCGCCCTGCAATTCGTTGACCACGGCCTGGACCCGGCTGCCGCGCATGCCGACGCAGGCGCCGACCGGATCGATCGACGAATCGCGCGAGATCACCGCGATCTTGGCGCGCGAGCCGGGGTCGCGGGCGACCGAGCGGATTTCGATGATGCCGTCATAGATTTCCGGTACCTCTTGCGCGAACAGCTTGGCCATGAATTGCGGGTGGGTGCGCGACAAGAGAATCTGCGGACCGCGCTGTTCGCGCCGGACATCGTAGATATAGGCGCGGATGCGGTCGCCATAGCGGAATGATTCGCGCGGGATCAGTTCGTCACGCCGCACCACCGCCTCGCCGCGGCTGAGGTCGACGATGACATTGCCGTATTCGACCCGCTTGACGACGCCGTGGACGATATCGCCGATGCGGTCCTTGAATTCCTCATACTGGCGGTCGCGCTCGGCCTCGCGGACCTTTTGCACGATCACCTGCTTGGCGGATTGGGCGGCGATGCGGCCGAAATCCATCGGCGGCAGCGGCTCGGCGATGAAATCGCCGGCCTGCGCGGCCGGATTGCGGTGGCGGGCCTCGTCGAGCGAGATCTCGATGGCCGGATTCTCCACCTCCTCGGTGACCTGCAACAGCCGGGTCAGCCGGATTTCGCCGGTTTTGGAGTTGATGTCGGCCCTGACTTCGGTCTCCGAGCCATAGCGCGAACGCGCCGCTTTCTGGATCGCGTCCTCCATCGCCGCGATCACGATGCCGCGGTCGATCGCCTTTTCGCGCGCCACGGCGTCGGCGATCTGCAGGAGTTCGAGCCGGTTCGCACTGACTGCCATTTTCTGTCTCCGCTCGGTTCGGTGTCGGGTCCCGGTTTCTAGGTCTTTGGTGCGCCGCCGCGTTTCGATATCTCGCCGATGAGGGCGTCGGTCAGCACCAGTTTCGCTTCGGCGATATCGTCGAAGCGGATGAGATAGCGGTCGGGGGCGCCGGCCGGCGCGCTGTCCAGCCTGATCGCCAGCTGATTGCCGTCGAGGCCGTCGATAACGCCGCGAAAGCGGCGCCGGCCGCCGACCATCTTGTCGAGCTCGATCTTCGCCAGATGGCCGCTCCAGCGCTCAAAATCGCCGCGCCGCACCAGCGGCCGGTCAATGCCCGGCGACGAGACCTCGAGCCGGTAGGCGCGGTCGATCGGGTCTTCGACGTCAAGCGTCGGCGACACCGCCCGGCTGAGCGTCTCGCAATCCTCGATCGTCATCATCCCGTCCGGCCGTTCCGCCATGATCTGCAGCGTCAGCCCGTCAGCGCCGGATATCTTCACCCGAACCAGCCGATAGCCGAGATCCTCGGCGATCGGCTCGACGATGGCGGCCACCCGGGCGGCAAGCCCGGTTTCGCCGATCAGTCGTCTTTCGGTTTGCGCCATCCGGCCGCGTTTCCGTTCCCCAGATGCCGACGATGGTCCGCCAATCGCCGCGACAACAAAAAAGAGCGGGCCCCGGCGGAACCCACTCTCAACGATTCTTTGTCGTTCAGAGATTTTCCCGTGATATATCCCGCCGGGCGCGCAATGACAAGGGGAGAACGCCGCGTGGAACGGCATAAATCGGTGGCTGCCGCGTTCGAGGCGAGCGCCGCCGGCTATGATGACGGCCGCCGCCGTCTGCTGCCCGAACTCGACGCCTTTTACGGCATGGTCGTCGATCTGGTGCGGATGCACGCGCCGGACGCCCGTTCGATCCTCGATCTGGGCGCCGGAACCGGGCTTTTGTCGGCGCTCGTCGCCGAAGCGGTTCCGGGGGCGGCAATGACGCTTGCCGACATCTCGCCGGCACAGCTCGACATTGCCCGCACCCGATTCGGCGATATGGGCCGCGCCGCCAGGATCATTACCGGCGATTTCTGCGCCATGCCGCTTAGCGGCCCCTATGATGCGGTGATTTCGTCGCTTGCCATCCATCACGTCGAGGATGACGAGAAGCGGCGCCTGTTCGAAAAGGTTTTCGAAGCGCTTGCGCCCGGCGGCGTGTTCATCAATGCCGAGCAGGTGGCCGGCCCGAACGATCGTGTCACCGCGGCCTATCACGACTATTGGACGGCGAAGTCGCGCGAGGCCGGGGCGACCGATGCGGATTTCGCCGAGGCCGAAATCCGCATGGAACACGATCGCTGCGCGATGCTGGACGATCAGCTCGGATGGCTCAAGGCCATCGGCTTCATCGACGTCGACTGCTGGTACAAATCCGGATTTCTCGCCGTTTACTGCGGCACCCGGCCGTAAACACCTCTGCGCGCTAGGATGTCAATATCGACCACTGGTCGGCAAGCGCCTTGGCCGAGACTTCGGCCTTGTAGTCATAGAGGTCGAAATCCGGGTGCATGCCCACGGCGCCCGGCGGATCGGACATGTGCGCCTGCCATCCGCCCGGTATCGCCGGCGGCACATACCAGTTCGAAATTGTGCTCCACTGATCGATGATCGCAAGACCGTGCTCTTCTGCGAGGTCGATCATCGGATGCACGAAGCTGTGCACCATATTGGTTCGATATTCGCCGCCGGGCACGTTGCGCGGATCGATCGGATTGGTGGTTTCGATGACGAATTTCTTGCCGTTGACCTTGGCCCACCAATACATCTGTCCGAAATCGTATTTGTGGTCCAAGGGTCCGTAATAGGGCTGCCAGGCATCGTTGAGCCCGGTGTTGTTGACGACGATGTCGGCCTCGGATTTCTCCATCACGGTTTTCCAGGGCTCGACAATGGTCACCCCCGGAATCGGATTGCCGAACTCGTCCTTGTTCGGGATCTCGCCGCCGGTGCTCTGAATCCGGCTCCAAAGACCGCCGATGCCTTTGTTCACCACCCGGACCTGCTGATGGCCGTACTTGCTGCGAAGGGCGTCCTGCAAAGCGGTGTAGTGCGATGCGAGCTGGGTTGAATCTCCATAGACCTCGATAAGCATTTTTCCTCCCCGGAATATCTTCGTTTTTGGATGGCGCGGCTTGCGCCTTTTTTTGAAATTGCCGAGATCGGCAACCCTGAATCATCTAGGGCCCGATTGAGAAAAGTCCCGGAAAAACAACCGATAGCCGTAGGGCGAACGCCTTGCACGGACCGGATCACGATCCGCGCCGTCGAGACGTCCCGATCATGCATGAATCAAAGCAGGACGACCGGCCCGCCGGCCGCTTTGGCGTCGGTCGCGTCGTGGGTGACGAGCAGCACCGGCAGGTGCCGCTCGCGGGCCGCCGCAAACACCAATTCGCGCATCTGGCCGCGCAGATCGGCGTCAAGCTTGGAAAACGGTTCATCAAGCAGCAGCGCACAGGGCTCCGACACCAGCACCCGCATCAGCGCCACCCGGGCGCGCTGGCCGCCGGAAAGGGTTGCCGGATCGGCGCCGCCATAGCCGGCGAGATTGATCTCGGCGAGTGCCGCCTCGGCCCGCGCGCGCCGCTCGCGGCCGCGCACCGCCTGCGGCAGCGCGAACATGAGGTTGCCGAGGACGGAGAGATGCGGAAACAGGAGCGCGTCCTGAAACAGGAGCCCGACCCGGCGCCGATGCGGCGGCAGCGCCGTCAGTTCGGTGCCATCTAGCGCGACCGTGCCGGCCGCGGCAAAGGCCGGCGGCAGGAAGCCGGCGATATAGGCAAGCAGCGTCGACTTGCCGGAACCGCTCGGTCCCATCACCGTGGTCACCGTGCCGGGTTCGACCGTCAGCGACAGGTCGACGAGCACGCGGTCCTTCAGCGCGATCGTCACGGCTTCGAGGCGCAGGCTGCGCTCGTCGGGCCGGGCGCGGCCGCTCACAGCGCCGGCCTCAGCGCCCGGCGGTTGCGGTAGAGGATCGCCGGCACGGCCAGCGCAATCCAGAAGCCGACGAAGGGCAGCGCCGCCTGGACGATGGCATAGGCGCCGATCACCCGCCGGTCGCCGCCGGCGGCCAGCGCCACCGCCTCGGTGGTCACCGTCGGCAGCCGCCCGGCGCCGATCAGAAGCGTCGGCAGATACTGGCCGACGCTGACGGCAAAGCCGACGGCTGCCGCCGTCAGGCTCGCCGCGACGAGCATCGGCAGCCGCACCCGCCAGAACACGGCCGCCGGCGTCTTGCCGAAACCGGCGGCGATCTCCGCATAGCGGTTGTCGAAGGCGCGCCAGGGATCGGCGAGCGACAGGAACACGTAAGGCAGCACGAAGATGAGATGCGCGAAGACGAGCGCCGCCATGCCGCCGTCAATGCCGAGCCGAAGCAGCAGCACCTGCAGCCCGAACAGGAAGGCGATCTGCGGCACCAAAAGCGGCAGGTAAAGCACGGCGAGCGCCCGGTCGCCGCCGCTTTTGCCGGTGCGCGCCTCGTTCTCCAGGCAGGCCAGCGTGAGGACGAGCGCAATTACGGTGGCCGCAAATCCGGTCCAGACGGTGATTGTGAGCGGCCGCGCAAGCCCGTCCAGATGGCGCATCCAGCCGTCGAGGGTAAGGCCGCGCGGCAGCGCATCGGGAAACCGCCAGGGTCCGGCAACCGACCACAGCGCAAGCACGAGAAGCCCGAAAAGGACGACGGCTGCGGCAAGCCCCATAGCTGCGGCCGCGCCGGCGCGGACCGGCCGATCGCCGACCCGGCGATAGCCGCCGACGGCGAGCCGGCGGCCGAGCCCGGCAAAGCCGATCTCGGCGAGGCGCCAGATCGCGATCGCTGCAATGGTGACGCCGAGCTGCAGCAATGCTCCGGCCGAGGCCAGGAAGCGCATGGCCAGATCGGCGTCGTTCATCCATTTGACCAGTTGCACGGCGAGCGGCGGCGGCGTGGTCGGCCCCAGTATGAGGGCGACGTCGACGACCGAAGAGGCGTAGGCGATCACCGCATAGACGGGCAGGCGAATCTGCCGGTAGAGCCGCGGCAGCACCGCGATCATCCACCCGGCGGTGCGGCCGTAGCCGAAACTGGTCGCCACATGCGACAGCCGGTCCGCATCGGTCTGCGGCAGCGCGGCCAGGGTAACCAGCAGCAGGAACGGGATTTCCTTGACGACGAGGCCGGCCATCATCGCCAGCCCCAGCGGGTCGTTGATGACGAGCAGATCGGGCGGTGCGCTCAATCCGGTCAGCCATGGCGAGGTGAGCCGGACCAGCCAGCCCGACGGCGCGATCAGAAAGGCGAGCCCGAAGGCCGCCGCCGCATGGGGCACCGACAGGAGCGGCGAAATCAGGCTGTGCAGCACGCGGAACAGGGGCGTGCCGGCCCAGCCGGCGACGAACAGGACGACGATCAGAAGCGCGATGAAGGTGGTCACGAGCCCGGCCGCGAGGCTGAGCAGCACCGAAACCGCGAGACCGGGCATTTCGATCAGCGCGGCGAAATGGGCAAGCGTGAATTCGGTGCCGCCGAGCGTCGGCAGATAGCCGAAAGCGGGCAGGACCACGCCGAGGATCCCGGCCGCCACCGGACCGATCAGCAAGGCGATCGTCAGATAGGGCGCAAGCCGCAGCATCGACGATCGCGCCACTCTAAGACGCGCCGTAGCGTGCCGCCCAGGCGGCCTCCAGCCGCGTCATCCAGGAGGGGTGCGGTTCCGGCAGCACCGGCACCAGATCGGCGGGGGCAAGGGTGGCGACGCCGAGATCGATGGCCTCGAACCGCGCCCGGTCTTCCGCCTTGAGCTTATCCATCGCCAGCACGGTGAAGTCGCCCCAGACATCCGGCTTCTGTTTTTCGATCTGGGCATCGGCCGACATCAGGAAATCGGCAACGACCATGGCGCCGGCCTTGGCGCTGGCATTGAACGGGATGGCGACGAAATGGGTGTTGCCGATGGTACCGGCATCGAAAATGAAGGAGCGGACCGTGTCCGGCAGCTCGCCCTTGGCGATCGCCGCGCTCGCCTCGGACTGGTGGAAGGAAAACGCGATCTCGATCTCACCGTCGGCGAGCAGATTGCGCAGCGCCGAGGCGTTCTGCGGGAAGGCCCGGCCCTGGCGCCACATGACCGGGTGCAGCGCGTCGAGATAGAGGAAAAGCGGCGCCGTCACCGCATCGAAATCGGCTTCCTCCACCGGCTGCATCAGCACGTTCGGATTGATGACCATCTCATAGAGAACCTGCTTCAGGAACGTGGATCCGGTGAAGTCGGGCGGCTGCGGATAGGTGAAGCGACCGGGATTGGCCTTGGCCCAGTTCAGCAGGTCCAAGGCCGTTTTCGGCGGTGCCGGCGTCCGCACGGTGTCGTGATAGAAGACGAGCTGGGCCATGCCCCAGGGCGCTTCGAGCCCGTCGACCGGAACGGTGAAATCGTTCACCACCGTCGGCTTTCCTTCGACATCGACGGCGTCGTAGTTCGGCAGTTCCGTCGACCAGGCCTCGCCAAGCAGGAGACCCTGGCGCTTCATCGCCGCGAAATTCTCGCCGTTGATCCAGATCAGATCGACGGAGCCGCCTTCGGCTTTGCCGGCGCTCTTTTCGGCGAGTACGCGGGAAACCACCTCGGCCGCATCGTTGACCTTGACGTGGATGAGGTCGACGCCGAAACGGGACTTCACCTCATCGCCGACCCAGGCCATGTAGTCGTTGATGCGGGCCTCGCCGGCCCAGGCGTTCCAGTAGACCGTCTGCCCCCTTGCCTCGGCGAGCACCGCCGCCCAGTCGGCGGGATCGGGATCGGCGGCGAGCGCCGCGCCCGGCCAGATGGCGGCAGCCATCGCTGCCGCGCCCAATGATTTCAACAGCCGCACGGAACCCCTCCATCGCACGGACCAAGCCTTTTGTCGAATTCATCCCGGCATGTTCCCTGCCGGTTGCGTATGGCTCATGGATACCATTCCGGCACCGCCCGTCAAAACACGCAAAGTTGAAGGCTTATACCAACCGTCGTGGGATTTGACCCCTCTGACCGGGATGATTTTCCGTCGTGGCACGAAGCGTCCGAGCGCGGTGATGCCCGCAACGGCGATATATCG
>JANQEG010000056.1 GCA_028278505.1 Rhodobiaceae bacterium
ACGATGACTTTCAGGTTGTGTAGTCGGCCGAACGGCCGACCGATCCGGCTTTTAGCCGTAACCCGAAGCCACCGGCTTTAGCCGGTGGAGTGTTCACAACAAAACAAGGCGCTGCACCGAAAAAACCTGCAAACGATATTTACTTTTCCAAAAAGTTGTCCTTCCGTGTCATCCGAAGATCGGCACCGGATTTAAACAAGAAACACCTGGCAGAAGATGACCCGCTATTCGGCACTTTCGGTGATCCGACATGCGCTCGCCGGCAACAGCAACTGGGGCCGCGCCTGGCGGGACCCGGAAGCCAGATCCCGATATGACGTGGTGATCGTCGGCGGAGGCGGCCATGGTCTTGCCACCGCCTATTACCTGGCCAAGGAACACGGCATCACCAATGTGGCCGTGGTCGAGAAGGGGTGGCTCGGCGGCGGCAATACCGGCCGAAACACCACGATTGTGCGCTCCAACTACATGATGCCCGGCAACACGATGTTCTATGAGCGCTCGCTGAAGCTCTGGGAGAACCTCAGCCAGGATTTGAACTTCAACGCGATGGTGTCGCAGCGCGGGCAGTACAATATGTGCCATTCGCCGGCGCAGATGGACGCGGCGCGGCGGCGCGGCAACATCATGCGGGCCAACGGGATCGACGCCGAACTGTTCGACCGCGAAGAGATGAAGCGTCGGCTGCCCTATCTCGACTTTTCCGAAACCGCGCGGTTCCCGATACACGGCGCGATCTACCAGGGTCGCGCCGGCACCGTCCGCCACGACGCGGTCGCCTGGGGTTTTGCCCGTGGCGCCGACCGGCTCGGCGTCGACATCCTGCAGCAGCGCGAAGTCACAGGCTATCTCTGGGAGCGCGGTCGCATCGTCGGGGTTGAGACCAGCCGCGGTGACATAAGGGCCAACAAGGTGGCGCTCTGCGTCGCCGGCCATTCGAGCCGGCTGGCTGAGATGGCCGGGCTGCGCCTGCCGATCGAATCCCACTGCCTGCAGGCCTTCGTGAGCGAGCCCTATAAGCCGTTGATCGATTCCGTCATCACCTATGGCGGCGCCCATCTCTATATCAGCCAGTCCGACAAGGGCGGGCTGGTGTTCGGCGGCGACCTCGACATGTACAATTCCTATGCCCAGCGCGGCGGCCTGCCGGTCGTCGAACACACGTTTGCCAGCGCCAAGGCGCTGATCCCCGGCTTGTCGCGGCTGAAGCTGCTGCGCCAATGGGCCGGCATCATGGACATGACGATGGACGGCTCGCCGATCATCACCAGGACGCCGGTCGACGGGCTCTATCTGAACGGCGGCTGGTGCTATGGCGGCTTCAAGGCGACGCCGGCCTCGGGCTGGTGCTTCGCCTGGACGATTGCCAAGGACGAGCCGCACGAGGACAACGCCGAATTCACCCTCGACCGGTTCGAACGCGGCTACCAGATCGACGAAAAGGGCGTCGGCCCGACCCCCAATGCGCAGTGAGCCGAACCCATGATCAGGATCGACTGTCCGGTCTGCGGTCTTCGAAACGAAACCGAGTTCGCTTACGGCGGTGACGCGACCGTGCGCCGTCCCGCCATGGACGAGAGCGAGATGGGGCCGTGGCGCGATTACGTTTTCATTCGCGATAACCCGCGCGGCTGGCACCGCGAATACTGGCACCATGTGCAGGGCTGCCGCCAATGGCTCGTGGTGGAGCGCAACACGCTGACCCATGAGGTCGGCACCTGTCGCCTGGCGCGCGAGGTGGCGGAATGAGGCGCCTCGATACCGGCGGCCGCCTTAATCGTTCGAAACCGCTTTCGGTCAGCTTCGACGGCAAGCGCCTGGCCGCCTTTGAGGGCGACACCCTGGCCGCGGCGCTTCTGGCGGGCGGTGTCTCGCCGGTCGGGCGCAGCTTCAAATTCCACCGCCCGCGCGGGGTGCTTTCGGCCGGCGTGGAAGAACCGAATGCGTTGGTGCATCTGCGCGAGGGCGGCCGGCACGAGCCCAACGTCCCGGCGACCATGGTCGAGGCCTTCGACGGGCTGGTCGCGACCGGTCAGAACGCATGGCCGAGCCTCGATTTCGATATCGGCGCGATAAACGATCTCTTTTCGCGCTTCCTCGGCGCCGGCTTCTACTACAAGACCTTCATCGGGCCGTTCAGACATTCCACCCGCTTCTGGATGATGTGCGAGCGCTTCATCCGCAGGGCCGCGGGCCTGGGGCGGGCCGCCCTTGTCGCGGACCCGGACCACTACGAGAAGCGCAGCGCGTTCTGCGACGTGCTGGTGATCGGCGGCGGCGTCGCCGGACTGTCGGCGGCACTTCCGGCGGCGCGGGCAGGCGCCGATGTCATGCTTGTCGAACAGGATTTCGCGCTGGGCGGCGCAGTGCTGTCGGACCCGGCCGGCGGTGCCGGCGACAAATGGGTCGCGAAAGCCAGGGCCGAGCTCGAAGCGCTGCAAAACGTCCGCGTGCTGACGCGCACCACCGCGTTCGGCGCTTATGACGGCGGTGTTTATGGCCTTGTCGAGCGGGTCGCGGACCACCTGAAGGCACCGGATGAGCATCAGGTGCGGCAGCGCTACTGGCAGGTCCACGCCAAGCGCGCGGTGATGGCGACCGGCGCCATCGAGCGGCCGCTCGTCTTCGGCGGCAATGACCGGCCGGGCGTGATGCTGGCCGGCGCCGTGCGCACCTATCTGAACCGTTTTGCCGTGCTCGCCGGCGAAAACGCGGTCGTCACCACCAACAATGACAGCGCTTATCAGACCGCGATCGATCTGGCCCGCGCCGGCGCAAAAGTGACGCTCGTCGACATGCGCGAGAACGTCGATGCCGATCTCACACGGCTTGCGCGCGAGGCCGGCGTTACGCTGCTGACCGGCCACGGCGTGCTCGAGGTGAAGGGGAGCAGGCGCGTCACCGCCGCCGCGGTGGCGCCGATCGACGCCAGGGGCCGCGCGAAGGCCGCTCCGCGGCTCGTTTCCGTCGATCTGATCGCCATGTCGGGCGGCTGGTCGCCGACGCTGCATCTGTGGTCGCAGCTCTACGGCAAGCCGGTCTATGACGCCGCATCGGCCTGTTTCCTGCCCACAGAGGAGGACGCTCACAGGCTTCGTGCGGCGGGCATCGCCGCGGCGGCGCAAACGCTGGATGAGGTGATCGAGCAAGGCTTTGCGCGTGGCGTCGAGGCCGCCAGTGCGGCCGGTTTTGCGGGCGACAGCGGAACGCGGCCCGAGGGCTTCGCCACCGGCCCGTTCTGGCCGGCGACTATGAGTCCGCTCTGGGCCGTCTTCAACGCGGACGGAAAATGCCGCGGCAAGGCGTTCGTTGATTTCCAGCACGACGTCAAGATCACCGATATCGACCAGGCCCATCTGGAAGGCTATGTCTCGGTCGAGCACCTGAAGCGCTACACCACCACCGGCATGGCGACCGATCAGGGCAAGCTGGCGGGCGTCAATGCCCTGTCGCGCATGGCCGAATTGCGGGGCCTGCCGATCGCGCAAGTCGGCACCACCACCTTCCGGCCGCCCTACACGCCGGTTACGATCGGCGCGATCGTCGGCCATGACCACGGCCGTCATTTCCGGCCGACGCGGCGGTCGGCGATGCATCACTGGCATGGGGAAAACGGCGCTGTCATGATCGAGGCCGGGGCCTGGATGCGGCCCTGGTACTATCCGGAGCCCGGCGAGGATCTGCGCGCCGCCTATATCCGCGAGGCCGCCCATGTGCGCCGCGATGTCGGCCTGGTCGACGTTTCCACCCTCGGCAAGATCGCCGTGCAGGGGCCGGATGCCGCGGAATTCCTCAACCGCATCTACGTGAACGGCTGGAAGACGCTGCAGATCGGGCGGCTGCGCTATGGCGTGATGCTGCGCGAGGACGGCTTCGTCTTCGATGATGGCGCAACAGCGCGGCTCGGCGAGCACGACTATTTCATGTCGACCACCACCGCCAACGCGGCCAGAGTGCTGGCTTTTGCCGAGCAGTTGTTGCAGACCGAATGGACCGATCTGCGCGTCCATGTCACCTCGGTGACCGACCAGTGGGCCGCGATTGCCGTGGCGGGGCCGAATTCGCGGGCGCTCCTCACCAAGGTCACGGGCGCCGATCTGAGCCGCGAGGCGCTACCCAACAACCATTTTACCACGGCCGAAATCGACGGGGTCGGTGTGCGTGTCCACCGGATGTCCTATTCGGGCGAACTCGCTTACGAGGTCTATATCCCCGCCGGATATGGCCGTCCTGTCTGGGAAACGCTTTATGCGGCCGGCGCCGAATTCAATCTGCGGCCCTATGGTACGGAATCCATGGGTGCGCTGAGGATCGAAAAGGGGCACGTGGCCGGGCAGGAACTGGATGGCCGCACCACGTTGAAGGATCTGAATCTGGAGGGCTTTGCTTCGAAGAAGAAGCCGTTCGTCGGCGCGGTCCTCAGCAAGCGTCCGGTGCTTGAAGACCCGGCCCGGCCGTCCCTGGTCGGCCTTGAGATCGCGGGCGCGATCGGGGCGAAGGCCGGTTCGCTGCTCTATCCGGCGACGGGCGAGACCAAGGGTCACGGCGATGGCTGGGTGTCGTCGGCGACCTATTCGCCGGCGCTCGGCCGGAACATCGCCATGGGGTTCCTCAAAAGCGGCAAGGACCGCATCGGCGAGACGATCCGGGTCGTCAACTTCCTCGGCAACGAGACCTTAAAGGCCAAAGTCGTCTCAAATCACTTCTTCGATCCTGACGGAGAGCGGCAGAATGGTTGAGGCGCTGTCTCCGCTCAAAACGGTTTGTGCGCCCGGCCGCTATGGGGCCGACGGCGAGGCCGGGATCGTGCTCGGCACCAGGGCTATTCGCAGCCTGTGGCAAATCGCCGGCTGGGCCGATTTCGAGACGGCCGCAGCCGATCTCCTTGGCGTCCTCGGCCTGAACGGCCTGGGCGACTATCGAACCGCGCGAGTGGCCGGTGCGGTCACCGCCTGGCGCATCGCCCCGGACAAGGTGCTGATCGAGGGTTGTGGCGATTTGACCGGCTATGGGTCTGCCGATCTCGCCGTGCTCGATCTGAGCCATGCGCGGACGCTGATTGACCTTGGCGGCCCGGCTGCGCGCGATCTGCTGACGCAAATCGTCACCGTCGATGTGCGTGCCGCCACATTTAAGCCGGGCGCGTTTCTGCAGACCGGGATTCACGGCGTCGGCGTCCTCATCCACTGCATCGGCTCCGACGATTTCGAGATTTACGTGCCGAGCACCTGGGCGGAATCCCTGTGGGAGGTGTTTTGCGAGAACGCGCTCCCCCATGGTCTTCTGGTCAATGGCGCCGGATGATGGGAACCCGGCTCGAATCTTGCCGATCCGGTGAATCGAACACATATCCAACTCGTGCACGAAACCCGCAAGACCGCTGCTTGCCGCTTGTGAAGCTTCTGTTGTCAGCCTTCACGCTGAGAGCGGTTGAACGCGCCGGCGGCGCTAAAAAGACGGTCATGGACCGCGGCAGGTCGTCGCGTTATGGCGAAGATCGGCGACATCGCTGGGAATTTCGTCCGAAAATCCGCCGAAATTGTGCGGTGCAAGATGCACGCTTGCGAAAAGTTGTGCCACTATGAACAAAGCCTTCCGTTACGGAAAGGATACGGTCAGCTCCAGCGACCGAACAACGGGACAATTCCTCTTAGAGGCGTGCGGTAAATGACGGCTCCGATCCCCCCCCTTGTCGACGGGCCCGAGCGGGCGTCGCGCGCGGACGAAGACACGCGGCCGGCGCTTGACGAGGCGGCGTTCGACAAGACGCTGTTCGAGGCTCTGCTCGATGCCCGCGCGGTCGCCGGCGGCGGCCGGATCGTGGTTGAAGACATCGAGCGTCAGCCGCTCAGCTATGACAAGCTGGTGCTGGCGGCCATGGTGCTTGGCGGCCGGCTCAACGCGATCACGGATCCGGGCGAACATGTCGGCGTGTTCCTGCCCAATTCGGTCGGGGTGGCGGCGACCTTCTTTGCGCTGCAGGCGTTCGGCCGGGTGCCGGCGATGCTCAACTTCTCCGCCGGCATCCGCAATGTCGAGGCGGCGTGTGCGGCCGGCGAAGTGCGCACGATCCTGACGTCGCGGCGCTTTGTCGAACTCGCCAAGCTGGAATCCTATATCGAGGCGTTCGCCAAGACCCGGCAGATCGTCTGGCTCGACGATATCAAGGCGTCCTTGACGTTGAAGGACAAGCTGACCGGGCTCATACGCTCGAAAACGGCGCGCCGGGTGCACGGGCGCCGCCGCGTCAGCCCGGGCGATATCGCCGTCCTGCTGTTCACCTCGGGCACGGAAGGGCTGCCCAAGGGGGTGGCGCTGACCCACCGCAACATGCTCGCCAATTGCCATCAGGCGGACATCACCTTCGAACTCGAGGAGAGCGACCGGGTCTTCAATCCGCTGCCGGTGTTTCATTCCTTCGGGCTGATGGCCGGGATGATCCTGCCGATCGTCCGCCGGCTGCCGACCTTCCTCTATCCTTCGCCCTTGCACTACCGGCAGATCCCGCCGCTGGTGAACAAATTCGACGCAACCATCCTGTTCGGCACCGATACCTTCCTGACCGGCTATGGCCGCGCCGCCACTCCCGAGGACTTCTCGACTCTCAGGCTGGTCGTCGCCGGCGCCGAGCGGGTCAAGGAGCACACCCGCGAGCTTTGGACGGAAAAGTTCAACCTGCCGATCTTCGAGGGTTACGGCACGACCGAGACGTCGCCGGTGCTCGCGGTCAACACCCACCGCTATTTCCGGCCGGGAACGGTGGGGCGGCTTTTTCCGGGGATCGACCACAGGCTGGAGCCGGTGCAGGGGCTCGACGAGGGCGGGCGGCTCATCGTCCGCGGGCCGAACGTCATGGCCGGCTATCTCACCGCAGATGCGCCGGGCCAGCTTAAACCGCCGCCGGAGCGCTGGTACGACACCGGCGACATCGTCACCGTCGATGCCCAGGGCTTCGTCACCATCCGCGGCCGGGCCAAGCGGTTTGCCAAGATCGGCGGCGAAATGGTGTCGCTGGCGGCGATCGAGGCCTATGCGGCCGAAGTCTGGCCCGACAATGCCCATGCGGTCGTCACCCTGGCCGATGAGCGCCGCGGCGAACAGATGATCCTCGTCACCGATTGCGGCGAGGCGTGCCGCGACTCGCTCTTGGCCTGGGCCAAGGCGCACGGTGTCTCCGAACTGATGATCCCCAAGAAGGTGGTGCCGGTCGAGGCGCTGCCGGTGCTCGGCACGGGCAAGCTCGATTATGTCGGCATCAACGAGATCGCGGCGGGTTGAAGCCTGTTGCGGAATAGCGGTGCCGGTTTTTCGTCAGGAGCCGCCCTCGATCCTTCCGGGGGAAAGAGAAATTCTCGATGTCGCGGCCTCCCGCCCTGGCCCTCTTTAGGGAAGAGGGCGGCCTGTAACGGCCGGGTTCGGGGGGCGCTGGCAATACAGTCATTCACCGCCCCCGTGAAAACGCTAGGGGATGCACAGATCTCAAAAGCCTCTTACCGGCACGACATCGATCGATCGCCTGACGCGTCGGATGTCAGGAAATCTCCCTGTTCGAAGGTCGCCGAATTGATGTGATGGTTGGTTTGCGCAACCCTGCCTTTGTCCACCCTTCCCGCGAAAGCGGGAATCCAATTATCCCCTCGATACACTATGTCCTCGGCTATGGCGAATGGAGATTCGTTTGACAAAACAAGCGCTAATAGTGGCGGATCGGCCATTGGACACCCGCTTTCGCGGGTGAGGTGCCAAGAGGCTGTCCTTGCGCGCAGATTTCTCGCGCCCAGAACGGCGCAAATCGGC
>JANQEG010000058.1 GCA_028278505.1 Rhodobiaceae bacterium
CCCGGGCTTCGCGATATCGTCAATCGGCTCGGCGACCAGGAGCGGATCGTCTCGGTGATGATCCTCAATCCGCTCGGCGAGGTCCGCTTCACCTCGCAGCCGCGCATGCTGGGCCAGGTGTTCGGCGCCGACCGCGCGCTCTGCCCGGATTGCGAACTGCCGCTGGATGAGGCGCAGACGGCGTTTCTGACGCCTGAGGACGGCATCGAGGTGCTGCGCAGCGTCAATCCGGTCAAGAACCGCGCGCCGTGCCAGGAGTGCCATGGCGAGATCGCCGTCAATCCGGTCAACGGCATCCTCGTCGTCGACTATGCCGCCGCCGGGATCAAGAGCGAGGCGCTGAGCGGGGCGCTGCTGCTCGGCGGCTCCGGCCTCGCCGTCGTCGGCGCGACGCTCGCCGCGGTGCTCTTGATGCTGCGCCGCTGGGTGCTGGCGCCGGTGCAGCAGCTGACCGAGGCGAGCGAGCGGCTGGCCGCCGGCGATCTCGCCGCCCGCGCCCCGGTCAACGGCCGCGACGAACTCGGCCGCCTCGGCGAGACCTTCAACGACATGGCCGAGCGGCTGCAGCGCAGCCTGAGTGCGCTCGAACGGCGCAAGGTGTTCCTCCAGTCCATGGTCGACGCCATCCCCGACGGCATCCGCGTCATCGCCTCGGATTATCGCGTCGTGCTCGTCAACCGCGCCTATTGCGAGCAGGTCGGCGCCGCGCGCGAAGCGGTGCTGACCCAGCCCTGTTACGCCTCCAGCCACGGCCGCAGCGAACCCTGTCCGGCGACCTATGTCACCTGTCCGCTGCACGAGATGAAGCAGAATCCGCAAAGCCTGGTGTTCCGCGAACGCCACGTCCATGCCGGCGGCGAATCTGTGTTCGTCGAAGTGTCGGCCGCGCCCCTCGACAACCCGGAAGGCGGCGACGGCTACGTCGTCGAGGCGATCCGCAACCTCTCCAAGGAAATGAAGGTCTCGCAGGAGCAGAAGCTGTCCGAGATCGGCCTGCTGGCGACCGGCATCGCCCACGAGATCCGCAATCCGCTCGCCTCGATCCGGCTCAGCTTCCGCGCCCTGCAGCGCAAGGCGATGGTGGAGGACAATGACGACACGCGATTCTATCTCGATATCGTCAACACCGAGATCGACAAATGCATCGACGTCACCAACCGGCTGTTGAAGCTGTCGATGCCGGCCGGCCGGCCGACGCTGGTCTCGCTCGGCGAGATCGTCGAAGACGTCATGACCCTGCTCAATTTCGAAGCGCTGGAGACCGGCATCGAGGTTGAGCGCGATGTCGCCGAAAACTTACGCGTGATCGCCGCCGATTCCGATCTGCGCATGCTGGTCTTCAATCTGGCGCAGAACGCCTTTCACGCCATGACCGCCGGCGACCGCCTGGCGATTTCCGCCGAAGCCGTCGATGACGGCGTCGCGCTGGTCGTCGCCGATACCGGCGTCGGCATCCGGCCGCAGGATATGCCGAGGATATTCGATCCGTTCTGGAGCCGCCGCGCCGACGGCGTCCGCGGCACCGGGCTTGGACTGTCGATCTGCCGCGCGATCGTGGAGCGCAGCGGCGGGCGCATTGAAGTGGAAAGCGAATATGGCAGCGGGTCGCGCTTCACCGTGATCCTGCCGCACGCCGATCGGAAAGAGGGCGATGATGACGGGCGGTAAACGCATTCTCCTGGTCGAGGACGACCGGACGCTGGCGCAGCTCTTGATGCACCAGCTTGAGGAACTGGGCTATACGGTCTTCTGCGCCTATAGCTGGCACGACGCCGAACAGGCGATCACCAGCAAGGACCCGACGATCACCATCTTCGACATGCGGCTGCCCGATGTCGACGGCTTCGAGGTGCTGCCGGTGCTGACCGAGCAGAGTCCGGTCATCGTGCTGACCGCCTATGGCTCGATCGACAATGCGGTCCGGGCGATGAAGGCCGGGGCGGTCGAATATCTGACCAAGCCGGTGAGCCCGGAGCAGCTCGAACTGGCGGTGCAGCGCGCCCTTGAGTCGGCCTCGCTGAGGCGCAACTACCAGTTCTACCGGCAGCGCGCCGAGGTCGATATCGGCGGGCTGATGATCGGCAAGAGCAAGGCGCTCAAAGAGGTGTTCAAGCTGATCGAACTGGTCGCGCCGGCCGACAACACCGTGCTGATCCAGGGCGACAGCGGCGTCGGCAAGGAATTGGTGGCGCAGGCGATCCACCAGACCAGCCGCCGCGCCGGGCAGAACATGGTGCCGGTCGATTGCTGCACGCTTCAGGAAAATCTCTTTGAATCGGAGCTTTTCGGCCATGAGCGCGGCGCCTTCCTCGGCGCCGAGCGGCGCAAGCAGGGGCTGATCGAGGTCGCCGAGGGCGGCACGCTCTTCCTCGACGAGATCGGCGAGATCCCGGCGCCGCTGCAGGCCAAGCTGTTGCGGGTGATCGAGACCGGCAGCTTCCGCCGGCTCGGCGGCACCACGGATCTCACCAGCGACACCCGCTTCATCACCTCCACCAACCGCGATCTCGCCCAGATGGTGCAGGAGGGCAGCTTCCGCAGCGACCTCTACTATCGGCTCGCCGCCTTCGTCATCACCGTACCGACGCTGCGCGAGCGCCGCGAGGATATTCCGATTCTTGCCGAGCACTTCCTCAATTCCCGCGATTTCGCCCGCCAGGTTCAGAAAAACCTGAGCCGCGAAGCGATCGAGGAACTGATCGGCTATCACTGGCCGGGCAATGTGCGCGAATTGCGCAACGTCATGGAGCGGGCGATTTTGGTCTCCGGGCCGGCGCCGGAAATTCAGCCGGAGCATCTGGGGCTTGCGGCGTCCGCCCGCCGCCACGGCCGCAAGGTCGAGTTCTCGTTCAACCACGAGCCGACGCTGGAGGAGGTCAAGAAGGCCTATTTCCTGAAACTCTTCCGCGAATATGGCGGCCACCGCGCCCGCATCGCCAATGTGCTCGGCATCTCCGAGCGCAACACCTATAGGCTGATCGACCGCTATGGGGTGAGCGATTCGCAGCGGTGAGGGGGCGGACATGCGGCGCCGGGTGGGGCCGGAACTGTTTAGTGAGCAGGCGCAATAATTCGCCCGGAACATCTACCGAACATATTGAAAATAAAAGCGTATAATCAAATGTTTGCATTGCCGGTTGCAAAACGGAACAAAACGTGTACAGTGTTCCCGTTTGAAACGGTTCGGCCCATGTGGAATAAGGAGCGGCACGATGGCGCAGAATACTCTCCGGCTGATCGAGGGAGACGGCATGGACAAAACCAAGGCGCTCGACGCGGCGCTCGGCCAGATCGAACGGCAATTCGGCAAGGGCTCGATCATGCGCCTCGGCCAGAGCGACAAGGTGGTCGAGATCGAGGCGGTGTCGACCGGCTCGCTCGGCCTCGACATCGCGCTCGGCATTGGCGGCCTGCCGCGCGGCCGCGTCGTCGAGATCTACGGGCCGGAATCCTCCGGCAAGACGACGCTGGCGCTTCACACCGTCGCCGAGGCGCAGAAGCGCGGCGGCATCTGCGCCTTCGTCGACGCCGAACACGCGCTCGATCCGATCTATGCCCGCAAGCTCGGCGTCAATCTCGATGACCTCCTGATCTCCCAGCCCGACACCGGCGAGCAGGCGCTCGAAATTGCCGACACGCTGGTCCGCTCGGGCGCCATCGACGTGCTGGTGATCGATTCGGTCGCAGCGCTGGCCCCGCGCGCCGAGCTCGAGGGCGAGATGGGCGAATCGCTGCCCGGCATGCAGGCGCGGCTGATGAGCCAGGCGCTGCGCAAGCTGACCGCCTCGATCGCCCGCTCGCGCTGCATGGTCGTCTTCATCAACCAGATCCGCATGAAGATCGGCGTCATGTTCGGCAGCCCGGAGACCACCACCGGCGGCAACGCGTTAAAATTCTACGCCTCCGTCCGCCTCGACATCCGCCGCATCGGCGCCATCAAGGAGCGCGACGACGTGGTCGGCAACCAGACCCGCGTAAAAGTGGTCAAGAACAAGCTCGCGCCGCCGTTCAAGCAGGTCGAATTCGACATCATGTATGGCGAGGGCATCTCCAAGACCGGCGAGCTGATCGATCTCGGCGTCAAGGCCGGCATTGTCGAGAAGTCCGGCGCCTGGTTCTCCTACGACAGCCAGCGCCTCGGCCAGGGCCGCGAGAACGCCAAGCAGTTCCTGCGCGACAATCCGGAAATTGCCGGCGTCATTGAGCAGGCGATCCGCCAGAGCGCCGGCCTGATCGGCGAGCAGTTCCTCGAAGACGAGGGCGACGACGAGGCGCCCGACGCCGCCAAGGCGTGAGCGCGTATTCCCGAAAAGCCTGCCCCAAGCCTGACCCGGGGCGGGTACTGATTTCGGACAAGACGACGCAAGAAAGCGATAGCGCTGAAGGAATCAAATACCGACCCATCGATTTGGGGTTGGATGTCAGTCTGCGCCGTCATCAACGCAGTCTATGGCGGTGAGGGGAACACGGCGGCATCGGCTCGCATAACCCTCCCCCTTGCGGGGAGGGTGGACGGCACGAAGTGCCGGCCGGGTGGGGGTAAATCGCAGATGTCTTCGTCGGCGGCCGCGTTGAACTTTTTCTGTTATTTGACCCCGACCCCTCCCCCTTGCGGCAGGGCTATTGCATATGAGTAAAGAGTTCGAAGAAGAAATCTTTGCTCCAAGCAGCGAGTTTCATTTTCCGCGCGACGGAACG
>JANQEG010000085.1 GCA_028278505.1 Rhodobiaceae bacterium
TGCCCGCTTTATGCGGGCAATCCAATGGCGGTCCGCTATCCAGAAGCGCTTGAGTTCTTTCACCACTGCGTTGGCAAGTCGACGGGCCAATGGACCACCCGGATAAACCGGGTGGTGACGAAGGAGAGGTGGTGATGATGACGTTTGTCTCGTGTAGTGTGGTCACGTCCTATCGAACAGGTTCGAAAGCGAAAATGCACCGAAAACAAAAAGCCGTAAAAGCCTTCCTGGCGGCGCTCGTGATCGCGCTGCTCGCCGCGGGTGACGGTGCCGCCGAGGCGCCGCCGACATTCGAGGCGCTGCTCGAAGAGGGCGGCCTGGACTTTACGGCGCCGCCGGAAATGGAGGCGGTGACGCCGGCCCGGACGCCGTTCTTCGCCTTTGAAAAGGGTTTCCGGCATCGCGAGCTGAAGCTCGAAATCCACTACGCCATCCGCCCGATCGCGCGCATGGAAACCACCCATGTCGATGCCCACGGCGCAGTCCCTGAGCCCAATTACCTCTACACCATGATCTTCAAGAGCCTCGCCAGCCGCATGGCGGAGGGAACGCGGACGCAGCGGCGCGACTACGAAGCGGCGCAGGCCGAAGCGGTATTCGGCGCGGAATGGGCGGCGGCGAGCCAGTTCGAAACGGCGGACGGCGTGCTCGACGGCTATGATTACGGCCTGCTGCTCGCCATCCACAAGGCCGATCATGCCGACGCCTTCACGCTTTTTCTGTTCGACGATCTGAAGGCCGTCCGGGCCTTCGTCAACGCCAACGTCAATGCCTTGCGGTTCCGGATGGAGGACGCGCAGTGATCGGAGTCCTGTTCCGTCTCGCGGCGGCGGCGCTGGCCGGCGTTTCCCTGGCCACGTCCGCCGCGGCCGGCTGCGAAAGCCTCGCCCGTCCGGGCGGCGGCTTCATCGCAGCGCCGACGCCTGAGCCGGCCGGCGACGATGACTTCACCGATGTGCGCGGCAACAAGATCCGCCTCTCCGACCTGAAGGGCCACCCGCTCCTGGTCAATTTCTGGACCACCTGGTGCCCGCCCTGCGTCAAGGAAATGCCGTCCATGGACCGGCTGCAGCACCGGCTGAAGACATCGGGCCTGCTGGTGCTGCCGCTCGTCCGCGATGCCGGCGGCACCCGGGCGGCCGTCGCCTTTTACGAAAAGCACGGCATCAAGCATTTGCCCGCGCTCGCCGACCGCTGGGGCAAGCTGACCCACAAGAACCGCATCGGCGCGCTGCCGCAGACCATGCTGATCGACCGCGAGGGCCGCGAAGTCGGGCGGGTCATCGGCGGCATCGACTGGGAGGCGCCGGAAGTCTTCGGCCTTCTTGAAGCCTGCCTCGGTGTGGTGGAGGGCGTGAAGGGCGGCTGATGCGGGTTTCTGCGCTTTACCCCCACCCGGCCGGCGCTTGCGCGCCGTCCACCCTCCCCGCAAGGGGGAGGGTAAGGCCCGCCGCCGCCGCTTATCCCCCTCATCCTGTCCCTCTCCCCGGCGGGGAGAAGGGACGACAGGCGCAATGCATTGAGAAAAAAGCCCTCTCCCCTTCGGGGAGAGGGTTGGGTGAGGGGGGTAAAAATGAGAGTCCGACCACCCTCACCCGACTTCGACCGCGGTTCGGCTTCGCCTCACCGGGTCTCCGTATCCCTCTCCCTCAAGGGAGAGGGTGAGGTCCGAGGACTCCGCACATGCAATAGCCCTGCCTTGCGGGGAGGGGTCGGGGGTGGGGGTTCAGGATAAAACCGGACTTCCGGCAAACACCCGCCCATTCCTTCCGACCTCGCCCCGATGTCGCGGGAAACCGCGCGCCTGTCGTAATCGGATGAGAGGGGAGGCGGCCGGCCGGGCAATTTGCGGAAGATTTCAGGCGGTGCTCAGATAGTGCGGACGTGATCTGCACCCCTGGCCGCCGGCCAGCGGTTTCGGAATAGACGGGAGGATTGCACGGTGAAAACCCATGCGCGCGTGGTGGTGATCGGCGGCGGCGTTGTCGGCGTCTCGACGCTCTATCATCTGGCCAAGAAGGGCTGGACCGATGTCGTGCTGATCGAGCGCAAGGAACTGACCTCCGGCTCGACCTGGCATGCGGCCGGCCTCCTGCCGCTCTTCAACCTGTCGTATTCGGTCGGCCAGATCCACAAATATTCGGTCAAGCTCTACGGCGAACTCGAAGCCGAAACCGGCCAGCCGGTCGGCTTTTCCCGGGTCTCCAACATTCGCCTGGCCCGCACCAAGGACCGGCTCGACGAGTACCATTATTATGCCGGCGTCGCCGAGACGATCGGCGTCGATGTCCGCTTTCTCACCCCCGACGAGGTCAAGGAGGTGTGGCCGTTGTGCGAGACCGACGGCCTGATCGGCGCCATCCAGCACCCGGAAGACGGCTACATCCAGCCGGCCGATCTGACCCAGGCGCTGGCCAAGGGCGCGCGGACCATGGGCGCCACCATTCAGCGCAACACAAGCGTGACGGCGATCGCCCAAAAGCCGAACGGCGAATGGGTGGTGACCACCGACAAGGGCGAGATCACAGCTGAGCACGTGGTCTCGGCGACCGGCAATTTCGCCCGCCAGACCGGCGCCATGGTCGGCCTCGACATCCCCGTCATCCCGGTCGAGCACCAGTTCATCGTCACCGAGCCGCACCCGTTAATCCAGGAGCGCCACGCCCAGGACCTGCCGGAAATGGGCGTGCTGCGCGAGAGCGACTCGTCCTGGTATATGCGCGAGGAGGCCGGCGGCCTCCTGCTCGGGCCTTACGAGAAGGGCGCGCCGTGCTGCTATGTGGACGGCCCGGCGGAGAACGCCGAATACGAGCTTTTCCAGGAGGATCTCGACCGGCTGGCGCCGCATATCGAGACCGCGATTGCCCGCGTGCCGGCCTTCGGCGAGGTCGGCGTCAAGAAGGTCTATAACGGCGCGATCGCTTACACCCCGGACGGCTCGCCGGCGATCGGCCCGGCCTGGGATCTGAAGAATTTCTGGATCAATGAGGGCCATTCCTTTGGCATTACGGCGGCCGGCGGCGCCGGCTGGCAGCTCGCCGAATGGATGGTCGAGGGCGAACCCTCGATCGACATGATGGGCGTCGATCCGCGCCGCTTCGGCCCTTATGCCTCGCGCGGTTATCTGAGGCGCAAGAACGAGGAGGCCTACGCCAACGTCTTCACCCTGCACTATCCGGACGAGGAGCGCCCGGCGGCGCGGCCGCTGAAGCGCACCCCGTGCTACGACCGGATGAAGGCGCTCGGCGCCGTGTTCGGCTCGGTCTATGGCTGGGAGCGGTCGAACTGGTTCGCGCCGGCCGATCTGTCGCTCAGCGAAGCCGATCTCAACATGCCGGATGTTCTGCTTCGCGAGAACCACTCGCCGGCGCTCGATGACGGCCGGATTGTCGAGAAATACTCGTTCCGCCGCTCCAACTATTTCGAGCATGTCGGCAATGAATGCCGCCACGTGCACGAAAAGGTCGGACTGCTTGACATGTCGGCGTTTGCCAAGGCGTTCGTTTCGGGCCCCGGCGCGGAGGCCTGGCTCGACAGCCTCGTCGCCAACCGCATTCCGAAAAAGACCGGCCGCGTCGGGCTTTGTCATATGCTCTCGGAGAATGGCGGCGTGCGCGCCGAGTTCACCATCTACAAGATGGGGCCGCAGAGCTATTATCTGGTCTCGGCCGGTGCGTTCGAGCGCCACGACCACGACTATCTGTGGAAGAATTTGCCGGCTGACGGCTCGGTCCGGCTGCAGCCGGCAACCGCGCTCTGGGGTGTTCTGGTGCTCGCCGGCCCGCACGCCCGCGACGTCCTGCAGAAGCTCACCGACACCGATCTCTCCACGGCAAGCTTCCCCTGGCTTTCCGGCCAGTTCATCAGCGTCGGCCATGCCCAGGCGCATGCCATCCGCGTCAACTTCGTCGGCGAGCTCGGCTGGGAGCTGCACCATCCGATCGAAATGCAGAACACCATTTTCGACCTGTTGATGGAGGCCGGCGCCGAGTTCGGGATAAAGCCGTTCGGGATCAGGGCGATGGATTCGCTCAGACTCGAAAAATCCTACCGGCTCATCCCGCGCGAGCTTTCGATCGAGTATTCGGCCTATGAATCCGGCCTCGACCGGTTCGTGCACCCGAACAAAGGCGATTTCATCGGCCGCGATGCGCTCGTTGAATGGCGCGCGCGCGGCTTCACATGGCGCTTCGTGACGATGGAGGTGCACGACATCACCGATGCGGACGCGCGCGGCTCCGAGCCGATCTACAAGGACGGCCGGCTGGTCGGCCGCGCCACCTCGGGCGGCTATGGCTGGCGCTTACGCAAATCGCTGGCGCTGGCCATGGTGGAAACCGATCTCGGCGAGATTGGCAGCGAGCTGGAGATAAAAATCCTCGGCGAGATGCATCGTGCGACGGTGATCGAGGAGTCGCCATTCGATCCTCAGAATGAAAGGTTGCGGGGGTAGGTGCCAGCGGGCGGGCGTGTCTCACCCTCACCCGACTTCGACCAACGGTTCAGCTTCGCTTCACCGGGTCTTCGTTGCCCTCTCCCTGGAAGGGAGAGGGTAAGAGCGCCGCATCCTCGGCCAAATCCCCTCTCCCCGCCGGGGAGAGGGTTAGGGTGAGGGGGGTGAAACCGCAGCACTTAAGCGGCTTCTGGACTGTTCCTGGATTGCCGCGCCGGCTAAAACCGGCTCGCAATGACGCCAGTAGAATTCACTGTTTGGTGACGCCACTGCTCCCCTCCCCCTTGCGGGGAGGGGTTGGGGGTGGGGGTCAAAGCAAAGGATAACTGCCCCGCAGTATAACAAGCGGGTCGGTTGTCTAACCCCCACCCGGCCAGCGCGTTCGCGCTGTCCACCCTCGCCTTGAAGGGGGAGGGTTGGGGACGGGCAACAGCCCCCTCAAATCCCGGCGCCGGCCTCGACCTCTTCCATGGCGTTGGCGTGGCGGTCGGCCTGGGGCGAGCGGCCGAAAAGCTCGCGATAGCATTTGGAGAAATGCGAGGCGGAGACGAAGCCGCAGGCGACCGCCACCTCGACCACCGACATGTTCGACTGGAACAGCAGGTGCCGGGCCCGGTCGAGCCGGAGGTCGAGATAATAGCGTGCCGGCGAGCGGCCGAGATGCTGGCGGAACAGGCGTTCCACATGGCGGACGGAAAGCCCGGCATGGTCGGCGAGGTCGGCGAGCGACAGCGGCTCGGAGATGTTCGCCTCCATGCGGTCGATCAATTGCAGGAGCTTGCCGTTATGCACCCCGTAGCGGACCCGGAGCGAGGCGCGCTGGCGGTCGTTGGAGCCGCGGACCTTGTCTTTGAGCGACTGCTCGCAGACCCAGGTGACCACCGTCGGCCCGTGGTCGCGACCGATCACGTCGAGCATCATGTCGAGCGGCGCGGTGCCGCCGGCGCAGGTCATGATGTTGCCGTCGGTCTCGTAGAGATCGGCATGGGCCTCGACCTCCTGGAAGGTCTCGCAGAAGGTCGGCAGCGTCTCCCAATGGATGGCGCAGCGCCGGTTCTCCATGATCCCGGCCTTGGCAAAGAGCCAGGCCGCGGTGCACAAGCCCGCAAGGATCGCGTTCTCGCGCTGGGCGCGGCGCAGCCAGTTGAAGAAATCGGTGTCGCTGATCTTCTCTACATCGATGCCCGAGCAGACGACGTAATAGTCGGGCTTGTCGATGTCGAGGCGGTTGGCGCGCAGATCCTGCAAAGAGCCGTCTGGAATGATACTGACGCCGTTGCTGGCGCTGACCGGCCGGCCGTCGAGGCTGACCACGCGCCAGTCATAGACCTTGCGCTTCAGGAACCGGTTCGCCAGGCGCAGCGGCTCGAGCGCCGTGACAAAGGCAATCATGGAAAATTTCGGCACCAGGACGAAAACCATGGTGTGTTTCTGCGGTTGATTGACCGCCCATGATCCGTCGCTAAGCATCGCCTTCGCCTCCATAAATCCTCCACGGGTGACAAAGGTCTCGTTCTGTTTCGTCAAACTGACATAAAAATCGCCGCGAGAAACCTAAAAAACTCGTCATTTCGTAAAATTGACTGTTCTGATTACGCCAACGCTATCCCTTAAATGTCGTTTGCAGGATATCGGACAAGGATGTCGCTTGCGGGACAGCGCGCGTCGAGGCAAGCGGAGAGCAATGCCGGCGATGGCGCGATTGTGCCGACCTCGCCGGCACGGTATGAGGCCGGCGGCCGGCGTTTCGGCGCCGGTGCGCGTGACCGGATCGACCGCAAACGGGGGTCTTTAGCAGATGGCGCGGTATTCCGCATTCCGCCTGTTCCGTGAGGGTTTGCGCGGCAATTCCGGCTGGCGGCCGGCCTGGCGGGCGGCGGAGCCGAAACCGGCCTATGATGCGGTCGTCATCGGCGGCGGCGGCCATGGCCTGGCGACCGCCTATTACCTCGCAAAACTGCACGGGCTCACCAATATCGCGGTCGTCGAGAAGGGCTGGATCGGCGGCGGCAATGCCGGGCGCAACACCACCATCATTCGCTCCAATTATCTCTATGACGAATCGGCGGCGATCTACAATCACGCCCTGACCTTGTGGAAGACGCTCGGCCGCGAGCTCAATTTCAACATCATGATGAGCCATCGCGGCGTCATCAATCTCGCCCATGACGAGGGCGAGGCGCGGCAGTTGAAGCGGCGGGTCGAGGCCAACCGGCTGAACGGCGTCGACGCGGAATGGCTCGACGAGCACGGCGTCAAGGAATTCTGCCCGATCATCAATATTTCGCGCGACATCCGCTATCCGGTGATCGGCGGCACGCTGCAGCGCTCCGGCGGCGTCAACCGCCATGATGCGGTGGTCTGGGGCTATGCCCGCAAATGCGACGAAATGGGCGTCGACATCCTGCAGAACTGCGAGGTCACCGGCATCAGGGTCGAGGCCGGTGCGGTCATCGGCATCGACACCAGCCGCGGTTTCATCAAGACGCCGAAATTGGCGAGCGTCACCGCCGGCCACACCAGCGTGATTGCCGCCATGGTCGGGCTGCGGCTGCCGATCGAAAGCCACCCGCTGCAGGCGCTCGTGTCCGAGCCGCTGAAGCCGATCCACCCCTGCGTCGTCATGTCGAACGCCGTCCATGTCTACTGCTCGCAGTCGGACAAGGGCGAACTGGTGATCGGCGCCGGCATCGATGCCCACGTTTCCTACACCCAGCGCGGCTCGATCGACATCATCGAGCACCAGATGGGATCGCTTCTGGAGCTGTTTCCGATCTTTTCGCGGCTGCGGCTGATGCGCCAATGGGGCGGCATCGTCGATGTCTGTCCCGATGCCAGCCCGATCATCTCGAAGACGCCGGTCAAGGGCTTCTACATCAATGGAGGCTGGGGCACCGGCGGTTGGAAGGCGACGCCGGGATCGGGCCACGCCTTTGCCGACCTCATCGCCAATGACGAACCGAACGCGATCGCGGCGCCCTTCACCATGGAGCGCTTCGTCACCGGCAATCTGGTCGCCGAGCACGGCGCCGCCGCCGTCGCGCATTAGGGGGATCGCGTAATGTTCGTCATTACCTGTCCCTATTGCGGCGCGCGCGACCAGACCGAATTCGCCTATGCGCACGAGGCGCATATCGCCCGGCCGACCGACCCGGAATCGATGAGCGATGCGGATTGGGCCGAATTCGTCTTCATGCGCAAGAACACCAAGGGCATTTATGCGGAGCGCTGGATGCACGCCGCCGGCTGCCGCAAATTCTTCAACGCGCTGCGCAACACAGCGACCGACGAGTTCCTCGCCGTATACCGCATCGGCGAGCCGATGCCGGAGGTCTCGGCTGAAGGCCCGGCGACGCCGTGCGGCGAACAGCCGGGCTCGGGCAATGATGCGGTCAAGATCATGGCCGACGACAGCGGCGGGGGCGGGCGATGACGGCGCAGCATTTCCGCCGGCCCGCGGGCGGGCGCATCGACCGCGGCCGCAAGGTGGCGTTTTCGTTCGACGGCCGCCGCTTCGAGGGCTATGCCGGCGACACGCTCGCCTCGGCGCTGCTGGCCCATGGCGAGCAGATGGTCGCGCGCTCTTTCAAATACCACCGCCCGCGCGGCATCGTCGGCGCCGGCTCCGAGGACCCGGCAGGGCTGGTGCAGATCGGCCGCGGCGCGAACGCCGATCCCAACACCAGGGTCACCGAGCAGGAGATCTATGACGGGCTCGAGGCGATCCCGCAGAACTGCTTTCCCTCGCTCAATTTCGACATCAACGTCCTCAACGATCTGATGTCGCCGTTTTATTCGGCCGGCTTTTACTACAAGACGTTCATGGGGCCGCCGGGCTCGTGGCGGCTGTTCGAACCGATCGTGCGCCATTCGGCTGGCATGGGCGTGTGTCCGGCAGAGCCCGATCCCGACCGCTACGATCAGGTCAACCGCCATTGCGACGTGCTCGTTATCGGCGGCGGACCGGCGGGGCTGATGGCGGCGCTGTCGGCGGCCCGCGCCGGCGCCCGAATCATCCTCTGCGAGGAGACCGCGGAGATCGGCGGCCGGCTGCTTTCTTATCCCGAAGGCGCACCGACGCTTAACGGCAAGCCGGCTTCTGCCTGGCTCGACAGTGTTCGCGGCGAGCTTGCCGCCAATCCGGACGTCACGCTGCTGACCCGCACCACGGTCACCGGCTATTACGCGATGAATTTCATCGTCGCCTGGGAGAAGGTCAGCGACCATCTGGCGCCGGGCGAACGCGATTCCCATCTGCCGCGCCAGCGCACCTGGCGTATCCGCGCCAAGGAGGTCGTGCTTGCCACCGGAGCGATCGAGCGGCCGCTCGTCTTCAACGGCAATGACCGGCCCGGCATCATGCTGGCGAGCGCGGTGCGCACCTATCTTCACCGCTATGCGGTCGTGCCCGGGCGCAGCGCTGTCGTCTTCACCAACAATGATTCGGCCTGGGCCGCGGCCTTCGATCTCGCCGAGGCCGGCGCCCTTATCACCGGTATCGTCGATATTCGTGAAGCCGCCGATCCCGGCCTTGTCGAGCGCGCCGCCGCGCTCGACATTCCGGTTCATCTGAACGCGGTCGTCACCGCCACCTCGGGCCGCAAGCGGCTCTCCTCGGTGGAGATCGCCGGGCGCAATGTCGACACGGTCGGCGAGGATATCGGCCGGCTCACCGCAGACGTCATGGCCGTTTCGGGCGGCTGGACGCCGAATGTTGCACTTTTCTCGCAATCTCGCGGCCAATTGCGCTATGATAATGCGCTTTCAGCCTTCCGACCCGGCAGATCGGTGCAAAAGGAACGATCCGCGGGTGCGGCCAACGGCACCTATGGACTCGGTGCCTGCCTGGGCGAGGGCGCTGCTGCGGGCGCCGCTGCAGCAGAGGCCGCGGGCTTTGCGGCAAAGCCGGCCGCGCCGCCGGCGCTTGCCGCAATGGAGCCGGAGCCGGCCGGCATCGAGGCGCTGTGGCAGGTGCCGTCAAAGCTGAAAAAGCCCAAGGCGTTCGTCGATCTGCAGGACGATGTCAAGGTCAGCGATCTGAAGCTGGCCGTGCAGGAAGGCTATCGCTCGGTCGAACACGCCAAGCGCTATACGACGACCGGCATGGGCACCGATCAGGGCAAGATCGCCAACATGAACGCCTTCGGCATCCTGGCCGGGGCCCTCGACAAGCCGATCCCGGCGGTCGGCACCACCACCTTCCGCCAGCCCTATAAGCCGATGACGATCGGGGCGCTGGCCGGCGCCCATGTCGGCGAGACCTTCCACCCGCGGCGCGGCACTCCGATGCATCACTGGCACCGCGAGCACGGCGCCGTGTTCGAACCGGTGGGCGACTGGCTGCGCGCCCGCGTCTACAAGCGCCCGGGCGAGGATTTCGACGCAGCATTGATGCGCGAATGCAAGTCTGCACGCACGGACATCGGCGTCCTTGACGCGTCTACGCTTGGAAAGATCGATATTCGCGGTAAAGACGCGCGAACCTTCCTCAATCGTGTCTACACCAATGCCTGGCTGAAGCTGGCGCCGGGCAAATGTCGCTACGGGCTGATGCTCGGCGAGGACGGCATGGTTATGGATGACGGCGTCACCGCGTGCATCGCCGACGACCATTTCCACATGACGACGACGACCGGCGGCGCGGCGCGCGTCTTGACCTGGCTCGAGGACTATCTGCAGACCGAATGGCCCGACCTCGATGTCTATCTCACCAGCGTTACCGAGCAGTGGGCGGTGGCATCGATCTGCGGCCCGAAAAGCGCCGAACTGGTCGCCGCGCTCTGCGACGATCTCGATCCGGATCCTGAGAGCTTCGAATTCATGACCTGGCGCGACGCCCATATCGACGGTGTGCCGGTTCGCGTCTTCCGGATCTCTTTCACCGGGGAGCTTTCCTACGAGATCAATATCTCGGCGAGCTATGGCGCGTGGCTTTGGGAAAAGGTGATGGCGGCAGGCGCGCCGCACGGCATCACGCCTTATGGCACCGAGGCGATGCATGTGCTGCGCGCCGAAAAGGGCTTCATCATCGTCGGCCAGGACACCGATGGCACGGTGACGCCGTTCGATCTGCGCATGGACTGGATCGTCAAGAAGAACACCGACTTCATCGGCCGCCGTTCGCTCACTCGTTCCGATACGCAGCGCCCGGACCGGCGCCAGCTTGTCGGTCTGGTCACCGAAAACCCTTCCGTGGTGCTGATGGAGGGGGCGCAGATCATCGGCACGCCGAGCGAGCCGACGCCGCCAGTCAAAATGCTCGGCTATGTGACGTCGAGCTATTTCTCGCCGAACCTGAACCGTTCGATCGCATTGGCGCTCGTCGAGTCCGGTGGTGAGCGCATGGACGAGCGCCTCTACGTGTCGCAGAAGGACGGGGCGCCGATCCCGGTCACCGTCACCGAAACCGATTTCCTGAAGACCGCGGAGCAGGCCGATGGCTGATCCCCGCCGCCGTTCGCCGCTCGCGCACCGGGCACCGCTGACCGCCGAAGGCGGCACGCTGACGATCGCCGAACGCCCGCTGCTCGGACGGCTCGTCTTGCGCGTCGATGCCGATAAGGGCGATGCGGCGGTCGCCACCGTGATCGGCGCCGGCCTGCCGAAGGCGGTGGCGGAAACCGCTTTGTCGGAGGCCGCAACGATCTTCTGGCTTAGCCCCGATGAGTGGATGATCGTGACGGCGGCGGAAGCCGAGGAAAGGCTCGCCGCCGATCTCGGCGCAGCGCTCGCCGGCATCCATCACCAGATCGCGGTGGTCAGCGACTATTACACGGCGATCGAAATCGCCGGGGCGCGGGCCCGCGATCTGTTGTCGAAGCTGACGACGCTCGACATGCATGCGCGCGCGTTCAAGCCGGGCGAGGCGCGCGCCGGCATCTTCGCCAAGGCCAATGGCGTGCTTTTTCAGCGCGTCGCCGATGATGCCGGCGGCGGTCCGGCCTTCGACCTCGCCGTGCGCTGGTCGATGGCGGATTACTTGTGGTGCGTGGTCGCCGAGGCCGGCCATGAATGGGGCCTGCCGGTCGAGCACCCGGTCGCCGGCGAGCCGCTGTTTCATTGAGATCACCGGATTCTGGCGGGAAGGCGGTCGAAGCGCCTGTTAATCCCCCCTCACCCGGGCCCTCTCCCCAAAGGGGAGAGGGCTTTTTCTCAATGCCTTGCCGTTGTCGTTCCTTCTCCCCTCTGGGGGGGAAAGGACAGGATGAGGGGGAAAGGCGACCGGAGCCGCCGCCGATCCCGCTTGGTCTCGCCCACGCAATCCGGCATTCTGACCGCCCGCCGCGACAGGAGAACGCTCTATGCCCCGCCGCCCGCTGATCCTCGCCCTTGCCGCGAGCCTTTTATTTGCGGCGCCGCTTTCGGCCCGCGAGCTTGCGCCGATCCTGTCGGCGGAGGCGCGGTTCCATCCGGTCGTCGCCGAAAACGGCATGGTCGCAAGCCAGGAGGCGCTGGCGACACGGGTCGGCGTGGACATCCTCAAAGCCGGCGGCAATGCGGTCGATGCCGCGGTTGCCGTCGGCTTCGCGCTCGCCGTCACCCTGCCCCGGGCCGGCAATCTCGGCGGCGGCGGCTTCATGCTGGTGCACCGGGCCGACAGGGCCGAGACGGTCGCGATCGACTATCGCGAGACGGCGCCGGCGGCCGCCCATCGGGATATCTTCCTCGATGACGCCGGCAATGCGGACGCGCAGAAATCCCGCCATTCGGCGCTCGCCGTCGGGGTGCCGGGCACGGTCGCGGGGCTGGCGCTGGCGCATCAGCGCTATGGCAGCGGCCGCTTCGCGCTCGCCGATCTGATCGCCCCGGCGATCCGGCTCGCCGAGGAAGGCTTTGTCGTCGGTCCCGGCCTTGCCCGCTCGCTCGCCCGCGCCGCGCCGCGGCTGACCGGCGATGCCGAGGCCAAACGCATTTTCTATGACGCCGACGGCACGCCGCCCGCCATCGGCACGATCCTGCGCCAGCCCGATCTCGCGGCAAGCCTGAAGGCGATCGCCGCAGGCGGTCCTGACGCGTTCTATCGCGGCCCGATCGGTGAAAAGATCGCCGTCGCGCTTGAGGGCCGCGGCGGCATCATGACCGCCGACGACCTCGCCGCCTATGCGGCCAGGGTGCGGGCGCCGGTGCGCGGCCGCTATCGCGGTTACGAGATTGCCTCGATGCCGCCGCCATCCTCGGGCGGCGTCCATCTCCTGCAGATCCTGAACATGCTCGACGCTGCCCCGATCGGCGAACGGGGCCCGAATTCGGCCGCAACGATCCACCTTTTTGCTGAGGCCGCGCGGCGCGCCTATGCCGACCGCGCCCGCTATCTCGGCGATCCCGACTTCGTCGACGTGCCGGTCGCCAGGCTGACCGATCCGGCCTATGCCGGCCGGCTCGCCGCGACGATTTCGCCGGAGCGGGCGACGCCGTCGGACGAGATCGTCGCCGGCGCGCTGATCGATGCGGAAAGCAACGAGACCACCCATTTCTCCGTCGTCGATGCGGCCGGTAACGCGGTCGCCAACACCTATACACTCAACTTCTCCTACGGCGTCGGCATCGTCGCCGAGGGCACCGGCATCCTGCTCAACAACGAGCTCGACGATTTCTCCGCAAAGCCCGGCGTTCCCAACGCCTATGGTCTGATCGGCGCCGAGGCGAACGCGGTCGCGGCGAACAAGCGGCCGCTGTCGTCGATGACGCCGACGCTCGTCTTCAAGGACGGCAGGATCCTGCTCGCCACCGGCAGTCCCGGCGGCAGCCTCATCATCACCACGGTGGCGCAGATCGTCATCAACGTCATCGACCACGGCATGAACATCGCCGAGGCGACGGCGGCGCCGCGGGTCCACCACCAATGGCGGCCTGACGAAATCCGCATCGAGCGCGGCCTTAGCCCGGACACGATCAGGCTCTTGGAGACGCGCGGGCACAAGATCAGCCAAGGCCGCGCCATGGGCTCGACCCAGTCGATCCTGAAAATCGGCGACGAGTTGACCGGCGCCGCCGACCCGCGCAGCGATGGCGCGCTGGCGGCGGGGTATTAGAGCGTGTCATGGCTATATTGAACCATTCTGCCGGAGGCGGTTTGGTTCAAGGTCAAGGGCTTTGGCGACGGGCGTACCGGCAGTACG
>JANQEG010000107.1 GCA_028278505.1 Rhodobiaceae bacterium
ACAAAGGGATGGATGATCTCAAAGGCGACCTCTGCATAGGGCCGGCCGGCGAGCCCGGCGATCTTTTCCGGCGCCAGTTGCGGCCAGGTCTCGGGCACGTAGAGCCCGCCGTCACGCGCCAGCCCGGCAAGCAGCACGTCGCAGAAACCAAGGACCGGCGCCTCGCCGCGGGTACTGACATATCGCACCGGGTCTCCCCCCTCATCGCCACCGGACCGGTCCATCGTGAACGGCCGCATTGTTTTACCTGCTCCGGGCGCCAGAAATTAGAGCATCGTCCCCCCAATTGGAACCGTTCAGACGGAGCGATTTTGCGTCTGATTCAAGCAGCGTCGCGCATGGCCATACCGGGTGTATGGTCAAGCGGCGGTGCGCCGGTCATGGCGCAAAAGCGCCCGTCTCTTCGAGTTTCCGATTGGCGGACATCCGCCGGCAACCCGCTCTTGCCCGATGCCCCACATCGCGCGGCGAGCGGTTCACCGGCGGGCTGCCGCGCCAATCGAGAAACAGAATTGGTTCAGACAAGCCATGAAGGGCTCTAAGCGCTCGCCCGGTTCGGTTTTTGTAAGAAATTTCAATTCTTGCGGCGGCCGCTAACGCCTATCACGCCCATCTGCCGCGCAACCGATCGGGATTGACGGGTTCGTCATAGCTGCGCGGCCGATTGTCGAAATGGCCGTCCAGCATGCGCGCGGCACTTCTCGAAACTTCGATCAGGCTGTCGATCCGCTCGCGGAGCTGGCGCGGCTCAAACGGCTTCACCAGCACACCGTCCATGCAGTTTTCGATGGCTTTTCGTATTGTTTCGCTGTCCATGACATTGACGATCATCAATATCGGGGCGAAGGGGTTGGTATTCCTGTGAAGAAGCCTGAATTCGCGCGCAAAATTGCACTCTTCGCCGCCCAGCATCGGCTCGGTGATAATCACATCCACTCGCGTTTTTCTGACATAGTTTAGAGCATCCGCCGGATCAACAAATACAACAACGTCCCGAATGCCAATATCATGCAATACCGGTTTGAGGCTTCGACCCAATCCGCCGTTTTCAACCACCAGGGCATGAAAAGATTCGGGCATTTCGACTTCCATACACGTCAAACTACTGATAGTTTCAAAATATTCTAATACGCATTAAAAATATGTTTAAATCGGCTTGAACACAATTAATTGAATACCCCCTAAATCTTGGGATTATGCAAGATTGCTTTTTAATATGACGAAATCCCTGGGGAGGTCTTTTGTGAGAGGACCCTGGGATGCCGGCCGGGGCCTGTCGGCGCGCCGCCTCGCGCAAACCCGTCGACGATACGGAAAAGGCGCGACCCTGTCGCGCCCCTTCCGTCATTCCCTGCGTGTGGCGCCCCAAATCGCGGCGCCCCAAGTCGTGCCGCCGGTCAGCTCGCCGCTTCGAACCGCTCCAGCGCGTAATCCCAGTTCAACAGATTGTCGACGAAGGTTTCGAGGAATTTCGGCCGGGCGTTGCGGTAGTCGATGTAATAGGCGTGTTCCCAAACATCGCAGGTGACCAGCGGCGTCGCGCCGTGGACGACCGGATTTTCCGCGTTCGGCGTCTTCATGATGGTCAGCTTGCCGTCCTTGAGCGCCAGCCAGCACCAGCCGGAGCCGAACTGGGTCATGCCGGCATTGATGAAGTCGGCCCGGAACTGGTCGTAGCCGCCCAGATCCTCGTCGATTTTCGCCGCCAGGGCCCCGGGTGCGGGGCCGCCGCCGCCCGCCTTCATGCACTTCCAGAACTCGCTGTGATTATAGTGCTGGGCAACGTTGTTGAAGATGCCCGGATTGGAGCCGAAGCTCGCGGTCATCACCTCCTCGATCGACTTGTCCTCGAGCCCAGACCCTTCGATCAGCTTATTGCCGTTGGTGACGTAGGCGGCGTGGTGCTTGTCGAGATGGTACTCGAAGGTCTCCGGAGACATGAAAGGCATCAACGCATCGCGCGCATAGCCGAGAGCGGGAAGTTCGAAAGCCATTGGTCCCCCCTGGATGGTGATCGGGTCGTCGTCTCGCGAGGCGAGCGCCACCGCAACACATAGAGCCTCGACCCGGCTTCTGCCACCCCTCGATGCCGATAATCATCGCCCGGCACGGCACGTCGAACCGCGGCCACGGATCGCGCACCAGACCGCCCGCAGCCATAAGAGAAGCCCGGATCGGGGGGAGATGATCCGGGCTTCTCTTTCTGCCGGGAGGGAGGTGCCCGGCAGCTCTACCAAGGGCAGGCAATTGTGACGGGTCAGAATTATCTGCCCTTGGTATCACTCAGGTCTACTGAAGGCGCGGATCGCTCCGCGAGGCCATTACGCGGCCTTGATATCCTTCATGGTCTTTTCGATCGCCGACTTGGCCGGCTCAGCCGTGTCGGTGGCGACCTTGGAGACCAGCTCCTGCAGTTCCTTGGCCTGCGCGGTGAACGCCTCGAAGCGGTCGCGGGTGAAGGTCGACTGCAGCTCGACCATGTCGGCCACCGTCTTCACCGCGAACATCTTCTTGACGAAGTCGAACGCCGCAACGGTGTTGGCCTGGGCCATCTCGACGGTCTTCACGTTGAACGCCAGGAAGCCTTCGCGGGCGGTTTCATAGGTATCTTCCAGCGCGTCCGTGGTCTCTTCGGCGGCAACCTTGATCTTGTCATAGGTTTCCTTGACCTGGGTCACGGACTTCTCGGCGGCTTCGCGAACAGCGGCCGGGACTTCCATCGCCGGCATCGCGGCCGTTTCAGCCTTTACCTGCTTTGCTTTTGCCTGGGGCATCGTAGTCACCTTTCTTAGATCTCAACGGGCCTCGGACCGGCCGTTCGTTTGCCGCGTTTGCTGTTCGCGGCCGTCCTCAGTAAATCCGGTTCCGTGGCGGGGACATCGCCCCGTCGGATTTCATATAGGTCAGATTTTTGTGCGTTGCAACATTTTTTTGCAATGCACCAAAAAACCCGTGCGAAAAACACGCGCATGCCACCGACCGGAAAGCGCCGCCCGATGCACCGCCCGAACGCCGCACCAAAAGAATACGGACGGCCGCGGCCGTCCGTTCTCTTGGTCCCTCGCGATACCCGTTCGAGAATCGCCGATCTCCGCGGCTCAGTCGTCGGTGCGCTTGGCCGCATCCGAGGCGGTCTTCATGACCTGCTCGCTCATCGTCTTGGCCTGGGTGCCGAGGGTTTCCATCTGCGTCTTCAGAAACTCCTGCTGAAGCGAGACGACTTCCTGCAAGTCTTTGGCCTGCAACAGTTTCTGCGCGAAATTGAAGGCGCTCTCCACATTGGTCTCGGCAAATGACAACACCGTCTTGCTGATGTCCATGGTGCCGGACTGCATGACGTTCGCCGACCCCTCGACGGTGGTCACCGTGCTCTGGGTTGCGGCCATGAAGCTGTCGAAAGCACGCCGCGCCTGATCGAAGCTCTTGTCCGCGAATTCGCGCATCTGTTCGGGAACCTCGAACGGAGCCGAAAAATTCTTGTCTTCACTGGCCATATCTACTCCCTTTGGCTTTTGCTTGTCGCGCGCGCCGCGACGAATGCCGTCAACGCGACCGGTTCTATCACACAAAATGCTGCGGTGCAATATAATCGATTGCCACAGCGCCACGCCATCCGCAACGGTTTACCATAGTGGTAAACAATCCCGGTCCCGGCTTGGCGTTTTATGGACCGGGCCAAGCTTTCGAGATATTAACAAATCGTAAACGGAGCGGTGGCGCGCGGGCGGCGGCGCCCACCCGATCCCAGCCGGCCGGAAGGTGGCCGGCGACGAAGCGGTCTTCACGACCACGGCGTGGGTATTGGTCGGGCCATGAGCAGCAGCATTCGCGTATCCTCATCGCTGGCGTCGATGCCGGAGGTCGGACGTTGCGTTTTTGATCCGCGCCCGGCCATGGTGTGGAGTGCGGATGGTTGCCGAATCTTATGGGCCAACGCGGCCGGTGCCGCCGTGCTCGGCGCCCGCACGCTGCTCCAGTTGCGGGAATGGGCGTTTGCCGCCGATGCGCCTTCGGCCGGCCAGATCGCAGCATTGGCGGCCGGCGACGACGTCCTCCAAGACCCGGTGCCGCTGCACTTCGTGCTCGGCCTGCGCACGGTCACTTTCTTGGCTGCAGCCTTCAGGCTCGATATCGGCAGCGGCGAACACGCCGTGCTCTTGGCCGGCACGGAACCGGCGCCCGAAGCCGGACCGGCGGATCGGCGCGCGCTCGCCGATGCCTATTGCCGAATCGCCCTCGATGGCGGCCCGGCGGTGCTGCTGGTCGATGGCGACCGGGCGGTCATCGGCACGGCCGGCGATGCCGATGCGATCGCCGACATCCTCGCCGTCCTGGCGGACATCGGATTGCCGGAGACCGCGGATGCCGAGGCGAGGCCGCCGGCCGAGTTCGTCGACACGCAGACCGGGCGGCGGGCGATCGAGACATTGCCCGTTGCCGGTGCCGAGGGTCCGCTGTTCCTGATTTCGATCGGCGCCGCCGAGGCCGGTGGCGAAATGGCGGCCGAGAAATCCTATCCGGCCTTTTTGTTCGCGCCGCGGATGCGGCCCGACCGTTTCCTCTGGGAGATGGATGAGGACATGCGTTTCCGCTCGATCTCGGGCGATCTCGAACGGGCCGTCGGACCGGAATTCGCTGCCCTGCGGGGCCGGCGCTGGGACGAGGTCGCGGAACATTTCGGGCTGGATCGCGACGGCCTGGTGCTTTCGGCGCTGCAGTCCCGCGACACCAGCAGCGGCCTGACCGTTGATTGGCCGGTTCAGGATACCGATCTGCGGATCCCGGTCGACCTCGCCGTCATGCCGATCTTCGGGCGCGATCGCGGCTTTCGCGGCTACCGGGGTTTCGGGGTGTGCCGGACATCGGCGGCGTTCACCGACGAAGCAAGAGCCGCGAACCGGCCCGTCGACCGGGCCGAACCGGACCCGTTCGAAGAGCTGGCGGCGGCGCCGGCCGGCGCCGTCGAGGTCTTCGATCTTGCCGCCGACGGTGCGGCCGAATGGATTGCGGTGGACGGCGATGAGGGCGGCGCGATCGAGGCGCCGGAATCATCATCCGAAGATTCTGCCGCTGCGGAAGCCGAGACCGCGCCGATCGACCTGCCCGCCCCGGCCGAGGACCACTTCGCCGCGCCCGGCCCGGATCAGGAGCACGACCACGAATCCGCGGGCGAAGCGGACGAGCCGCCGGCAGCAGAGGGTGCAGAGGAGGCCGTTCGGCCGGAGGAACCCGACACCGAACGCCAGCAGCCCGGCATCGGCGGGCGGAACCTCAGCGAACGCTCGGCGATCGGCGCGCTTGCCGGGATCACGGCATTGTTCAAGGCCGGCGCCATAAAGGCCGAAACCGATGCCAACGAGACCCCGAAAGCCGACAAATTCGACGAACCGGCAACTGAGGCGACCGATGCGCAGGCGGCCGCGCCGGCTGAACCGGAGGCACCGGCCGATACCGAAGAAGCGCCGGCCACCGAGCCGGCGCCGGCCGCCGGCAACGGCAAGATCGTCCGGCTCCATGCCGTGAAGCCGGAGCCCGAGGCAACCGACGAGACGCTGGCGCCGCATGAGCGTTCGGCCTTCCGCGAGATTGCCCGGGCGCTCGGCGCGCGGCTTGAGGGCGACGACGCCGCGGAGCCGCGCCAGCCGAAGCCGGCCCGGCGCGGCGGCGCGTCGGAGGCGGCGGCGACCGCCCCGGCGATGCCGGTCGAGACCGCGCTGCTCGACCGATTGCCGGGCGGTGTTGTGATCTGCCGCGGCGACCGGGTGCTCTACGCCAACCGTGCCCTGCTCGCGCTGCTCGGCCATGACGACATCGCCGGGCTCGCCGAAGCCGGCGGGCTCGATACGCTTTTTCACGACGGCGACAATTGGAAGGCGGAAAGCTCACGCCGCTATACGCCGATCGCGGCCCGGCACCGGGACGGGGATTCGATACCGGTCAATGCGCGGCTTGTGACGGTGCCGTTTGCCGGCGAGACGGCGGTCATGCTGCTGATCACCGAGCCATCGGCGGCCGAACACCGCATCGTCGAACTGGAATCGATCATCGCCTCGGCATCGGATGCCGCGCTGATCGTCGATGCGGAGGCGACGATCCTCGACGCCAATCCCGCCGCCGGCGAATTGTTCGGCCGCAGCGACGACGATCTCGTCGGCGCCAGCCTCTACGACCTGCTCGACGCCGAGAGCCGCCGGTCCGTCGAGGACTACGTCGAAAGCGTCATGAGCGCCGGCGTCGTCAGCGTGCTCAACGAGGGACGCGAGGTCGGCGGCCGCCACGCCGACGGCGACCGGCTTTCCCTGATCCTGACGCTCGGCCGCATCGGCGCCCGTGGGGACAGGCTCTGCGCCGTGTTCCGGGATATCGGCCCGTGGAAGTCGATCGAACTGGAGATGGACGAGGCCCGGCGCCGGGCCGAGGCGGCCAGCGCGCAGAAATCGGACTTCCTGGCCAAGATCAGCCATGAGGTGCGCACGCCGCTGAACGCCATCATCGGCTTTTCGGAAGTGATCATGGACGAGCGCTTCGGCCCGATCGGCAACGAGCGCTATCGCGACTATGTCCGCGACATCCACACCTCGGGGACGCATTTGATCAGCCTGATCAACGACCTCCTGGACCTGTCCAAGATCGAGGCCGGCAAGCTCGAGCTGAGCTTTTCCAGTGTCGATCTCGGCCACATCGTCGAACATTGCGCGGCGACCATGCAGCCGGAGGCCAATCGCGAACGGGTGATTATCCGCACAAGCGTGCCGGCCGGCGTGCCGCCGGTCGTCGGCGATGAGCGCAGTCTGCGCCAGATTGTGCTGAATCTCATGTCGAACGCCGTGAAATTCACCATGCCCGGCGGCCAGGTCATCGTCTCGACCGCGCTTGAAGATGATGGCGAGGTGACGCTGCGGGTGCGCGATACCGGCGTCGGCATGTCGGCAAAGGAGATCGAAACGGCGCTGGAGCCGTTCCGGCAATTGGCGACGACGTCGCGCCTGGCGCTCGGGGGAACCGGCCTCGGCCTGCCGCTGACAAAGGCGCTGGCCGAAGCCAACAGGGCTGGTTTCTCGATCGAAAGCGCGCTGAACCAGGGGACGGTGGTCAAGATCACCTTCCCGTCCACCCGGGTGCTGTCGGAATAATCAATCGTGAAGAAAAGTCCTTCGCTGCGCTCAGCGTACTTTTCTTCATTTTACCACAATGAGTTGGCGCATCTTGAGGCGGCTCTGCCACACTACACGACACAAACATCATCACCACGACCTCTCCCTCGTCTCCACCCGGCTTGTCCGGGTGGTCCATTGGCTTGTCAGCTTGGTCAACGCCGTGGCGAAAGAACTCAAGCGCTTCTGAGCGCCGGTAGGCCATTGGATTGCCCGCATAAAGCGGGCAATGACGACGGAGGAGGGATCGAAACGATCCCAAATTGCCTAAACCGGACAAACCCGGCAGGACGGAAATACGCTGCTGTGTCGTGTAGTGTGCGGCTCTGCGATGCGCCAACACGTCATTGTTTTCTGATCATGGCCGGCGGCCATGATCGGGCGCAAGAAATGTCAAATCAGTCCGCAGGGCCGCCGCAAGGACTGATTTGTCCGTCTCTAAACGGGACAAAGTACACCGAGGAGAAGCCGTGATCCGACCGCGTCGCAGCCGGCGCGGCCGGTCGGCCGCAGGCGCCGAAGCGCCTTTCGGCAGATCCGGTTACGTCTCGCGCCGGTCTACTTCTTGCGCCGGCGCTGCTGGCCGAGGCCCATCTTCTTGGCCAGGGCCGAACGTGCCGCCGCATAGTTCGGCGCGACCATCGGATAGTCCGCCGGCAGGCTCCACTTCTCGCGGTATTCCTCCGGCGACATATCGTAGTGGGTGCGGAGGTGGCGCTTGAGCGACTTGAACTTCTTGCCGTCCTCGAGACAGATGATGTGGTCCGGCGTCACCGACTTCTTCACCGGCACGGCCGGCTTCAGCGGCTCCGGCTCCGGCTCGGCGGCGGCACCGCTGGTGCTCTGCAGGGCGCGGTAGACATCGCCGATCAGGTTCGGCAGATCGCCGGACGGCACGGTATTGTTGCTCACATAGGCGGACACAATTTCCGCCGTAAGATCAATCAAATTGTTTGTTTCTACCATTTCATCCATTTTTACTGTCTCCTGTGGGCGATTCACGGCATCCGCTAATAAATCGGATACGGAAAACCATGATTGCAGCGAATAGCTCCCCTGCCTAGCTCGGCGTAATCTACCTCAAAAAGTCGATTCGCAAAAGGCGACGGAGAACCTCTGTATATTTATATTTTGAGCGTCGACAAGCATAAAATTGCGTAAATAATGAATCCTCTCAAAACGAATATGTATGGACATGTCTAGGCCGGCTTAACTCGATATCGGCAGTAGATCGGAATTCTGTTTGGGATAGGGGCTTTCTGGACCGGCTTCGCGGTCGCTTGCCGCCAGATTTCATGAATTGCAGCAAGCAACGGCCCTGTGGATGAATCGGCGGTCTGCGACCAGATATCGCGATATCCGATACCGCCGACCGGCGCCGAAGGTTCTCGGCGCCGCGCTCAGACATAGGCGAGAATCATATAGGCCGCCAGCAGAATCGTCGTCCAGATCGCCATCGACCCGGTCGGCCAGTTGCGCGCAAGGATACCTTCCGGACCGTGGTGGCGATAGAGCGTGGCGATGAAGCGCTCCAGGGCGTGCCAGTACCGGGCCGCGACGCGGGCCCAGGCCTGCGTGGTTCGATCATCGAAATGGGCCGCCAGGATCCGGCCGAGGCCACGCCAGAGCCAGTCGCTGTCGAGATTGGTCGAGCGAAGCTCCGGCGGGTAGATGCCGGTGCGCATCAGGACTGTGAAGGCGAGCGCCGACAACACCAGCAGCTGAAGCTGCGTCACCACGTGCTCGAGCGTGTAGGCGTGGTAGGTCACGTCGTAGGGCAGGATGGCGTAGAGCGGGCCCGGGAAGACGCCGATGCCGATGCAGAGTGCTGCGGCGATCCCCATCGCCAGCAGCATGTTCAGCGGCGCCTCCCGCGGCCGGCGGCCGGAATCGTGGGCGAAGAAGGCGAAGAACGGGATCTTGATGCCCGAATGGTGGAACACGCCGGCCGAGGCGAACAGGAGGACCAGCCAGGTCCAATAGTACTCGCCCTTCAACGCCGCCGAGAGGATGAGCGATTTTGAGACGAAGCCCGAGAACAACGGGAAGGCCGAGATCGAGGCTGCGCCGACGATGCAGAAGCCGGTGGTCCACGGCATGGTCTTGTAGAGCCCGCCGAGCTCGGAGCCCTTCACCGTGCCGGTGCGGAACAGCACCGCGCCCATCGACATGAACAGCAGCGCCTTGTAGAGGATGTGGCAGAAGGCATGCGCCGCAGCCCCGCTGACCGCCAGGTCGGTACCGATGCCGATCCCCACCACCATGAAGCCGAGTTGGTTGTTCAGCGAATAGGCCAGCACCCGGCGCAGATCGTTCTCGATCACGGCGTAGAATATCGGGAAGGCGGTCATCGCCGCGCCGATCGGCACCAGGATTTCGGTGCCGGCAAAACCGCGGGCCAGCGAATAGACCGCGAGCTTGGTGGTAAAGGCCGAGAGCATCACAGTGCCGGTCACGGTTGCTTCCGGGTAGGCGTCCTGCAGCCAGTTGTGCAGGAACGGGAAGGCGCATTTGATGCCGAAGGCAATGAAGATCAGCAGGCCTGCGGTCGATTCCAGCTCCAAGCTGTCGAAGGCGATCGAGCCGGTCTGGCCGTAATGGATTATCGTGCCGGCGAGCAGCAGCACGCCCGAGCCGACCTGCACCACCAGATAGCGGGTGCCGGCGGCCAGTGCGCGCTCGGTCCGCGACGCCCAGATCAGGAAGACCGAGGCGATCGCCGTGCCCTCCCAGAACAGGAACAGCGTCATCAGATCGCCGGCGAAGACCGCGCCGAGCGCGCTGCCGGCGTAGATCAGCCCGGCGGTGTGCTCCATCCAGCCGCCGACATGGATGCCGTAGAGCACGCCGAGGAACGTGGCGATCAGGAAGATATAGCCGAATATCAGGCTGAGCCGGTCGACCCTCAGCGTCGTCAGCTCCAAGTCGAAGACCGACAAAGCACCGTGCAGCCCGTGGTCGAGGCCGAGCACCTGGATGAAGGCCAGCACCGGCAGCGCCAGCATCCAGGCCGTGCGCAGCTTGCCCGGCAGGAACGGCACCGCCAGCGCGCCGAGGATCAGGATCAGCCCCGGCGAGACATCTCCGAGGATCTCAGCGATCATAATAATCCTCCGACCGCATCACCAGCTTGCGCAGCTCCTTGGCGGCGAGCACCAGGAACACGCAGCCGACGAAGCCGTAAATGCCGTAGAAGCCCCACCAGTGCTCGATCTCGAACGGCCCGTGCTTGTGGATGAACGGGTCGATCACCAGCAACAGCGCGCTGAGGGCGTAGAGACCATAGACGATCTTGTTGACATTGCGCTTGTCGTCGAGCCAGCGCTTCGGCTCGTCGGGGTTGGCATGCTCATTGGTCTTGGGGTCATCGGCCATGACTGTCTCCCCCGGGGAGGTTGCCGGCAAGCTCGGCGGGCACTGCCACGATCATCGCGAGCAGCGTCTGGATGGTGTTGGCGCCGAGGAACAGCACGAGGCAGAGCGTCGCGGTCGCGCCGATCGCCAGCGCCATCGGCAGCGGCGCCTCTGTCCTGCGCACCTTGTCACCCGCGGCGGTGCCCGGCGGCGGCAGAAAGAACCCGCGCGAGACGATCGGCAACAGGTAGGCGACGTTCAGCACCGACGAGATCATCAAGACCGCGACCGCCCAGGTCTGGTCGCCATCGACGGCGCCGATGCCGATCCACCATTTGCTCCAGACGCCGACCAGGGGCGGCAGGCCGATGATCGACAGCGCGCCGATCAGGAAGGCGGTCATGGTCAGCGGCATCCTGCGACCGATGCCGTCGAGCTGGCTGACCTCGGTCAGGCGCGCGGCGGTGTAGATCGAGCCGGCGGCAAAGAACAGCGTGATCTTGGAGACCGCGTGGGCGAGAATGTGGAAGGCCGCGCCGATGATCGCCAGCGGCGTCGCGATCGCCGCGGCCATCACCACATAGGAGAGCTGGCTGACCGTCGAATAGGCCAGCCGCCGCTTCAAATTGTCCTGGTTCAGCGCGATCAGCGAGGCGAGGATCACCGTTCCGCCGGCCGCATAAGCGATCAGATCCGAAGCATCGGTCTCGGCCAGGAGGTCGAGGCCGAAGACGTAGACGGTCACCTTGACGACGCAGAACACGCCGGCCTTGACGACCGCGACGGCGTGGAGCAGCGCCGAGACCGGCGTCGGCGCCACCATCGCCGCCGGCAGCCAGAAATGCACCGGCATCACCGCCGCCTTGCCGATGCCGAAGACATAGAGCGTGTAAAGCACCGTCAGTAGCCCCGCCGACAGCCCGGCGCCGGCCAGAATGCCGCCCGCCGCGAAATCGATAGTGCCGGCGGCGACCCAGGTCCAGACAATCGCCGGCAACAGCAGCAGCATCGAGGTCGCCATCAACAGCAGGATGTAGACCCGCGCCTTCACCCGCGCCTCCTCATTGCCCTTGTGGGCGACCAGCGGATAGGTCGAGATCGTCAGGATCTCGTAGAACAGGAACAGCGTGAAGAGGTTTCCGGCGAAAGCGACACCAATGGTCGAGGCGATCGCAATCGCGAAGCAGACATAGAAGGGTGTCTGGCGCGGCTCGTTGTTGCCGCGCATATAGCCGATCGAATAGACCGAATTGGCGATCCACAGCGTCGAGGCGATCACCCCGAACAACATGCCGAGCGGCTCGACCGCAAAGGCAAGGTCGAGGCCGGGGACGACGGTCGTCAAAACAAAGGCCGGGTGCCCGCCGCCGAGCACATCGCCAAGCAATGCCATGACCACGAAAAGCAGGGCTACGGCGGTGACGAGCGTAATTGTCTCGCGCAGGTTCGGAAACCGGTGCGCCAGCGGGATCAGCGCGGCACCGGCCGTCGGGATCGCCAGGGCGAGGATGACGAGCAGACCGGCGTTCATTGCGGACCCTGCAACAGGCTGTCCGCGGCGAGGCTGGCCACGCCGGCGGTGAGATTGGTGTCAATGCCGAAATAGACGGTGGCGGCGACCATCAGCCAGGCGGTGGCGACCATGACCGTCGGCGGGTCGCGGACCGCGGCCACGGTCTCGGTCGGCGCGCGGAACCATAGCACCTCGACCACGCGACCGACGTAGATGACGGCGATCAGCGAACTGGCGACGACGAGAACGGCGAGCCACCACCAGCCCTTCTCCAGCGCCGCGGCGACGAGATACCATTTCGAGATGAAACCGGCGGTGCCCGGCACGCCGATCAGGCTGAGGCCGGCGACGACGAAACCGGCCATGGTCACCGGCAGGCGCCGGCCGAGCCCGGCCAGATCCTCGACCCGCACCGTCGCGGCGCAATAGAAGACGATGCCGAGCACCAGGAACAGCGCCGCTTTTGTGATGGCGTGGTTGAAGAGATGGACGATGCCGCCGGTCAGGCCGGTGGCGGTCGCCAGCGCGATGCCGAGGGTCACGTAACCGATCTGCGCGACCGAGGAATAGGCGAGCATCCGTTTCAGATTGTTCTGGAAGGCGGCGACGATCGATGCGCCGAACATGGCGGCGACCGACAGCAGCAGCAGCATCGGCGTGAGCACCAATTGGCCGAACGCGAAATGCGCCCCGAACACCGAAAACAGGAAGCGCAGCAGCAGGTAGACGGCGACCTTGGTGGCGGTCGCCGCCAGGAATACGGTGGCCACCGACGGGGCATAGGCATAGGCGTTGGGCAGCCATACATGAAGCGGGAACAGCGCCAGTTTCAGGCTGATGCCGACGACGATGAAGGCGAGCGCGGCGGACACCGTCCGGGTCGACTCGACCTCGACCAGGCGCGTCGAAAGATCGACCAGGTTGAGCGTGCCGGTCATGACCAGCAGCAGGCCGACGCCGATGACGTAGAAGGTGGCGCCGATCGTGCCCATGATGAGGTATTGATAGGCGGCGATGAGGGCGCGGCGGTCGCGGCCGAGCGCGATCATCGTATAGGTCGACAGCGACGACACCTCCAGGAACACGAAGGCGTTGAAGGCGTCGCCGGTAATGGTGATGCCGGTGAGCCCGCACAGGCAGAGCAGGTACATGGTGTAGAACCAGGCGCGCCGCTCCTCGCGGATCTCGAGCGCGATGCTGGTCCGGGCATAGGGCAGAATGACCGCGGCGATGACCGACACCAGGACCAGGACATAGGCGTTGATCACGTCGACGCGGTATTCGATGCCGATCGGCGGCACCCAATCGCCGATTTCGTAGGAAATCGGCCCGCCGGCCAGAACCTTTACGAGCAGCGCAAACGCGACCATCAGCGTCGCAACGCCGGTGACCAGCGTCACCAGCCAGGCGATGTCGCCGCGGCGGACGAGCGCGGCAATGATCGCGCCAAAGAGCGGCAGGATGACCTGAAGGGCCGGGAGGTTTTCGCCGATCATTCGTCCTCGCCCGGCTGAAACTGTTCTTCGGTCTCGAAGATCTCGTCCTCCTCGATCGTGCCGTAGGCCTCATTGATGCGCACGACGAGCGCCAGCCCCAGCGACAGCGTCGCCACGCCGACGACGATCGCCGTCAGGATGAGCACGTGCGGAAGCGGATTGGCGTAGCCGGAATAGCCTTCGCCGATGATCGGCGGCGTGCCGCCGAGGATCTTTCCCGGCGACAGATAGAGAAGGTAGACCGAGGTCTGGAAGATCGACAGGCCGACCAGCTTCTTGACCATGTTGCCGCGGGCGACGACGACATAGAGGCCGGCAACCATCAGGAAGATGGTGATCCAGTGATTGTAGTGGGCAAGAATCTCCTGGACGAGGTTCATGAGCGCCCCCTGCCGGTAAAGGCATAGAAGATCGCCACCATGGTGCCGGCCACGGTGACGAAGACGCCGGCCTCGACCAGGAAGATCCCCCATTCCTGTCCGTGGATCTGGTCGTGGGCGAGCACCGAATAGTTGAGATAGCTCTCGCCGACGAGCAGGCCGACGACGCCGACGCCGGCAAAGATCAGCACGCCGAGCGGGATCATGATCTCCACCATCAGCGGTGGAATGATGCGCTTGGTCGGCGCCAGGCCGAAAATGATGGCGTAGAGGATGACCGTGGCCGCGGCGACGACGCCGGCCTGGAAGCCGCCGCCCGGCCCGTAATCGCCGTGGAACTGCACATAGAGCCCGAACATCAGGATGAACGGCAGCAGCACCTTGATGGAGACGCGGATGATGACGTCGAGGCGCATCGGTTCAGCCCTGCTCCTCGTCGCTCGACCGGTCGACCTTGCGCGATCGCCGCTTCATCAGCAACAGGACGCCGATACCGGCGGTGAAGATCACCGTCGTCTCGCCGAGCGTGTCGAAGCCGCGATAGCTGGCCAGGACCGACGTCACCACGTTGGGCACCCCGGTCTCCGGGATCGACTGTTCGAGATAGCGGGCGCCGACATGGTTGTGCATGGGCGTGTCGGCAATGCCGAAGGCCGGCTTGTCAATGGTTCCGTAAACCAGCACGGCGCCGGTCACGATGGCGACGAAGAGCGGCACGATCGGCGTGTGTTGCGGGACGTGCTCTTCGGTCTTGGTCAGGTAGAGCACGCTCAGCATCAGCACGGTGGAGACGCCGGCGCCGACTGCGGCCTCGGTCATGGCCACGTCGACGGCATCGAGCACCAGCATGACGGTCGCCATCAGGAACGAGTAGATGCCGCCGAGCACGACCACGGAAAACAGGTTGCGGACCCGCACGATCCCGATGACGACAGCCGCCATCAAGGTCAGCAGCACCATGTTGATGAGGGCTTCTATGATCCCGCCTCCCGGTGATTTGCCGCCAGCCCGGGCCCCATGGGCTCGGGCTCGGCTTCGCTCTCCGCAAGCGGCCGTCCGGGCCGGGCAAGCAGCGGCTTCAGCCCGGCATGCAGCGCGGCCTGGGTCAGGGCGTGGGTGGCCAGCGGATTCTGGAAGACGAACAGCATCAGGATGACGATCAGCTTGACCGTGACCAGCGAAAATCCGGCCTGCAGCATCATGCCGGCCAGCAGCAAACCGGCGCCCAGCGTGTCGCTTACCGAAGCCGCGTGCATCCGGGTGAACACATCCGGCATCCGGTTGATGCCGATGGCGCCGACGACCATGAAAAAGCCGCCGGCGAGCAGCAGCGCCCAGCTCATGAGATCGATCACCATCGTCACGAACCGGCCTCCTCTTCCTCGCCGGCATAACCGAGATCGCCGCGCCGGAAGAATTTCAGGACCGCGATGGTGCCGATGATGTTGAGCAGGGCGTAGATGATGCCGATATCGAGGAATTCCGGTCGACCGGTCAGGAATCCGAACAGCGCCAGGAGCAGGATGGCGCCATTGCCCACGGCATTGAGGCCGACGAGGCGGTCGAAAACGGTCGGCCCGCGCAAGGCACGGACGACCGCAAGCGTCAACGCGACCAGAACCGCAAGAATGGCTGCCGTGAACATCTAGATGCGTTCCTCGAAACGGACGATGCGGGCGTCCATGACGCCCTCGGCGAGCCCTTCGGCGCCTTCCCGGGTGAGCGCGTGAACGATGAATTCGTGATCCTCGTTGATGACCCGGGCGGTGATCGTCCCCGGCGTAAGCGTGATCGAGTTGGCATAGGTGGTGATGCCGACCGCGGTCTTCTGATTGGCCTTGATGCGGAACAGCGTCGGGGAGATCGGCAGCTTGGGATGGAGGATGATCTTCGTCACCGCCCAGGCCGCTTTGATGACTTGCCCCGCCAGCCAGGGCCAGTAGGTGACGGTCCGCGGCAGGAATTCGATCGGGTGGCCTTCCTCGTCATGGGCGTTGGCGAGCTTGGCGAAATAGACGACGACGAGCGCGCAGACGAAACCGGAGCCGATCAGCCATGTGGTGTAATGGCCCGACATCAGCAGCCAGTAGGCGAAGAGAACGGCAATGATACTGAGGATCCGCATTGGCTCAATCGCCCCCTGCCGAACACCCCCGCCGGGATGCCGAAACGCCGGATCGCGTGGGCGATACCGGCCGATTCGTTATGTTAATCGTTTCCTAACGCGGTCGGCCACCACAATCGGCGCCGGCCTGTTTCATAAACATGACGCGATCTCGGGAGCAACAGGTGTTGTCGTTCGACGGGCGGCCGGCGGGCGGGCGTTGCCGGATTGCGGAATTGCCGGCGGCGGAAACGGTCCTATTTCGTTCGGGAGGCCGCCGGCTCTCGTCCGGCAATCGCGGGAGAAAAGCACCATGTCCGAAAAACAGGCGACCGCCGTCGACAAGATCGTCAAGACCAAAGCGGAATGGCGCGCCGAACTTACGCCCGACCAATACCACGTCACCCGCGAGCACGGGACCGAACGCGCCTTCACCGGTCCCTATTGGGACGAGAAGCGGGCCGGGCTCTATGCTTGCATCTGCTGTGACGCGCCGCTGTTCCGGTCGGAGGCGAAATTCGACTCCGGCACCGGCTGGCCGAGCTTCACCCAGCCGGTCGACGAGGCGGCCGTAACCGAGCATTCGGACCGGTCGTTCCTGATGCGGCGGACGGAAATCCGCTGCGCCCGCTGCGATGCCCATCTCGGCCACGTCTTTTCCGACGGACCGGCGCCGACGGGCCTGCGCTACTGCATGAACGGGACGGCGCTCAATATGAAAACCGACGAAAAATCCTGATGAAAGATCGGATCGCGGCGCCGCGCGCCGACAAGCGCCCGGCCCGGACCGTGCATCACGGCTTCGCCCGGCGCGACGATTATGCCTGGCTGAAGGCGGACAATTGGCGCGAGGTGATGCGCGACCCGGCGCTGCTGCCGGCCGACATCCGCGCTCATCTGGAGGCCGAAAACGCCTATGCCGATGCGGTGATGGCTCCGACCGCCGATCTGCAGAAGACGCTGGTCGCGGAAATGCGCGGCCGCATCGCCGAAGCCGACGATTCCGTGCCGCGGCCCGATGGCGCCTACGCCTATGCGAGCCGCTATTTGGAGGGCGCCGATCACCCGGTCTTCTTCCGGACGAAACGGGACGGCGGCGGCGAGGAACTGCTGGTCGACGGCCAGGCGCTCTCCGAAGGCACCGACTATTTCCGCCTCGGCGCGGTCGAGCACAGCCCCGATCATCGTCTCGTCGCCTATTCGACCGACACCAACGGATCGGAATATTACGACATTTTCGTTTCTGACATCGGCAGCGGCGAACTGCTTCGCGACCGCATCGGCTCGACCGCGGGCGATGTGGTCTGGGCCGGCGATGCGAAAAGCTTCTACTATGTGCGCCTCGACGACGAGCACCGGCCGAAGCACATCTTCCGGCACCGGATCGGCGACGATCCGGCGACCGACAGCCTCGTTTACACCGAGCCCGATCCGGGCTATTTCGTCGACATCGACCAGACGCTGTCGCGGCGCTTCATCGTCATTACCGCGCGCGACCACCAGACGAGCGAAGTCCGCCTGATCGATACCGAGGCCGCCGATCAAATCCCGGCGCTGATCGCGCCGCGAAAGGCCGGCCTTGAATATTACGTCGATCATTGCGGCGAGCTTCTCTATCTGCGCACCAACCGCAATGGCGCCGAGGACTTCGAGATTGCCACCGCGCCGCTCGCCACCATCGGCCCGGACCATTGGCGCACGCTGGTGGCGCACGTGCCGGGGCGCTCGATCCTGTCTATGGCGCTTACCCGCCATCACCTGGTGCGGCTGGAGCGCGAGGACGGGCTGCCGCGGCTCGTCGTGCGCCGGCTCGCGGATGCGGCTGAACACGTCATCGCCTTCGACGAGGAGGCCTATGCGCTGGCGCTCAACCGCGGGCTCGAATTCGACACCGGGACGATGCGCTTCACCTATTCGTCGCTGACCCGGCCGGCCGAGACCTACGACTATGACATGGAAAGCCGGGAGCGACATTTGCGCAAGCGCCGGGAGGTGCCGAGCGGGCACGACCCGGCGCGCTATGTCGCCCGGCGGCTCGCCGCGCCGGCCGCGGACGGCGAGACCGTGCCGGTCTCGGTGCTGATGCGCCGGGACACGCCGCTTGATGGCAGCGCGCCGCTGCTCATCGACGGCTACGGCTCCTACGGCATCACCATTCCGGCCGGTTTCGACGCCAATGTGCTGTCGCTCGTCGACCGCGGCTTCGTCTTTGCGATCGCCCATGTCCGCGGCAGCCGCGCCAAGGGCGAGCGCTGGTACCGGGACGGGCGCCGCCAGAAGAAGACCAACACCTTCAGCGATTTCATCGCCGCCGCCGAACATCTGGTGAAAGAAGGATTCACGTCCACCGGGCGGATCGTCGCGATCGGCCGCTCCGCCGGCGGCATGCTGATGGGCGCGATCGCCAATCGCGCGCCGCAGCTCTTTGCCGGGATCATCGCCGAGGTGCCGTTCGTCGACGTGCTGGCGACGATGCTGGACGCCTCGCTGCCGCTGACCCCGCCGGAATGGCCGGAATGGGGCAATCCGATCGAGAGCCGCGAGGACTACGAGACGATCGCCGCCTATTCGCCCTACGACAACATCGCCGCGCTCGCCTATCCGGCGGTGCTGGCGACCGGCGGGCTCACCGATCCGCGGGTGACCTATTGGGAGCCGGCGAAATGGGCGGCGAAGCTACGTGAGTGTACGATTTCGGACCGGCCGGTGCTGTGCCGGATCAACATGGCCGCGGGCCATGGCGGGAAGTCCGGCCGCTTCCACCGGCTCGACGAGATCGCGCTGAGCTTCGCCTTTGCTGTGCAGGCGGTCGACCGGCCGCTTTCTGCCTCATCGTGATACTTCAGAGGGCCTTTCCGCGGCGGAGAAGAGGGATTTTCGAGACGGCGTCGCCGCGGATTTCCCTCCCCCTTCAAGGCGAGGGTGGACGGCGCGTCAGCGCCGGCCGGGTGGGGGTTCGAATAAAAAAATGCCAGCCCTTCGACGCGGATATCCCGTTATTGTTAGTTTGACCCCCACCCCTGACCCCTCCCCGCAAGGGGGAGGGGAATTATGGCGTTCGCCGCGACGACACCTCCCCCTTCCCGCCCACTGGTATCGCGATCCCCGGCTGCTATAAAAGCCGTTCAGCCATCGACCGACAGACCGGACTCGCCTGATGCTTCTTTCCGCCGACAAATCGCAGCTTCTGATCGTCGACGTGCAGGAGAAGCTGTTGCCGGTTATGGCCGATCCGGATGTGGTCGTCAGCGGTTGCGGCAATCTGTTGACGGCGGCGGCGCGGATGAAGGTGCCGGCGCTCATTTCCGAGCAGTACCGCAAGGGGCTGGGGCCGACCGTCGCCGACATCGCCGCTGCGGCGGGCTCCGCCAAGGTCTTCGAAAAGCTCGACTTTTCCTGCGCCGACGACGACCGGATATTGTCGATGCTGGTCAAGAACCGCGCCAAGGGCCGCAACCAGGTCGTTGTCGCCGGGATCGAATCCCACATCTGCGTGCTGCAGTCGGCGATCGGCCTGCGCCAGCGCGGCTTCGACGTCGCCGTCGTCGCCGATGCGGTGTCGTCGCGCCGGCAGCTTTCGGTCGATGTCGCGCTGGCGCGGATGGCGCATGTCGGCGTTCAGCCGGTGACCGTCGAAATGGTGCTCTTTGAATGGCTCGGCCGGGCCGGCGGCGAAGATTTCAAGGCGCTGTCGCAATTGATCAAATAGAGCGGTGCGAGCACCCCATTCGGTCAATGGGAGTATCGATACCGCGGTTCTTTCGGCGCCCGAAAAGCCCTCTCCCCGCCGGGGAGAGGGTTGGGTGAGGGGGCAAACAAAATCCAATCACCCTCACCCGACTTCGACCGCGGCTCAGCTTCGCTTCGCCGGGTCTTCGTAGCCCTCTCCCTCAGAGGGAGAGGGATCGAGAGCGAAACGCCGCACCCGCCGCATTTCGCTTATGCGGATTTTATCGTCCCGGATTTGCTGCACGCTTGAATTTACCGCGCGATCGCCTTAGGTTCGCGACCCGCGCATGTGCAGCCGTAGCTCAGTTGGTTAGAGCGCCGGATTGTGGATCCGGAGGTCGTTGGTTCGACCCCAACCGGCTGTACCATTCTCTCCAAGACATATCACCGCCGTCGTTCTGACCCCTCACCCCGCCAGCGCCCTTACGGGATAGTCGAGGAAGCGGCGGAACATCTCCGCCGGCAGCGGTTTTGAGATCAGAAAGCCCTGGATGCGGTCGGCACCGGCCCGTGTCACGTGATCGAGCTGTGATTTGCGCTCGACGCCTTCGGCCACGACGACGACACCGGCGGCGCGGGCGAGCCCGACCGACGAGGCCACGCAGGCCGCCGCAACCGGGTCGGTCGGCGCATCGGCGACGAACTGGCGGTCGATCTTCAATTCGGTGAAGGGCAGCCGGCGCAGCCGCTCGAAATTCGAATGCCCCATGCCGAAATCGTCGATCGATATGCCGAAACCGTACATGCGCAGCCGGGCGATCACCTGCAGCACCTCGGGCGCCGCCGAAACCGCGGCGTTCTCGGTGATCTCGATGACGATTTTCGCCGGGTCGACCCGCGCCGCAACGGCCCGTTCGCGCAGCCGGTCCGGCAGCGAAACATCGAGCAGGAGCTCGGGCTCGATATTGACGGAAATTTCGGGCGCGTGCCCGACCTTCTGCCAGTCGGCGAGTTCAGCGATGCTCGCCTCGAACATGCGGAAGAACAGCCGCCAATGGAGCTTATGCTCGTCCACGGCGGGGAGAATGCGTGCCGGCGACGCGACGGTGCCGTCGGCGAGCGGCAGCCTGACCAGGGCCTCGGCGCCGACCACCGCGCCGGTGCGGGCGCAGATTTGCGGCTGGAAAAAGGGAATGACGCCGCCGTCTTCGGCAAACAGCACATCGGGAGAGATGGCCGCCGGCGCGGCCTCGGCGGCCGGGTCGGTCGGCGCCCTTGCGGCCAGCAGCAACTGGTCGAAACGGGTGGGATCGAACGGTTTTGACAGCGAACCCAGGACGTTGAGCCCGCTTTCGGCGGCATAGGCCTCGGCGGTGCGGCGGATGGCGTCGTCCTCGCCGGACAGGATGATGACGGCGCCGTTGAAGCCGCTCTCGGCAAGCCGGCTCAGAAAGGCGATGCCGTCGAGATTCGGCATGTTCAGATCGTTGCAGATGAGGTCGAACGCGGCGATCTCCGGGCTCGTCACCGCCGCGGTCGCGGCAATGCCGTCGCCGGCCGTCTCGACCTGGTATCCATCGCCGATCAGCTTCGAGGCGACGATTTCCCGCAAGAGCGGATCATCGTCGACGATCAGAACCCGACGATCGCTGTCTGACTTCACGAACACCCCCAACGGTCAAAAGTTTGACCGCAGACTAGACGACAGGCGTTTATGTGAGGTTACGATCGCGAAAGCCGGAGCGGATTTCGACAGCGGCGGCTCCTGGCCACGGCCGTGCGCGGGATCAGGGCTCGCCGCGGCGGTCGGCGGTGAGCGCGCTCAGCATAAGCGCCAGCGTATGGTGCATCGCGCCGCGGGCGTCGATCACGGTCCAGTCGAGTTGGCCGCGGTCGTAAGCGAGCTGGCGGCGGACGATCGCCGCATCGGCATCGGAGGCATCGCCGACGCGCCTCGTCACCCGGTCGACCAGCACCGCTTCGGGCGCATCGAGCCAGAGGCCGTAGAACGGCACCTCGACCGCATCGGCGATATGGGCGATCGCCCGGCGCTCGTCTTCGCGGGCGAACACCGCATCGACGATCACGCCGTGGCCGGCGGCGAGCGCCGCCCGGGCCTTGTTGGTCAGGGTGTGGTAGATCTCGGCAGTGACCTCGGCGCCATAGGCGCTTTCGTCGAGGCGGTCGGTATCGGCGACGCCGAAATACGCCTTGCGCTCGAGATCGGAGCGCAGCAGCACCGCCCCCGGCGCCGGTCCGAAAGACGGCGCAAGCTCTGCCGCAAGCGTCGACTTGCCGCTGCCCGAAAACCCGCCGATCGCAAGCAGGCGCGGCTCGAGCGGCTCCAGGAACATTTCGGCCACTTCGAAATAGCGGACGGCCTCGGCCTCGATCTGCGGCCGATCGGCCTCCGCCGCGCCGGCGGCGCGGGCCGCCGTCACCTTGGCGCGGATCGCCGCCCTGAGCATCATGAAGAACGGCAGCGCCGTCAGCGCCTCCAGATCGCCGTCGCGGCGGGTGAGATAGAGATAGCGGTTGAAGATCAGATTGGCCTCGTCGCCGAGATCGCGCTCATAGAGGTCCATCAGCAGGAAGGCGAGATCGTAAAGCACGTCGCCGGTGGCGACCCGATCGTCGAATTCGATCGCATCGAACAGCACCGGCCGCCCTTCGATCAGGGCGATGTTGCCGAGATGGCAGTCGCCGTGGCAGAGCCGCACCAGGTGCTGGCGGCCGCGGGCATCGAGCAGCGGGCGGATGCGTTCAAAACAGGACCGCGCTGCGCCGGTCAGTTCGTGCACCCGGTGCGCCTCGAACAGATGCGGCAAGGCGAGAAAGGCGTGCTCGTTCTGGGCGATATAGCCGCCAAGGCTGTCGAGCCAGGGATCGGCGTCGCGGACCGGGGCGGCCGCGTGCGCAGCGGCGATCGCCTCGGCGAGCGCAAACAGCAGCTTGCGCGACAGCCGGCGTTCCTCGGTGATGCGGTCGAGCGTCGCATGCTCGTCGAAGCGGCGCATGTGCAGCGCCCATTCGACCGGCTCGCCCACCCCGCCCAGGGCCAGCCGGCCGTCGGCTTCCCGGGTTATCGGCACAATGCCGCGATAGATCGACGGCGCGTTCGGCCGGTTGACTTCGAGTTCGCGGCGGATCGCGGCCTCGCGCTTTTCGCGATTAGAGAAATCCATGAAGGGGAAGTAGACGTTACGTTTGACCTTGTAGGCGTCGTCGCCGGCCAGGAACACGGCCGCGCCATGGGTGTCGATCCGCGCTATCCGCTCCGACACCCCATAGGTCGCCGGATCGGCGAGCAAGGCGAACACCTCGTCCTCGACGGCCGCGGTGTCGGATTCCGGTGCGCCATTGTCCTGCACTGCGATCCCCCGTCCCGGGCCTTCTCCGGCTTGCCGGATCATTTGCTAGGTGTTAGGGCGAAGTATTGATCAAGGTCAATGGCCGAACGGATCGGGCCTGACAGGATTCCGTCACATTCGTCCGGAATGGCAGGGGCAATCGGGATTTTCGGACGGGGGAGCAGCGACATGACCGAGCAAGTTCTTAAGCGGGTTAGGCTCAATCTGGCGCGGACCAAGGAATTTCCGAACGGGAGTCCGGATCACGGCTATGAATTCGTGGCGCCGCTCGACGCCGACGGTCATATCGACGCAGCCCTGTGGAAGAAGCATCGCGAACAGTGCCGCGTGCGCCGGTTCTGGGCCGGCGAGGAGGACGAACTCGGTCACCTCGTGCACAAGCAGGGCGGCGCCTGGGCGTTCCATTACGATATCGAGGGCGACGACGACGACGAGGCCGGCTATAAATTCGGCGCCCACGCCTTCGTGCCCGGAGAGTACGTCTCGATCCGCGACGAGGACGGGGAACTGCACACGTTCCAGGTCGTCAGCATTCTGAAGATCTGAGCCTTCCACGTCTCGGTTTCGGTCGCTCCGCGCCGGAAACGCGTAGCGGCGCTTCGCGTCATCGTGCCGTCTTTCGCGGGCGGGCGCCAATTCCCACATATTGAGAGATAGAGCGGTGGCCACCACCGCGCGAAACGCGACTGATCATTATGGAGGATAAAATGCGAGCATCGCTTCCTGCATTCTGGGGTCGTGACGATGACAAGACCGACCCCTTCCGCGCCATGCAGCGCGAATTCGACCGGATGATGAGGGATTTCGGCACCACCATGCCGGCGGCGTTCGCCGGCGGCGGCGCGGCGCCGCTGGCGCCGCTGATCGACATCAGCGAGACCAAGGACGGTATCGACGTGACCGCCGAACTGCCGGGCGTCGAGGAAGACGATGTCGAGGTGATGCTGACCGACCGGCTGCTGATCATCAAAGGCGAAAAGAAGGCCGAAACCGAAAAGAAGGAAAAGGACTATCACCTGGTCGAGCGGTCCTACGGGTCGTTCCGCCGTTCGGTGACGCTGCCCTTCGAAGCCGATCCGAAGACGGTGAAGGCGGACTTCGACAAGGGTGTCCTGAAGATCCATCTGCCGAAACCGGCGGCAAAGGCCAAGGCCTCGAACCGGATCGCGATCAAGAAAAGCTGAAGCCGCGAGATTCTGGAAAAACGGCACGGCCGCGCCCCGGCGCGGCCGTTTCCGTGAACGCCAATGGCCGGCGCCCGCCGGTTAGAGCGTCGGGCGACAAGGTTGGTTCAATTCTGTTTCTCGATTGGCGCGGCGGCCCGCCGGTGAGACGCTCGCCGCGCGATGCCTCCGACGGCGATATATCGCCGT
>JANQEG010000117.1 GCA_028278505.1 Rhodobiaceae bacterium
CGCTTATGATGCTATGGCATCACTGCGCTCGGACGCTTCGTGCCACGACGGAAAATCATCCCGGTCAGAGGGGTCAAACTCCATGACGGTTGGTATAACGGTTATTCGGGAGCCGAAATCATACACCGTCCTCGCGGAAGCGGGGACCCATTGCCCCGCTCAGCACGGTATGTCGGTCGCGGGGCGTGTCGCGACGGCGAAGTCCGCAGGCCGCAAGGCCCGGGGTTTAGGCCGGTAGCGGATTGCCCGGCCAAGCCCAATGGTTTTCGGTTTTGTTGTCCGAAATCGCCATAGGCTATTGTATAAATAAGGTTTTTGGACCGAAGTGAGTTTGGACAAAAGTTTCTCAACTCATCTCGTCGTCACCACCCGGTTTATCCGGGTGGTCCATTGGCCCGTCAACTTGCCAACGCAGTGGTGAAAGAACTCAAGCGCTTCTGAATGCCGCACCGCCATTGGATTGCCCGCATAAAGCGGGCAATGACGACGGAGAGGGATCGAAGCAGCCAAGAAAACCACGTCAAATGGACATGATTGGAGATTCGTTTGCGTGAATAACGCCGCCCACCTCAAGCGTCATTGCCGGGCTTGTCCCGGCAATCCATACTGATTTTGTTTTCAAGCGGTTAGGCCCTATGGATCACCGGAACAAGTCCGGTGATGACGCCGAGAAGGGCTGCGACACGGAACGTAAAAGGGCCGCGCTCTAAAAAAGCGCGGCCCGGCAATGTCGATTGCCGACGATCAGGCCTGCGGCTGCGGCTCCATGCCGCCCGGCTCGGGCGAGCCGCCCCGGTCGTCCTTGGGCTTGCCGGCGCTCGGCACCGCCGAGCCGCGCGGCACCGGCGTGTCGTCGAGGCCTTCCCGGATCGGCGGCTTGCCGTCGATCAGGTCGCGAATCTCGTCGCCCGAGAGCGTCTCGTATTCGAGCAGGCCCTTGGCGACGGTGTGCAGCTGCTCGATGTGCTCGGTCAGCACGGTCTTCGCCGTCTCGTAGCCGGCGTTGACGAAGCTCTTGATCTCCTCGTCGACCAGCTTCTGGGTTTCGTCGGAAACGTTCTGGGTGCGGGCGACCGAATGGCCGAGGAACACCTCCTCCTCGTTCTCGCCGTAAAGCAGCGGTCCGAGCCGGTCCGACATGCCGAACTGGGTCGCCATGGCGCGGGCGAGCCCGGTTGCCATCTTGATGTCGGCGGCCGCGCCCGACGTCACCTTGTCGTAGCCGAAGATCAGTTCCTCGGCGACGCGCCCGCCCATCGCCACCGCCAGATCGGCGTGGCACTTGGCCCGCGTCAGCGAAAGCTGATCCCGCTCCGGCAGCCGCATCACCATGCCGAGCGCGCGCCCGCGCGGGATGATCGTCGCCTTGTGGATCGGATCGGACGCCGGCTGGTGCATCGCCACCAGCGCGTGGCCGGCCTCGTGATAGGCGGTGAGCTTCTTCTCCTCCTCGGACATCACCAGGGTGCGGCGCTCCGCCCCCATCATCACCTTGTCCTTGGCGTCCTCGAACTCGGACATGGTGACGAGCCGCTTGCCGCGGCGTGCCGCCAACAGCGCCGCCTCGTTGACCAGGTTCATGAGATCGGCGCCGGAGAAGCCCGGCGTGCCGCGGGCGATCGTGCGCAGATTGACGTCCGGCGCCACCGGCACCTTGCGGGCGTGCACCTTGAGGATTTTTTCGCGGCCGACCACGTCGGGATTGGGCACGACGATCTGCCGGTCGAACCGGCCGGGCCTGAGCAGCGCCGGGTCGAGCACGTCCGGCCGGTTGGTCGCGGCGATCAGGATGATCCCCTCATTCGGCTCGAACCCGTCCATCTCGACGAGCAACTGGTTCAGCGTCTGCTCGCGCTCGTCATTGCCGCCGCCGAGCCCGGCACCGCGGTGCCGGCCGACCGCATCGATTTCGTCGATGAAGATGATGCAGGGCGCATTCTTCTTGGCCTGTTCGAACATGTCGCGGACGCGGCTGGCGCCGACGCCGACGAACATCTCGACGAAATCCGAGCCCGAAATGGTGAAGAACGGCACATTGGCCTCGCCGGCGATCGCGCGGGCAAGCAGCGTCTTGCCGGTGCCCGGCGGCCCGACCAGCAGCACGCCGCGCGGAATGCGTCCGCCGAGCCGCTGGAACTTCTGCGGGTCGCGCAGGAATTCAACGATTTCCTGAAGGTCTTCCTTGGCCTCGTCGACGCCCGCCACGTCCTCGAAGGTGACGCGGCCATGGGCCTCTGTGAGCAGCTTGGCCTTGGACTTGCCGAATCCCATCGCCTTGCCGCCGGTGCCCTGCATCTGGCGCATGAAGAACACCCAGACGGCGATCAACAGCAGCATCGGGAACCAGGAGATCAGGATGCCGAACAGCGACGGCACGTCGTCGCTCGACGGCTTGGCGGTGATCTGCACGCCCTTTTCGTACAAACGGTCGACCAGATTGGTCGATTCCGGCGCGTAGGTCTGGAAGCCGGTGCCGTTGGTGTAGCGGCCGGTGATCTGCGACCCGGCGATCGTCACCTCCTGAACGCGGCCTTCATCGACCTCGCTCAAGAATTTGGTGAACGCGATTTCGCTGCCGCCGCTCCTCTGCGCCGGGCTCTGGAACAGGTTGAAAAGCGCAACCAGTAACAGCCCGATGATGACCCAGAGGGCAAGGTTTCGGAAATTGGAATTCATTTCGTATCCTTCGTCCCGGCGGCCCGATGTCGTTCACTGATCGACGACCCGGCGCGCTACCGTTCCACAGAAGATAGGTGCCCCGCACGAAATTGCCAAGGAGAACCGCGCGGGGCGAGGGCCAGCAGCGATATTATTGCGAGAGGTTCTCACCTTTTGTTTAACACTCAAGGGTCACACCGGACACCAGCGCGCCGACGCCGATGAATTCGCTGGCTATACCGAACCAGGCGCTGCCCTGCCCGTAGACGCCGACATTGGGCGCGGCGATCAGCTCGTCGCTGCAGAAGATGGCCGGTGCCGCGGCGATCGCCGCATCCGGCAGCGCCGCCCGCGACCTGATCGGCACCTCCGGCAGCAAATCCCAGCCCAGGCCCCGGACCTCCAGCGGCGGGGCGACGTCCGGCGTAAAGATCCGGAACCGACGATCCCACACCGCGACCTTTCCCGGTTCGAGCCGGGTCGTCGGCAGGCCGGACCGGCCGATTTCCCGGAAGATCGTCAGCGTGCCGCCGTCACGGCGCAGAACGGTTCCGCCCAGCGTCCGCTTCACCCGGCCATCGTCGGCCGACGCGGTCTTCAGCGCGTCATAGACCGCCTCCAGCCGCGCCAGGCGCGGCGGAAATTCGCCGCCGCCAATGCCGCGGACGAGGCGCGCCAGCGCCCGCAATCCGATCTCGTCGGGCTGCGCCATCAGCCTCTCAATATCCACCTGCGCGACCCCGGCCGGGTGCAGATCGATCATCGACCACAGCACATCGTCGACGACGGTTTCGATCGCAATTGCCGCGCGACGCAGCCGCGCCGCCGTCGCTGCCAGCCGTTCGGCCGAAATCCCCTCCTCGTCGAGAAGCGGCATCAGCCGGCGCAGCCGTGCCCGCGAATAGCGGTCGTCGCGATTGCTCGGATCGGCAATCCAGACCTGCGATGCCTCTTCAAGCGTCGCCTCGAGCCGGGATTTCGGGATTCTGAGGAACGGCCGCACGATCGAAACGCCGTAAAGGCTGCGCTCGTCCTCCATCGCCCCGAGGCCGTAGACGCCGCTGCCGCGCGCCAGCCGCAGCATGAAGGTCTCGGCCTGATCGTCGAGGTGATGGGCGGTGACGATGTGCCCGATCCCCTGCGCCGCCGCGGCGTCGGCGAGCAGGCGATAGCGCGCCTCACGCGCCGCGGCCTGGATGTTTCCGGCGGGCTTCTCGCCGGTCCAGCGCAAGGTGTGGTGTTCGATGCCATGCCGGGCGGCCGCCGCGGCGACGAATTCGGCTTCCCTTTCGGCCTCCGGGCGCAGGCCGTGATCGACCGTGAAGGCCAGGATGCGCGGCGCATCCGCCAGTTTCGCCCGCCAGCGCTTAACGAGCAGCATCAGCGCCATGCTGTCGGCACCGCCCGACACCGCAAGCGCCAGCCCGGGCGCATCGCGCCACGGCGCCAACAGCCTTTCCGCATCCTCGACCGTCAGCGGCTGGTCGGCGGCGGCGATTTCCGTTTCATAGCGATAGGGCACGGCTCAGCAACTGTACTTGCTGTGATCGGCGGTCGCGGTCGCGCGCACGGTGCGCGAGGCGTTCGGATAATCGGCGAGCAGCTTGTCGTAGGTCGCGCACGCGGTCGAGATTTCGCCAAGCTGGGCCAGCGACGCGGCAAGTTTTAGCAAGCTGTCGGGAACCTTGCTGTTTGCGGGATGGTCGTTGTAGACGGCCAGGAAGCTGTCGGCCGCCTCGCGATAGCGGCTTTGGTTATAGAGCGCCTCGCCGAGCCAGAAGCGGGCATCGCCGGCGAGCCGGTGGCCGCCATGCTTTGCGAGAAATCCGCGAAAGGCGTTCTCCGCCAGCGCATAGTCGCCGCGCAGCACGTAGCCATAGGCCAGATCGTATTCGTCGCGCGGGTCGGCCGACGGGGCCAGCGTCAACTGCTGCCCCGCGGGCGCCGGCGTCGGACCGGGGTCGACGATGCCGTCATTGCGCAGCAGCGCGGACAGATCGAACGGCTTTCCGCCGACCGCATCGTCGCCGCCCGGATCGGTGCCGAGGTTGAGTTCGCCGAGAACCTGGGGCTCGCCGCCGACGCGCCCTCCGGTATCGCCGGACGAAATCGCCCGCCCGGACGTCGTCGACGACGACGGAGCCGGCCGCGACGGTTCGACCGCGGAGCGCTTGCCCTTACCGCTGCCGGATTCCAGTTCCTGGAAGCGGAATTCATTGTCGTCCTGCATGCGCCGCAACTGCTCTTCCAGACGCTGCAGCTTGAACAGAATCTCCTCGAACCGCCCGGTCTGCTGGCGCATCTGGCTTTCGAGCCGGTCGATGCGGATCGAAAGATCGGCGATCGCCGCATCCGACTGGGCAAGGACGACGGGCGGCGCGCCGGCGGCCGAAACCAGGGCGGAGAGGCCGAGCACCGTCCACGCAAACCGCCTTTTCCGGGCGACCGGTCGCTTGATCATTTCGCGTCTTGCTCCCGAAACTGAGACCGCAATCTTTTTCAGTCTATACCAAGGTGCGTAAGTACGACCAAAATTTGACGTTGCAAGACAATACCCGTTGCCGTCCGGGCGAGCGCCTTCTGCAACTCACCTGACCCTCCCCGTCGTCATTGCCCGTTTTATGCCACTGGTGTCCGGTTCAGGTGGTTTCTGCGGCCCATCTGAGCCTTCTCCGTCGTCATTGCCCGCTTTATGCGGGCAATCCAATGGCTTATCTGCATACAGAAGCGCCTGAATGTCTTTACGAACGCTTTGATCAAGCTGACAAGCCAATGGACCACCCGGATAAACCGGGTGGTGACAAGGGAGGGGTTGGGTGGTGACGTCGAGACGCGTTGAGAAACCCTGTCCAGACGACCCTTCAATCGAAAAAACGTGGCTTGTACAATAGCCTAGGACGACTTTGGCCAACTCAACCGAACAGCAATGGGCCCCACCGCCGCAGCGCCAAACGCCGTTACGGCGCGAAACGACAAAACGTTCCGCGCCGTTCGGCAGTTTTCTATATCTGATTACGGACCAGAGCCGGCCCGGACCTAACTGCCCGCGGTGTTCAGCACCGTGACCGCGCGCCGGTTCTGGGTCCAGCACGAGGCGTCGTTGCAGACCGCGACCGGCCGTTCCTTGCCGTAGGAGATCGTCCTGAGCCGCGAGGCCGTAACGCCGCGGCTGACCAGATAGTCGCGGGCCGCCTGGGCGCGCCTTGCGCCGAGCGCCAGATTGTACTCGCGCGTTCCCCGTTCGTCGGCATGGCCCTCGATCGTCACGGTGTAGCGGTTATATTGCTGCAACCATTGGGCCTGACGATCGAGCGTCGCGCGCCCTTCCGGGCGCAGCGCCGAGGAATCGGTGTCGAAGAACACCCGGTCCCCGACATTGACCACGAAATCCTGTGCGCTTCCCGGCGTCGCCGCCCCTGCGCCGGCCCGATCCTTGTTCGGATCGGCAGCGCACGCCGCCAGCATCAGCACAGCCGCAAAAACGGCAGCAACACGGCCGCCGCGCGCCATACGCATGCTACTCAACATGTCCGGTAACTCCTCGTATCCCCACCGGGAAGACATGATTTAACAGGCCGTTAGTTAACCGCGGGTTCTGAAAACCGGTTAACGAACCGTTGCCGAAACTCCCCGTTTCACGATTCCCTCGTCATCGTCATGAGCGGCCGGGCGAAACTACGCGGCCCCGATCAATCGATCAAGGGCGACCACGCCGGGTCCGAACCGAATGCCGGCGTCGCCAGCCGCTGCTCGTTATAGCCGGTCAGGTCGATCGTCCACAGTTGCGGCCCGCCATTGGCGCCGGGCGTGTCGCGGAAGAACGCCAGCACCCGGCCGTTCGGCGCCCAGGTCGGCCCCTCATTGTGAAAACCCTCGGTCAGGATGCGCTCGCCCGAGCCGTCGGTGCGCATGACGCCGATCAGGAACCGGCCGCCGCTGCGCTTGGTAAACGCGATCAAATCGCCGCGCGGCGACCACACCGGTGTCGAATAGCTGCCGGTGCCGAAACTGATCCGCCGCTGGCCGGAGCCGTCGGCGTTCATGACGTAGATCTGCTGGGCGCCGCCGCGGTCGGATTCAAAGGCGATCTGCCGCCCGTCCGGCGAATAGCACGGACCGGTGTCGATCGCCGCGCTGTCGGTCAGCCGCGTCGTCGCCCGGCTGCGCAGATCCATGGTGTAGATATTGGCATTGCCGCCCTGCTGCAGGCTCATGATCACCTTCTGCCCGTCCGGCGAGAACCGCGGCGCGAACGTCATGCCGGGGAAATTGCCGACCAGTTCGCGCTGGCCGCTCTCGATGTTGAGCAGGTAGACCCGCGGCTCGCCGCCGGCGAACGACATATAGGTGATTTCCTGGCTGTTCGGGCTGAACCGCGGCGTCAGCACCAGATCGTCGCCGCGCGTCAGATATTTCACGTTGGCGCCGTCCTGGTCCATGATCGTCAGCCGCTTGACCCGGGTGGTTTTCGGCCCGGTTTCGTCGACAAAGACGATGCGGGTATCGAAATAGCCCTTTTCGCCGGTCAGCCGCTGGTAGATGGCGTCGGCGATGATGTGCGCGACCCGGCGCCAATTGCTCGGATTAGTGAAGAATTGCTGGCCGGTGAGCTGCTGGCCGGCATAGACGTCCCACAGGCGGAACTCCGCCCTGAGCCGGCCGTCGGACTGGCGCACGACGCGGCCGACGACGAGCGCCTGGGCGTTGATGACCCGCCATTCGGCGAAATTCGGCGGTGTGTCGAGCGATCGGATCTTCTCGATATACGACGCCTTGTCGAGGGTCTGAAAAAGGCCGGAGCGCTTGAGGTCGGCGCTGATCACTCCCGAAATGTCGGCGGCGACCTGCGCGTCCCTGCCCTCGCCGAGAAAGTCGGGGATGGCGATCGGCAGCGGCTGCACATTGCCCTGATTGATGTCGATCTCGATGAGCGCCGCCGCCGGCGTCGGCCCGACAACCATCGTGGCAATGGCCAGCATGAGCACCGCACCGAGACGGCGGACGGCCGCGGACGCACCCGGCCCGGCCGGTTGCGGCCCGTCGGCGCACGCCTGTTCTGCGGCAATGGTCATGACGTTCATCCTTTCCTCCCCGATCCGGCTTCCCGCTTCGGATGATCCTTAGAGCCGGTTCGCTAATATCCGACGACGATGTCGCGCAGGCCGAAATTCACCTTGACCTCGTTCCAGGCCGCGTATTTCTCCTCCGGCAATCGATAGGGCGCGCATCTGAGTACCGCCCGCACCGCCGCATCGGCCGTCGGCCGGAAATAGGGATTTGTGCCGCTGTTGACGATACGCGGACGCCCGATGACGGACCCGTCCTCGTCGAGCGACATCAGCAGCGCAACCACGATGTCCTCTGCCCCGGCCGCGCCGACCGGCGGGCTGAAGCAGGGAATGATCTGCGCCCGGAGCGCATCGAGTTCGCTCTGGGTCATGATCTGGTCGCGGCCCGAGGCGCGGCCCTGCGAGGCGGCATCGGTGCTTTGTCGGGCGCCGCCGCTGGCCGGATCGACCTTGTTCAGAAGCGCGCTGACCTGCTCAGAGTCGAATTCGGGCCGATCCTTGTCGGGCGGTTTTTTGTTGTCCGATCGCTTCTTGGCTTTCCGTTCGGGTTTGGGATTCGCACTCGCGACCTGGACCTTCTTCGGCGGCTTCGGCCGTTTGCGCGGCGCCGGCGCTTTGGCAAGGTCCGGATCGGGTTTTGCGACTTCTGGTTCCGGCTCGGCGACCGCCGGTTCAGCTTGCCTCGGTGCCGGCTCCGGCGGCGGTGCCGCCTCGACCTTTTCGGCCTCGGGCTCGGGCTCGGCCGGCGGCGGTGCCGGCGCTAACGCGGCGATCTCGCGCGACGGCCGCGCCTCGACCTCGGACGGCTTTATCGTTTCGCCGCGCCCCGGCGTTTCGATCTCGGTCTCTTTCGGCTCCGGCGTCTGTTCGGCGGCCGAGGCCTTCACCTCCTCGTCGCCGGTCTTTACGCCTTTGGTCAGCTTGGAGAATTCCTCAATTGAGACAATGTCCACCGGCAGCGCTTCGACCGGATCGGTCTGGAACGGATCGGCCGACGGCAGCGAGATCACGCCCCAGGCCACCACCAGGGCATGTCCGATCACCGATGTCGCGAGACCGATCTTCATTGCCCGCTACTGGTCCTGCTCGATATCGGTGACGAGGCCGATCCGCTTATAGCCGGCGGCCGAGACCGTCCCCATCACCTTCATGATCGTCCCATAGGCGACCGTGCGGTCGCCGCGCACAAAGATGCGCTCCTCATAGCCGCTGGCGGCAATCGCCGTGAGCTTGGCCACCACTTCTTCCACGGCGATCTCGGTGTCCTGGAGGAAGACGCGGCCGCTGGTGTCGACCGAGATGGTGATCGGCTCCTTGTCGCCCTCGAACGGCTTGGCCTTGGTTTCCGGCAAATCGATCGGCACGCCGACGGTCAAAAGCGGCGCCGCGACCATGAAGATGATCAGCAGCACCAGCATCACGTCGACCATCGGCGTGACGTTGATCTCGGTCATCAGGCCGTGGCGGCGGCGCGCATGGCGGCGCCGGTGCACCCGCATGTCGCCTTGCGCGATCGAAGACATGCCCATGGCTTACCTCTTCTCGTCGAGCTGGCGCGACAGGATCGCCGCGAATTCGTCGGCAAAGCCTTCCAGCCGCAGGGTCTGCTTGGAGACCTCGCTGGAGAACTTGTTGTAGGCGATCACCGCCGGGATCGCCGCCAACAGTCCCATGGCGGTCGCAAACAGCGCCTCGGCGATGCCGGGCGCGACGACGGCAAGACTGGTGTTCTTGGAGGCGGCGATCGCCTGGAAGCTGGTCATGATGCCCCAGACGGTGCCGAACAGGCCGATGAAGGGGGCCGACGAGCCGACGGTGCCGAGAAACAGAAGCCGCCGCTCGAGCCGGTCGACCTCGCGGGCGATCGTCACGTCGAGCACCTTTTCGATGCGCATCTGTAAGCCGATCGGCGAGCGGGCGCCCGATTCGAACGAGCGCTTCCATTCCCGCATCGCCGCCACGAACAGCGCCGACATCGACTGGGTCGGGCGGTGGCTGAGATTCTTGTAGAGCTCCTCCAGCGACTGGCCGGACCAGAACACGTGCTCGAACTGGTCCATCTGGCGGCGCGTCCGGCCATAGAGCAGGACCTTGTCGACGATGATCGCCCAGCACCAGATCGACGCCAGCGTCAATCCGATCATGACGAGCTTGACGACGATATGCGCCTGCAGAAACAAGGTCAGGAGCGATATCCCGGGGGGAGCTTCGAGGGCGGCCTGCGCCACGTCGACCGGATTCATGGAAACGGAACCTCTCGGCTGTCTGTCCTTGGAACCATCAATCACGGGGTCTTGCCGCAGGGGTGAAAGGGTACGACGCGCGGGCGATGCGGGGATCGGCTCAGATGCCGCCTGAACCGCGGATCGCCTGAAGTTCGCGCCCTTCGATCGATAAGATCAACCGCCCCTCTCCTGGCCTCTTTGACCCTGGAATTTGTCAAAACAAGGGCGCGGCAGAGCGCGCCGAGCCCATCACCATCCCGTTATGGTTAATGAACTGTTAGTATCCGGTTAACGGCCGGTTACTGCGTTTTTTTGCTTGTATCGAGCAGATCACGCAGCCGCGGCGGCAGCCGCCGCGGGCGGCCGTCGCGGTTGACGACGACGGCGGTCCCCCGAGCCTTGATCAGCAGGGTTTCGTCGCGCCGCACCTCCTGGGCGATCTCGAACCGCACGCCCTTGCCGGAGCCGATGAACCAGGTCCGCACCTCCAGCACGTCGTCGATGCGCGCGGGTTTCAGAAAATCGATCTCCATGCGGGCGATGGCGAAGGCGAGCACCTCACCGTCATCGCCGGCGTCGAGCGCCGCGTGGTGGACGCCGAGCAGGCGCAGATAGTCGGAGCGGCCGCGCTCCATGAAGCGCAGATAGTTGGCGTGGTAGACGATGCCGGAGAAATCCGTGTCCTCGAAATAGACGCGCACGCCGAGCACGTGATGATCGCCGTCGATGCGCCCGGCGAGGTCCGGCCAGAGCGGCGTCCCGGTCATGACGCCGGCCTGATCGGGGTTTTGCTCCCCCACCCTGTCACTCCTCCATGAAGGGGGAGAGAACGACTACGGTAAGCACAGCACAACTCCCCTCCCCCTTGCGGGGAGGGGTCGGGGGTGGGGGTCATAGAAAAGCATGACTCTTCTGGATTTCGGACGTTCATAATGGGCACGATATCCTGAACATCTGCAACCGCTCGCCCTTCGACCCCCCTCCCTGTCCCTCCCCCGCAAGGGGGGAGGGGACGGTTGCGGCAGACTCGGAGCATCTCCCTCTCCCTTGAGGGAGAGGGCAACGAAGACAAGGTGAGGCGAAGCCGAACCCTTGGTCGCAGTCGGGTGAGGGTGTTTTTCTTTCCCCCCTCACCCAACCCTCTCCCCGGCGGGGAGAGGGCTAAGGCGAGCGGACGCAATCGGCCCACAATTTCGATCGCGCCGGTCATTCCTCCCCCCGCAGCCTTTCGCCCAGAATCTCCTCCATCAGCGTCAGGCATTTCGCCCGCACCGCCGAGGCGGCGAAGTGATAGTAGTTGAGCTTGCAGGCGATATCGAGATGCAGCGCCGTCCGCCCGCTGTCTTCCAGCTCGACCCAGGCGAGCACCGGCACGTCGTATGTGGTGCGGTCGACGCAGACCCAGTAGGAATCGGCGAGGATCAGGTCGAGATGCTGCAGGCCGGGCAGCTTGAGCCGCATCGGGCTGCCCCAGCGGCTGCGGGCGCGGCGCCAGATATTGTAGATGCGCGCTTCGATACGGTCCGGCCGCTGCGCCATGATCGGCAGCTCGGCCAGCCGCCTGTCCATGTCAATCAGCGTCCGGCGATCCTTCTGTCATCGATTGCAGGAGGTCGTATTGTGCCGCACGCCCGGCCGGCATGGCCAGCCCGAGATGGGAAAACGCCTTCGGCGTCAACAGCCGCCCGCGCGGCGTGCGCTGAACAAAGCCCTTCTGGATGAGGAACGGCTCGACGATTTCCTCGATCGCGTCGCGCGGCTCCGACAATGCCGCGGTGATCGTCTCGACGCCGACCGGGCCGCCGCCGAAATCCGCCGCGATGCAGGTCAGATAGCGCCGGTCGAGCGCGTCGAGCCCGGCCTGGTCGACCTCAAGCTGTTTGAGCGCCCGGTCGGCGACCGGCCGGTCGACCGATCCGTCGCCCTTGACGGTGGCGAAATCCCGGACCCGGCGCAAAAGCCGCCCGGCGATGCGCGGCGTGCCGCGGGCGCGCTTTGCGATCTCGGCCGCACCATCATCGCCGATCGGCACCGACATCAGCCGCGCCCCGCGCCGGACGATCTCTTCGAGTTCCCCGGTCTCGTAAAAATTGAGCCGCACGGGAATGCCGAAGCGGTCGCGCAGCGGCGTCGTCAACAAGCCGAGCCGCGTGGTGGCGCCGATCAGCGTGAATTTGGCCAGTTCGATGCGCACCGAGCGCGCCGCCGGCCCCTCGCCGATGATGAGGTCGAGCTGAAAATCCTCCATCGCCGGATAGAGGATTTCCTCGACCGCCGGGTTGAGCCTGTGGATTTCGTCGATGAAGAGAACATCGCGGTCCTCCAGATTGGTGAGGAGCGCGGCGAGATCGCCGGCCTTGGCGATCACCGGGCCGGAGGTGGCGCGGAAATTTACGCCGAGTTCGCGGGCGACGATCTGGGCGAGCGTCGTCTTGCCCAGGCCCGGCGGGCCGACGAACAGCACATGGTCGAGCGCATCGCCGCGCGACCGCGCCGCCTGGATGAAGACCTGCAGATTGGACCGCGCCTGCGCCTGGCCGATGAATTCGGCGAGCTTCTGCGGACGCAGATTGACGTCCTGGTCTTCGCCGCGTTCGGCCGCGCTGATCAACCGGTCGTCCACGAGACCCTCGTTCCATGTCGCCGCCGACCCGATACCGGCCGGCGAGATTTCGCCTGATTCGAATTTGCTCTATCATGCCCGAGCCGAGAACGAGAGGCCAAATCGATGACCGACCCGGTGCGACCGTTTCCGCATATGAGCCTCGACGATTTCGAGGAGTATCTGGCCGACAGGCCGGAGAACGAGCGCTGGGAACTGCTCGGCGGCCGCGTCGTCAAGATGATGGTCGGCGCCCGCTGGGAGCACAATCGGATCACGCAGAACATTGCGGTGGCCATGACGAACGATTTTCGCCGGCGTGGCTCGCCATGCCGGACATTCACGGAGACCTTTTTCGTCAAGGACCGTGAAATCGAACTTGCCGCCCTGCCGGACGTGATGGTGGTCTGCCATCCGCTTGCACCGGGCGAAACGGCGATCACCGACCCGACGGTTCTCGTCGAAGTGATGTCGCCGGGCTCAGAAGCCCGTGACCGGCTGGAGAAGTGGCAGCTCTACCAGCAGCTCCCGAGCCTCGCGCACTATGTGCTCGTTGCCCGCGACAAATGCTATGTCGAGGCGTTCGACCGCCCGAACGGAGACTGGTCGGGTCTGCGCCTGCTCGACAGCGCCGATGCCGAACTCTCGCTCCCGGCGATCGAGTTTTCGATGCCGCTCAGCGAAGTTTATCGCGACGTGCTCGACCTCACCGGCTGAGCTCCTTCAGCCCGAGCCGGATCAGCGTCTCGGTGGTCGCGCCCTCGCCGGCCTCGCGCGCCGCCGTTGCCACTGCCGCGCCCGCCTGGATCTGGGCATAGCCGAGATTGACGAGCGCGGACACCGCGTCGGCGATCGGCGCCGGCGCCCGCCTGTCGGCCAGGTCCGCGCGCAGATGGATCAGCGCCGGGTCCGCATCGGCAAAGGCCGGCGCCTTGGCCTTCAGTTCGATGCAGATGCGTTCGGCCACCTTCTTGCCGATGCCCGGCGCGCGGGCGATCATCGCCGTGTCCTTCAAGGCGATCGCATTGGCAAGGTCGCCGGGCGTCATGACGCCGAGCACGGCAAGCGCCACTTTCGCTCCCACCCCCTGCACGGTCATCAGCAGCCGGAACCACTCCCGCTCGACATCGCTGGAAAAGCCGAACAGGCGGATTTCGTTCTCGCGGACATATGTCTCGATCGACAGCACCGCCGCCTCGCCGGCGCCGGGCAGGTTCTGCAGCACGCGGACCGGACAGTAGACCTCATAGCCAACGCCGCCGACATCGAGAATGACGCTGTCGGTGCCGTGGCTGTCGATGATGCCCTTGAGCTTGCCGATCATCGCCGCCCTCCGGCCGCGGCAACGAGCGCCGGGGCGCCGCGATGGTGGGCATGGCAGACGGCGATCGCCAGCGCGTCGGCCTCGTCATGGAGGGAAAAGACGGCGCGGGGCAAAAGCACCCGGACCATCGCCCGGATCTGCCGCTTGTCGGCATGGCCGGCGCCGACGATCGCCTTTTTCACCACGTTCGGCGCGTATTCGGCGACCTTCAGCCGGGCCCGGGCCGGCACCACCATGGCGATGCCGCGCGCCTGGCCGAGCTTCAGCGTCGCCTTGGCGTCGCGGTTGACGAAGGTCGCCTCGACCGCCGCCTCGTCCGGAGCGTAGGCGGCGATGATCTGTTCCAGGCCGTCATGGATGGACACCAGCCGATTGGCGAGATCGGCGCCCGCGTCGGTCGTCACGCTGCCGGCGGCGACGAAGCCGAGCCGCGTGCCGCAGGTCTCGACGATGCCCCAGCCGGTGCGCCGAAGCCCCGGATCGATGCCGATGATACGAATCGTCTCCGCCATACCGAATTGTGTACCGCGTCGGCGCCCGCCGGCATAGCCGGGAACGGCATTCGGCATGTCTTAGGCGGCCGTCAGCCTGGCCATCACCGCATCGTCGATCTCGAAATTGGCAAAGACGTTCTGGACGTCGTCATCGTCGTCGAGCGCCGCCATCAGCTTCATCAGCGTCGCCGCCTTCTCCTCATCGACCGGGACGAGGTTCTGGGGCTTCCAGACGATGTTGACCGATTCCGCCTCGCCGAGGGTTTCGGCGAGCGCGCCCGACACTTCGCCAAGGTCCTCGAAACCGCAGACGATCGTGTGGCCATCCTCGCCGGAGCTGACGTCGTCGGCACCGGCCATGATCGCCGCATCGAGTACGGCCTCGTCGTCGCCGGCGGACGCCGGATAGACGATCTCGCCGACCCGGTCGAACATGAACGAGACCGAGCCGGTCTCGCCCAGCGACCCGCCATTCTTGGAAAAGCAGGCGCGCACGGCGCCGGCGGTGCGGTTGCGGTTGTCGGTCAGCGCCTCGACGATGACGGCGACGCCGCCCGGCCCGTAGCCCTCATAGCGGATGTCGTCGTAAGTGTCGGCGTCGCCGGCCTGGGACTTGCTGATCGCGCGCTCGATATTGTCTTTGGGCATCGACTGCGCCTTGGCGTTCTGGATGGCGAGACGCAGGCGCGGATTGCCGTCCGGGTCGGGCCCGCCGACCTTGGCGGCCACCGTGACTTCCTTGGCGAGCTTGGAAAACAGCTTTGAGCGGGCCGCATCCTGGCGGCCCTTCCGGTGCATGATGTTCTTGAACTGTGAATGTCCGGCCATCTTGTCCTCTCGCACCGCCGCGGCGCGCGCCCGTTGACTGTCATCGAACGGTCGCGATTCCGCGCGGCGGGTCTCGAATTTCGCCCGCTTATAGGCCGCTGTGGCGGCGAAATCCAGACAAGGGCGGGGGTGGGTGTGCGGCGGTGATGGTGTTTGCGGCGGAATTATCCCCTATACGGCAACTCCATTTCCAAATGCCCAATCTTGACAATCCGAATATATTCCTATCGAGATTTTATCCTAGCTTTATTTCGAGTAGCCCGATGCCCGAATCCCTGCCCTCATCCTCGCCGGCCGACCGCAGCCAATGGCTGCTCGAAGCGCTGCGGGTGCGAATGAAATTCGCCCGCTTCGCCGCGCTTTACACAAAGGCCGGCTACGATCCCAATCAGCCGCGGGTTCCGGCCGGCAATCCCGACGGCGGGCAATGGACGGACACGGGCGGAAGTCGCTTCGGCCCGTCATCAGGCATCCGCGATTTTGATGCGAGCTTCACGGACGCAATCAACGAGGCCGGCCGTCAGGAAGAATTTGACGTTGCGATACTGGAGGGATTGGAACAGTATTTCGCCGATTTGGAAGACGACAACCGGACCGGCGGCCACCCCTTAGACCACGTTGGACGCAGCAAAGACTTTGCCATCAATAAATTAGAGAAATCCATAAAAGAAATAATGCGATGGCCTGGAAGTGAACACTCCACCGGCTAAAGCCGGTGGCTTCGGGTTACGGCTAAAAGCCGGATCGGTCGGCCGTTCGGCCGACTACACAACCTGAAAGTCATCGTCA
>JANQEG010000127.1 GCA_028278505.1 Rhodobiaceae bacterium
CGCCCGCGCGGCCGCCCCCGATCTGGCCGCACAGGAGACCGCCGATCTGGTTGACGGCCGGATCGCCTTTCCCGATGCCGCTGCATTCGGAGGATGGACGGATGCCCGATGATTTGCCGCTGTCACGGCCGCTGGCCGTCGCCGATATTCCCGCCGACGGGCTCGTCGTCGACATCGTCGCCGAGCCGAATGAGCGCGTCGCGCTGGCCGCGGCGTTCGATATTCTCGCCGTGTCGCGCCTCAAGGCGCGGCTGGACATTGCGCGCTGGCGCCGCGGCGGCGTCCGCGTTACCGGAGAAGTCGAGGCCGAGGTCGAGCAGAGCTGCGTCGTCACCCTCGATCCGGTGGCCCAGACCGTGCACGAGATAATCGAGATGACCTTCCTGCCGGAAGAAAGCGTCCACGCGGCGGCCGAACCCGACGCCCATTTCGACCCGGAAGCCGAGGATCCGCCGGAGCCGATCGTCGCCGGCGTCATCGATCTCGGCGTTGTCGCCGCCGAGCATGTCGCGCTCGGCCTCGATCCCTATCCGCGCAAGCCCGGCGCCGTGTTCGAGCCCGTCATCGACGCGGAAGGAGCGGCCGAGGAGCGGCGTTCGCCTTTTGCCGTGCTTTCGCAGTTCAAGCGCGGCACGCCTCCCGATTCCTCGTGAAAGGGCTGACCCGGCCCCGGCGATCGGTTAGATTCAGGTTGTCTGGCGATCGGAAAACGGTATGTTCCGGGGGCTTCCGGCACCGCCTGAACGCGTCCGGGCCCGGCACCTGAAGGGCTCGGATCAGGGGGGAATTCCGTTCTAGACGACAATAATGTTTCAGGTGCCAATGGCTGGAAACGTGACCATATCCATCGATGTCATGGGCGGCGATGCCGGCCCGTCGGTGGTGATTCCAGGCCTCGACATCGCCCTTGTGCGCCACCCTGACGTCAACTGCCTGCTGTTCGGCGACGGCCAGCAGGTGGAGCCGATTTTGGCGCGTTATCCGCGGGTAAAGGCGGCGTCCGCGTTCCGCCATTGCGACATCTCCGTCAAGATGGACGACAAGCCGAGCCAGGCGCTCAAGCATGGCCGCCGGCGTTCGAGCATGTGGCGGGCGATCGAGGCGGTGAAGGACGGTGAAGCCGATGTCTGCGTGTCGGCCGGCAATACCGGCGCGCTGATGGCGATGGCGCGGTTCTGCCTGCGCACCATGGCGAATATCGAGCGGCCGGCGATTGCCGGCATCTGGCCGACCTTGAAGGGCGAGAGCGTCGTTCTCGACATGGGCGCGACGATTGGTCCTGACGTCCAGCAATTGATCGATTTCGCCATGATGGGCGGGGCCATGGCGCGGGCGCTGTTCGACATCGAGCGGCCGACCGTCGGCCTGCTCAATATCGGCGTCGAGGAGGTCAAGGGACTGGAGAACGTGCGGGCGGCCGGCCGCGTTCTGCGGGAAACCGATCTGCCGATGCTGAACTATTGCGGCTTCGTCGAGGGCGACGATATCGGCAAGGGTGTCGCCGACGTGGTGGTGACGGAGGGCTTTTCCGGCAATATCGCGCTGAAGACGGCCGAGGGCACGGCCAAGCAGTTCGCCACGCTGCTGCGCCAGGCGATGGGCCGCACGCTGATGGCGCGGATCGGCTATCTGTTCGCGCGCCAGGCCTTCGAGACCCTGAAGGAAAAGATGGATCCGCGCCGCGCCAATGGCGGCGTCTTTCTCGGTCTCAACGGCATCGTCATCAAGTCTCATGGCGGAACCGATGCGGAAGGCTTTGCCGCCGCGGTCGATCTGGGGTACGACATGGTCCGCAACGACCTCCTCGCCAAGATCGCGCAGGACCTCAGCCACTATCACCGCGCCCGCTTCCTGCCGGACGCGAATCCATCCGGAGCAGCAGCCAAGTGACCGTCGTCAGATCTGTGGTTCTGGGCGTCGGCAGCTATCTGCCCGCCCGGTGTCTGACCAATAACGACCTTGCAAAGATGGTCGACACCTCGGACGAATGGATCGCCCAGCGCACCGGCATCCGCAGCCGCCATGTGGCCGCCGAGCGCGAGCTCACTTCCGATCTCGCCTATGCCGCCGCCACCGCCGCGCTCGAAGATGCCGGCGTCGAGGCCGGCACCATCGATCTGATCGTGCTGGCGACGTCGACGCCGGACAACACCTTCCCGGCGACGGCGACCACCGTCCAGGCCATGCTCGGCATCACCACCGGCGCCGCGTTCGACGTCCAGGCGGTCTGCTCCGGCTTCGTCTTTGCGCTTGCGACCGCCGACGCCCTGCTGCGCTCGGGCGGGGGAAAACGGGCGCTCGTCATCGGTTCGGAGACGTTTTCGCGCATTCTCGACTGGGAGGACCGGTCCACCTGCGTGCTGTTCGGCGACGGCGCCGGCGCCGTCGTCCTCGACGCCCGGGAACAGCCCGGGACCGCGGATGACCGCGGTATCCTGACCAGCCATCTGCGCTCCGACGGTCGCTACAAGGACAAGCTCTATGTCGACGGCGGACCGTCCTCGACCCGTACCGTCGGCCATCTGCGCATGGAGGGCCGCGAGGTCTTCCGCTATGCGGTCGGCATGATCACCGACGTCATCGACGATGCGCTGGCCGCCACCGGACTGACCGCCGGCGACATCGACTGGTTCGTGCCCCATCAGGCGAACCGGCGCATCATCGACGGTTCGGCGCGGAAGATCGGGTTTCCGCCGGAAAAGGTCGTGGTCACCGTCGATCGCCACGGCAACACCTCGGCCGCCTCGATCCCGCTCGCCCTCGACGTCGCCGTCAAGGACGGCCGCATCAAGCGCGGCGATCTGGTCATGTTGGAGGCGATGGGCGGCGGCTTCACCTGGGGCTCGGTGCTGCTGCGCTGGTAATACCAACCGTCGTGGGATTTGAGCCCATCAGAGGAGTCAAACTCCGCGACGGTTGGTATAATGCCCCGGCTCTTTTGATTTTAATCAACTCTATAGCGGTGCGGCAGTTGACCTTGGCATCGCTACACAATACCGTTTATGCCGATGTTTCGGTGTTGGAAAACAGTTTCGATTGAAGTGATGCGGCGAGATTGAGGTGACGAACATGGGGGGCAAGACCGTAACCCGGGCTGACCTATGTGAGGTTGTATATCAGAAGGTCGGTCTATCGAGAACCGAATCGGCCGATCTGGTCGAACAGGTTCTCAAGGAAGTTTCCGATTGCCTTGTTCGCGGCGAGACCGTGAAGCTGTCGTCGTTCGGATCGTTCCTCGTTCGCAGCAAGGGTGAGCGGATCGGCCGCAATCCGAAAACCGGCACCGAGGTCCCGATTTCGCCCCGGCGGGTCATGGTTTTCAAGCCGAGCAATGTTCTGAAGAAAACGATCAACGACAGCCTTTCGGGAAAATGAGCTGACTGAACGGCCGCCGGAACGTCGACGCAACCGGAACCGACGCGAATACGCACGTGGATAAGAGCCCGGATGCCTTCCGCACGATAAGCGAAGTGGCGGACGACCTCGATCTGCCGCAACACGTGCTGCGCTTTTGGGAAACGCGGTTCGCCCAGATCAAGCCGCTGAAACGCGGCGGCGGCCGCCGCTACTATCGTCCCGACGACGTCGACCTCCTGCGCGGCATACGCCATCTGCTCTATGGCGAGGGCTACACCATTCGCGGCGTCCAGAAAATCCTGCGCGAGCACGGCGTCCGCCACGTCATGACGATCTGGAATCCGGACCGCGCCGCGGCAGCGGCGGATGAGGCGCGCGAATACGGCCCTGTGGACGACCCGGAAACGTTTTCGCCGCCGCCTCGCGCCGGGCTCGATCGCAAGGCCCGGCAGAGCAATGGCGGCGGCATGACCGGCCGCGCGGCACCGGACGATCGGTCCGACGACGACGTGGACGATGACGCGGATGAACGGCCGATCTCCGGCGACGCGGCCGTCGCCGCCCCGCCTGGCGCCGGGCGGACGTCGGCGGCGGCTGAAGACGACCTTTCCTCCGTGCCGCTGATCGGCGGGGTGCGGCCGGGCGACCGGGCCGGGGCCGGCGAGGCCGGTGCGCTTTCCGCCGACGATGTGCGGCGCCTGCAGGCGACGCTTTTCGAACTCCTGGAATGCAAGCGGCTGCTCGACCAGTCGCGGCAATCGGGCAAGTGACGGCCGCCGCCCTGCCGCGGCAAGGCGCTTGCGCAGACTTGGCGAGTGCTGGTAGGAAGGCCGGTGTCGGAGCGTGGCGCAGCCTGGTAGCGCACTTGCATGGGGCGCAAGGGGTCGTGGGTTCAAATCCCGCCGCTCCGACCACCCTTCGCCTTCGGCTTCGGGTGGCTTACGCCACCAGGCGTAAGACGCACGAAGGCGACATAGGCGAAGGTGTGCCCTTCGGAGCTTGCGCAGCAAGCGGAGGAGGGCAAGATTAAGCCCATGTACTATCCACCCTTCGCCTTCGGCTTCGGGTGGCTTACGCCACTAGGCGTAAGACGCACGAAGGCGACATGGGCGAAGGCGTGCCCTTCGGAGCTTGCGCAGCAAGCGTAGGAGGGCAAGATTAAGCCCATGTACTATCCACCCTTCGCCTTCGGCTTCGGGTGGCTTACGCCACTAGGCGTAAGGCGCACGAAGGCGACATAGGCGAAGGCGTGCCCTTCGTAGCTTGCGCAGCAAGCGTCGGAGGGCAAGAGTAAATCCATGTCCTATGTCTATCTGCTCAGAAGCATAAATTCTCCTGATAAGCAGCATTTCTATCAGTTCGAATCCGGTGAGTGACACCCTCTAATCGACGACCGGCGCCGTACCATAAGGTTCCCGCAGCGCCTCGTGAACGATTTCGGCGACAAACCGATTGCCGGCCTCGGTCAGATGGCCGGCCGGTTTGCCGTCCGCGACCTGATAGATGTCGTCGAGCCCGATTTCGCCGGCGCTGATGGCCGCGGTCAAGCGCGCCCGCACCGGTGCAATCTGCACGCGGTAATCGCGAGCGCATTGCTCGACCTTGGCGATGGTGGTCGCCGGTTCGTCCGCGGCGAGGAGGTCCTGGCCGGTCGGGATCGAGACGACAAGAAGCCGGATATCGCGTTCGGACGTCTTTTTGGCGATGCGGCGGATGAGCAGGCAGCTCAGTTCGACCGGATCGCCGCCGGAACGAAGGCTGGTCCTTTCGCCGCGCGCATACCACCACGGCGCGTCAATCGCGGCCATGGTCCGATCGATCGCGAGTGAATATCCCGCAATGCGCTTGAGCGGATGGTCGCGCCGGGCGCTATAGGGCAGCTTTGGAACCGGTTCGTGGCGACGGACCAACTCGTGGTTCTCGACCAGGAAGTAGGGTTTCGGACGGTTCAGGATCGCATAGCCGGTCCAGTCTATGGTCGTGGCCATGATGTCGACGACAACGATATCGGGGTCGACCGCATCCATCAGTTGCTCCGCGCGCAGGACAACCTGGTCGAAGCCATATCCGGGCGCACCGCCATTGTTGACGGGAATGCCGGAGAGACGCTCAAGCTGTGCCGGCCAGGTTTCGGCATCGCCCACATCGACGCCCGCGGTGAACGACGAGCCGGACGCCAGAATGCCGCCGCGATGCGCTTCGCTCTGGTCCTCCCGAGACCGGCGCAGGCCGAAGTCGACCGTGGTGATCCCGTCCTCGGTGAAATGCGGTTTCATCGACCAGCCGAGATCGGAATCGTAGCCGATCAGGCCTTTGAAGTGATGGACGATCTGATGATCGGCGCGGAAATTGGTCAGGGCGAACGGCGACACGCCGTGCCAGATGCGTAGTCCGGTTTCCACGAACAGCAGCGAGAGCAGGCAGGAGACGAGCAAGGGAAGGGCGAACTTGGCGAATTTGCCCATGGCTGATGTCTCAACGATCTGCACTGTCGCCGGCCGGGTTCATTGTGCCGGGTCGGCCGGCACCATACCCTCGTCGACGAGTTTTGAAAAAATGCTGTCGGCGAAGAAGGCGTTGGCCCGGCCGTTCGGATGCGGGTCGGGGACCGTTACCCAGAGCGTCGCCGGGTCCTGATCGGCAATTGACGGCAACAGGTCCAGAAACGGCACCTCCGCCGCGCGCGCCACCTCCCTTACGCGGGCCGTTATCTCCGCGAACGGATAGGGGTCCAGCTCGCGAATTTCGGGATGGACGACGATGAGCACGGCGCATCCTTCCGATCTGCAGATGTCGACGATCCGCAGGATCGCCGCGCGCATCTCCGGCCAGTTGCCGGACGGGCCGTAGAGGCTCAGATAATAGTCCTTCCAGTCCATCCGCGTCGAAAACAGCCGGAGCAGGGCGTCGATGCGCGCGGCAAAGAAGGTCCACGCATAGGAATTGCGCCCGGCGATCGAGCTATTGCCATATCTCGGATTGGGCTCCGCATCGTTGATGAAGGTGTTGAGGATCACCAGATCCGGCGCGAAGTGGCGGCCCTTCGCGGCGAAGTACGCCGCCTGCATCGGCGTATTGGTGTTGCCGACGCCGGTGTTGAGGATTTCGATGCGCGGATTTTTTTCGCGCAGCCGCCGCTCGAGCCGGCGCGAGAAGGTCTCTTCTGCCTCAACGCCCCATCCGAAGGTCAGGGAATCGCCGAGCATCATGATCCGAAAATCGCCCGCACCCTTCGCCTGGCGGCGCGGCGGATCGCGCATTCCGTGTTCGTTGAGGGCAATGTCGACGCCCATCGCCCGAAAGTTCGCGCCCGGAACATGCTCATGGCCAATCTCCGGATTTTCCGATAACCGCTTGCCGTAGCGGGCGTATTTCCACATTTCCAGATCGTATTGCAGCCCGTCGTCAAAGAAGACGCGGACAACGAGTTCGGCCGATCCGCCCAGAACGAGCACGACCAGAACCGCGGTCAGGATATGAAACCCCAGTTTCTTCATGCCCTTATGAAATCAGAAGAGCGTATAGACAAAGGGTGCAATCGCCGTGCCTTCGGTGAGGACGATGAGTACGCCGAGCACCAGCATCGCGATGAGGACGGGGGCCAGCCAGATCTTCTTTCTGGCGCGGAGGAAATTCCCATATTCCTGCAGGAAGCGAATCATCAGGGATCGTCTCGGTTGGCCGGCCCGGATTGGAAAGCTGCGCAGCATTAGCAACAGCCAAACGCGTTTTCAAGCAGCTTGGCGGGCCGCTCCGGTCTGCCTGCGTCGGCGGCGTCATCGTCCGGTCGGGCCGC
>JANQEG010000044.1 GCA_028278505.1 Rhodobiaceae bacterium
CGCACGCCCGGACGGCACTTTCGGCGGGGTAGCTCAGCTGGTTAGAGCAGCGGAATCATAATCCGCGTGTCGGGGGTTCAAGTCCCTCCCCCGCTACCAAACTTCCTCAGATATTGCAGGTGGTTAGGTCTTGCGGCGTGCAAGCGCGCACATGACACGACACAGACGTCATCACCACCACCTCTCCATCGTCACCACCCGGCTTGTCGGGGTGGTCCATTGGCCCGTCGACTTGCCGACGCAGTGGTGAAAGAACTCAAGCGCTTCTGAGCGCCGGCAGGCCATTGGATTGCCCGCATGAATGAAGCGGGCAATGACGAAGGAAGAGGGGTCGAAAACGTCCCAAGATGCCAAAACCGGAAAAACCCCGCAGTACGGAATTACGCTGTTGTGTCGTGTAGTGTATGCGCGCTGTTGACCCTAAGCCGACATCGTGCACGCCCTGAACGATGATCACCCACCATCAGTCCTGACCGCACTGCCCGAACCCGGCAATGTGGGGAAACTGATACTGCCGTCCGAAACACGGTAATCACACCGCCGCCTTGGTGCGAAGGAAGGCGTGTCGGCGAGGAACGTCCTATAACCCCAGAGGACATGTGTTCCATATTCGTTCGCTAACTTTTCCTGGATGTTGGTTCACATTCGACAACGGGCGAAATGTCAGGTCGACGAATTCATTTCGATGCCCGCACAGAGCCGCTGCATTTGATATTCATTCAACCCGAATTCGAAGAAAATTGCTCTAAATATCAACAATCTTTGGCGGATTTCTGCGAAAAATGTTATAGTTCATTTATGGGGAGGAATGACGCGAAATATCTTCGTTCGCGTCAGGCGTGGCGTCGCAGATCAATCGAGCGTTCAGATTGGACGCCCGACGAATAACAGAAATACGTGCTGCCACGGCTTCAACGGGGACCATCCATGCTGCGCAAGCTCGTCCTGGCGTGCTTGGCGGTGCTCATGGCAATAACTGCCTATGCCGCCGACGAAAAACCGATCAAGTTCGGCCTGACTGCCGTCGTCGTTCGTGACAATCTTCGCTTCTTTGACGAAATGGCCGGCTATCTGTCGAGCCATCTGGATCGCTCAGTGACATTCGTGCGGCGAAAGAGCTATCGCGAAATCATGGAATTGCTGGCGAGCGGCGATTTGGATTTCGCTTGGATCTGCGGTTATCCCCTCGTCCAAAAACGGGAACCGGAATTTCTGACTTTGCTCACGGTACCCGTCTACAAGGGCAAGCCGTTCTACCGGTCCTACATTATCGTCCACAAGGACAGTAACCTGAACAGCATCGAGGATCTGCGCGGCAGGGTCTTTGCCTATTCGGATCCGGACTCGAACTCCGGCTATCTCTATCCGCGGTACCATTTGGCAACCAAGGGATACCGGCCCGACAACTTTTTCCGTCAAACGTTTTTCACCTATAACCATGCGGAAACCGTCGAAGCGGTCGCCGCGCGTTTTGCCAATGGTGGCGCTGTCGAATCCTATATCTGGGAGTTTCTTCAGATCACCAATCCGGAACTGGTCGGCCAGACCCGCGTCATCCATGCGTCATCCGAATTCGGTTTCCCGCCGATTGTCGCCCGCAACGATTTACCGCCTGAACTGATCGGCGGAATGGCGCGCGCATTCGCTGGAATGAAATCGTCCGCCGATGGCCGACGTCTGCTTGGCGCGCTCCACCTTGATGGTTTCGGCAACTATCACATTGATCTCTATAACGATATCCGGGTCATGGCGGCACAGATCCGCAAACGTAGCGACATCTCCGCCGTATCTCGTCGGCGCAATGGCGGGAAGGAGAGATGAGCGCGGCGCCGTACCGGCTCAGGAGCCTCTCGGTCGCGTTCCCAATCGCAATAACGGCGATTATCGCCGGCGTCGGTTTCACGATCGGCGCCGCCGTCATTCTTCAAGACTGGTTTCGCTTCCGCGAGGCGCTGGAGGAAAAGGCGTTGTTGCTGGCGCGGTCGATTGCCATTTCCGCGCCCGAAGTCATTCTGCAGAACGATTCCTGGACGCTTTTCAAGACGCTCCGCGAGACGGCGTCGAGCTCGCTCGACGGCATTCCCGATACGCGCATTCTCTCCGGCATGGTGCTCGATCCGCATGGCGTGATCCTCGCCCATCTGGAACCCGCCTCGCACCCCGTCGGCCTCGTCATCTCTCCGCGCGAGGACACCGAACGGCGCGTTCTCGACAAGGTTCTCAAGCTGAAAACCGCCGCGGTCATTCACGATAGCAGTTTTATAAACGAGACCTTCATCGAAGGGATTGTCCCGGTCTATTCCGACGAGAAGAAGATCGCGATCGTCCGCCTGCGATTGTCGACCGCTGATCTCGTCTCGCAGGCCTGGAACGGTGCGATTACGGTGCTCGGGATCACCGTCGTCTTGGTCATCGTCGGAAGTGTTTTCGGCACGCTGATTTCGCGCCGCATGGTGCGGCCGATCGCGGCTCTCGCCCGCGGCATGGAATCCGTCGGCCGCGGCCACTTCTCCGACTTGCCGCCGATCGACACCAGAAATCGCCGAGACGAAATCGGCCAACTCGCCGCCTCGTTCGAGCGTATGGCCTCCGAGCTTGAGGACAAGAAGCTGCTCGAGCAGGAAATCGCTGCAAACGAGAAAATGGTCGCGCTCGGCCGTATCGCGGCCGGCGTCGCCCATGAAGTAAACAATCCGCTTGCCGGTATCTTGAACTGTCTAGACACGATCAAGAAGCGGCCTACCGACGGCGAGTTGTTGACACGGTATCTGCCGGTGATCGAAAACGGCCTTCACCGCATTCGGCTTATCGTTGCCGGATTGCTCGGCGGTCTGCGTGTGGAGGGCGCCCAGGAGTTGGCCGGTCCGCAATGTCTCGATGATTTGCGTGAGATCGCCCTTGTCGAGATCGGCGACCGGCCGATCGATCTGGTCTGGAGCAACCGGCTTTCTACAAACGTCGCCCTGAACCGGCAGCGGGTCCAACAGGTCATATTCAATCTCTTGAAAAACGCGTTTCAGGTTCTCCAGGACGACGGCACAGTGAGTTTCCGGGCCTTCCAAGACGGTCATTGCGTGATCTTGGAAGTCGAAGACGACGGCCCGGGTATCTCGGCAGACCATCGCGAGCGATTGTTCGATCCCTTCTTTACAACGCGAAGCGACGGTACGGGTCTTGGCCTGTGGATCGTTTATCGCCTGGTGCGCAGCATGAACGGACAAATCGAAGTTGAAAGCGTCGAAGGAAAGGGCGCCCTGTTTCAGGTCTTCCTCCCGGCCCGCGCGGACAGTGATCGAATCGCCGATATGCGAAAGGTTGGTTGATGGAAACGGCGACGGAAGATTTCTCCGGATTCCGCGTCCTTCTGGTCGAAGATGACGAGATCATGCGGCTTTCCGTCGAGGACCGCCTGCATCTGGAGAACATACCGATAGTTAGCGCCCCGACCCTTGCCGATGCGCTTCGACATCTCCGTACCGGCGAGATCGATCTGGTGGTTTCGGATCTAAGATTGCCGGACGGCACGGGTGCCGATCTTTTTCACGACGTCTCACACAAATATCCCGGTACACCGGTGATCATGATGACGGCCTACGGCTCGGTTCCGGAAGCCATCGAGCTGGTCAAGGCGGGGCTTTCCGACTACTTGATCAAGCCGTTCAAAATGCAGAGCTTTGTTTCGCGGGTCCGGCGGAACCTGTCGAAGATCGCCGACGAGCGGTTATCGACGGAGATAACGGGGCTCGACGGCACCCAGTTCAAGCCGGGCAGCGGCGTCGTCGGCAAAAGCCCGGTAATGCGGCGGATCGAGCGGCTGATCCACCGCATAGGCAAGGTCGACAGCACCGTTCTGATTACCGGGGAATCCGGCGTCGGAAAGGAAGTCGTTGCGACCCTCATTCACCGCAACGGCCCGCGTTCGGATGGTCCTCTTGTTCGGGTGAATTGCGCGGCCATACCTGCCAATCTCGTCGAGAGCGAACTCTTCGGCCACGAGAAGGGTGCCTTTACAGGCGCCGACCGCCAGCGCATCGGCCGCTTCGAGCAGGCCAATGGCGGCACGCTTTTTCTCGATGAAATCGCCGAGATTCCGCCCGAAACCCAGGTCAAGCTTCTCCGTGTTATCCAAGAACGAAGCCTCGAGCGGCTCGGCAGCGGCACGCCGATCGAGGTCGATGTCCGCATTGTCGCAGCAACACAGGCGAATCTCGAAAAGGCGATCGAAGAGAACACCTTCCGGTCGGACCTTTTCTGGCGGTTGAATGTCGTGCGGATTCATATTCCGCCGCTTCGCGAAAGGCCGGACGATATCCTTTATCTCGCCCGTCTTTTCACCCAGCAGCAGGCCAGACAAGTCGGCAAGGAGATTGCCGGCCTGTCGCCCGAGGTTGAAGACTATCTGCTCATGCAGGGCTATCCCGGCAATGTCCGGGAATTGCGGAACGTCATTGAGCGGGCTCTCGTTCTGTGTGACGGCACGCGAATCGAGATGCACGACTTGCTGCCCTTTGAGCTGGAACTTTCCGACGACAAGCCACAATCCCTCAAAGACGTGGTCCGCGATGCCGAAATTCAGGCGATCCGCTCGGCGCTGGCGCGTTATGACGGAGCGATCATGGAGGCTGCGCAATCGCTTGGGATTTCACGGAAGAATCTGTGGGAGAAGATGAAACGCTATGGGCTCAGCGCATAATACCAAGGGCAGACAATTGTGACTCATCTGAAATGGGCCAGAATTATCGGCCCTTCGTATAAGGTGATCGGCATGGCGGCCAGGCCGGAAAGACGCATCCTTCCAATGGTTGTCTCGGCGATTTTGGGCATTGCGGCAATCCTACCGGGAAGCGCTGCCCAGGCATGCGGCTGGGGCGGCGACGGCGAGATGTCTCGTGAGGATATCGCCGGTTTTCCGACATTTGACGGGGAACCTCTGCCGGAAACGCTGTCATTGGCGACGGCGTGGCTTCCCAATCGGATGGGATTCGGCATCGCCGTCCCTGAACCCGGCCGCGCGATACCGTATCTTCAGGCGACATATGGGCGGCGGCCTAACGCAATCGGGGAATTCAAGGCGTACGGTTTTCGCGCCGTTATCGATATTGGAACGCCCACCGCCAAGGCGGCACGACATCGCATCGAAGCTGAACTCGCCGGAATGTCCTATTTCAATATCCCCGTCGCCGGTGAGATGCCGAGCATTCCGGAGACGCAGCATTTCACGCGGCTCGTGCTGCAAACGGCCGATGACTCCCTGCTCGTCTATTCCTTGTCGCCGCAGCTCCTGGGCGTCATGTGGGCCTCGCACCGGATCAATCTGGGATCGCCCGTGTCGTTTGCCATCGCCGAAGCCCGGCTGCTGGGATTGACCGAAGAGCAGGAAGCGTTGCTCCGCAGACGCGCCGGTGCAGGGACGAATTGATCAGACCGTTTCGGGCACTTCGCCGCCGATCGTCTGCTGCTCGAATTCCAGGACGTTTTTGGCAAGCTTGGCCATCGCCGCATAGAAGGGCAACTCCGCCTTGTCGATCACGGCGTCGCATAGTCTCGGAATCCAGTTGACCATATGTTCGGCGAGAAATTTCCCTTGCACGCGACGGCACCAGTCCGCACGCTCCGTTTCTCCGCCGGACAGAAGATCGGCCTCCGCCGCGGCCAGTTTCTGCATGAACTCGAACGCGACGCTGACGTGATCGGGAAGCCCGGTAAAGTTCTGTTCGTACGTGAAACCGGCCGTTTCGATGAACTTCTTCACTGCCACGGTCCTTTCGCCCCACAGACCGCCTTCGCCGCCCTCGACATTGGCGAAGATCGATTCATGCGGCGAAAGATGGGATCCGGGACCGATGAATAGTTTTGTGAATTCGACGGACAATTCCTGAGCCAGATCTTCGGGTGGTGCCTGATGAAAAGCGGCACCGAGAGACAGATCCATAGCATCGAGCGTCTCTGTGAATCCGGGCGCCTTCAGCATCCGGACAAGCGCCTGTGTTGGCGCCGCCCGGAAGATCGCGGCCAACAGTCCATACACTTGCATGCGGGCACGCGCTTTGTCGGCCAAGTCCTTCCGGGCGGTATCCATCTTTCTGCTCCTTCGGTATTGCGGATCAGGCCTTGGCGACCCGAACCACGTTATCCATCCAACGCATCGTCCCGCTGATCGGATCCGACCAGTTGGCCATCAGCACGTTGGGGTGGACGCCGTGTTTATCCCACCATTTGTTCTTGGCGTCCGGATCTGCCGCGCCGCCGCCGGGTGTCGGCGAAGCCTTGCCGGAACCGTAGACACCGGACTGCTGGCGACCGAGGCTGTGGGAAATGGCGATGATGCCGGGAATGATCCCCTCAGTGACGTAGGCTGTCGTGGCGATTTCACCAGTGCCGTTGGTCACCTTGATCGCATCACCGTCCTTGATGCCGCGTTCGGCCGCGGTCTTGGAATTGATCCAGGCCGGATTGTCGTGCTTGATCTCGGACAGCCATTTGCAGTGCGTCGTCCGGGAGTGCGTGTGCACGGCGGTCTTGTAGGTGGTGAGGATCAGTTCGTCGTCGGCCTTCTTCGTGTGCTCCGGTATCGGTGTGTATGTCGGGAACGCCGGAAGGCCTTTTTCGGCGAAGTTGTCGGAGTAGAAGTCCAGGTACCCCGCCTTGACGAACTTCGTATTCGGCGGATAGGCGAGATAGGCTGTGCCGTCAATATCCTGAGCCACGTAGCCTTTCTTGGCGCCCGGCGTCTTCAAATAGCCGACCGATTTCGCTTCCGCCTCGTCCTTGGCGCCGGATTTCTTCCAGTTCCAGTAGACCCCGGTTTCATCGTCGAGGATGACCCCATCGCCGGAGGTGTCGACCGTCGCCTCGTAGAAGCCGTAGTTGGGTTTGGCGTTCGGATCGTGCCAGACGCCGTGCTTCTTCATGTACTCGAAGCCGCCAGCTCCCTTGACCCCCGGCGTCATTTCGCAGGACTGGCGGACGAAATCCTCCTTGCTTGAATAGGCAAGCTCGAAGCCGATGCGTTTTGCCAGTTCCGGCCAAACATCGCCCTGACACCGTGCCTCGCCAAGTGGCTTGACCAGCGGTTGCCGGATATAGAACTCGGCGATCTGATTGGCAGAGACCATGTCCTCCCAATCCCACCGTTCCAGATAGGTGACGTCCGGCAGGATGATGTCGGCATATTGCGACGACTCGTCATAGACGATGGTGGTGCAGATCTGGAACGGGACGATGCTTTCATCCGCCATGATCGCGGCAACGCCATTGTTGTCGCCGTTGATGAAGGCCGGATTGTAGCAACTCCACCAATAGACCTTCGGCCGGCCGTGCGAGCCGTCCTTGATCATCGGCCAGACCTGATGGCTGACGTGATGGGTCGGATAGGCCGCCTCACCGGGGAAGCCGTCATTGATGTTCAGCGATTTATGCACTTCAGCCACCGGCGATGACGGATGCTTCCAGCCGGCGCCAACGCCCATGACCCGGCCGCCGGCGCGGTCGAGATTGTTGGTAATGGCGGCAAGCAACATGGCCGCGCGTTCCTGATCGGCGCCGTGATAGTGCATGACGGTGCCGCGATAGGTGACCAGGCAGGCCGAATTCGCCTTGGCGAAATCGCGCGCGATCTGCCGGATCTTGTCGGCCGGAACGCCGCTCTGCTCCTCTGCGAATTCGGGCGTGAAAGCAGCCACCTGAGATGTGACGGCAGCGATCCTGTCGTCCACCGAGGCCTTATAGTCCTTGGTCACGCGCATGAATTTGAAATGGTCCTTTCTGAAAAGACCCTCGTTCATGATGACGTTGCACATGGCCAGCATGACCAGGCCGTCATGGCCGACATTGATGGGTACCCACTCCGTCGACATGGCTGCGGTATTGGTGAGCCGCACGTCGAAGGTATAGACCGGCACATTGCGCTGAACCTTGGCCCGGATCAGCCGCTGCGCGGTCGGTATGTGGTTGGTGTGGGCCTCGAAATTGTTCGAGCCGAAAATGACAACGAAGTCGGTGTTGTCATAGTCCCAGTTGTCGTACATGCCGCCCCACAGGCTTTCCTGGCCGACCCATTTGCCGGCCTCGCACACCGAGGTGTGGTTGCCGATGGTCTTGGTGCCGTAAGCGGCCATGAAGTCGTACATGGTTGCGGCCTGAGACGCCTTGTGCCGGCCGTACTGGTACATGAACAGCTCCGGCGTGCCGGCATCGCGGAGTTCCTTGAGCTTTGCGGCGATGGTGTCGAGCGCCTCATCCCAGGAAATCCGTTTCCATTTGTGCTCGCCGCGTTTACCGACGCGTTGAAGCGGATAGAGGATCCGGTCCGGGAAGTAGACCTGGTTCACACCGGCCTGTCCGCGCGCGCAGAGTTTGCCGAGCGTGCGGATCGAATTCGGATTGCCTTCGATCTTTCTCAGCCGGCCGTCTTCGACGTGGCCGATGATGGAATCCCGGGTCACGCACTGCCAGCAGGCGGACGGAATAGCCTCGAGCTGCTTGCCGGTTGTCGGCGAGAAATCAATCCCGGACGCCTCCTTGGAGGGGATATCGGCGGTTCCGGCAAGGGCCTGACCGCTTGCTCCGGCCCCCGCCGCCAGCGCGGCGCTGCTCGCGCCCGCCAATTTCATGAAGTTTCGACGATCTAGTCTGGTCATTTTCGTTGCTCCTGTTCCGGCGGCCGGCTCACGGAATCTGGTCCACATAGTGGTCCAGCTTGCCCTTTTCGCGCTGCTTGTAGACGGTCTTCATCACGCCATCGGGATCGAGATAGAAGACGTGCGGATTGGTGCCTTCTTCGTGCAGCAGCACGTAGTCCGGCGTTGCCAGATTGTGCTCCTTGACGAGCATGGAGACTTCGCTTTCGGGATCGTTGAGATCGCCGAATATGCGGGCACGCCCCTGGCAGGTGTTGACGCAGGCCGGCTCGACGCCGTTGTCGACGCGATGGGCGCACATATCGCACTTGTCCGCGGCCTGTTCGGTCGGGTCCTTGCCGGCCTTGACGAACGGATCGAACGAGCGCACGCCGTACGGACAGGCATCGAGGCATTTGCCGCAGCCGATGCACAGCTCTTTGTCGATCAGGATCAGCCCGTCGGGGCGTTTATAGGTCGCGCCATGCCGATAGCGGATCTTCTCGCCACTCGGAATGGTCCATTTGCGCCGCTCGCCGGGATATTCCGGACAGGCCGTCACGCAGGGCGGAACCTTGTCCTTCTCATTGCCCGCGCAGTGATTGCACATGATCGGCAGGAACCGCTTCTTCGTCTCCGGGAACGTTCCCCAGGTCTTCTCCTGGACGACGGTGCGGAACCGCCCGAGCGAAACGTCGTTCTCCGCCTTGCAGGCAACCGTGCAGGCGCGGCAACCGATACAGGCGCGAAGGTCCATCACCATCGCCCAACGCGGGGCCTTGGCGGCGGCCTTCGCTTCGCTCGCAGGTACGGCGACCGCCACGGCACCGACCGCGGCCGCGCCGCCGGCACCTGTCAACACGTCACGCCGGTTGACCATCGGCGCTTTTGTTTCAGTCATGCTGGTTTCCTCCCTTTCGTTTCATGTTCGCTACGCCGCCCGGTATCCGCCGAGCAGTTGGCGCCGGTGCGCCGTTATCCTTCGCTGTCGATGCGGTCGATCGCGTCCTCGAACTTGGTGAACGCCTGATCGAGAATCGTGATTGCGTATTTCTTGTTGTGGACGCCGTTGCCGAAGCGCACGATGTTCAGGAATTCCTGACCTTCGGCGATAATCTTTTCGAGCTCGAGGAAGGTTTCGCCGGTGAGCTTTCCTTCGGCGCCCCTCAGCGCGTCGAGCGCTTCCTTCTCGATGTCCTCGACATCCCGGACCTCGCGGGTGACCGCCTGCTTCCAATCGTCGAGCATCTGGTTGTGCTTCGGCGTGTGGCAGGCCGCGCAGGTGTCACCGGCCGCGGTTCTGACCGCATGACCTTGGCTCAGCGTCTTCTTCTGATGACACGCCATGCAGTTGACGTTGACGTTGAACATCAGGTGTGGGGTCGATGAGACGTCCTCATTGATCGGCGTGCCGGACAGAAGAACCTTCTGGTACTTGTGCTGATCCTGGTGGCAGAGGCCGCAATCCTCGCGCACGAAATCGAGGTGATCGGTGCGGTTCTTGTGCTCGATGACGCTGTGGCAGTCGAAGCAATCGGCCTTTTCGGGAACGTGCTTGCCATGCATGAGCACCTTGTCCTTGGCCTGCTCGAGCAGTTCGGCGCCGCGGTTGTGGCAGGTCAGGCAGCCATTGGCGACGACGTTGCCGGTATTGACCTCGCCATGACCCTTGACGACCTCGAAATGACAGCTCTCACATGGCACGCCGGCGCGCTTGATGGTCTGATGAGTGATCGCCTCCTTGAGGGAGTCGCCGGCCTCCAATTGCGCTTGCAGGGATTTTGTCGGGATCTCGTGGCAGATGTCGCAGCGCGATGCGCCTTGATTGAAGTCGATGGCGGCGCGGTTCTTGAAGCTGATGGTAAAACTCGGCGGCGCCCCATTGCCGCCCATCAATCCGCTCATACCGGCCATGCCGCTCATGATCATGACGCCGGTCGCCGTAACGCCCTTGTCCTGCGGTTCGCCGACGCCGACAACGGCCTTTTCGAGCGTTGGTTTTTCGAGTTTCAAATGGCACAGGAAACAGATGTCCTTCGGCACCTCGAAGTGCTTCTTCTCGGTGACCTTGAAATGGCAGGTGTCGCAGGTGATCGTGTGGCCATCGAGCGCCTTGTCGCCGAAATGAACCTTGTGCTTGAACCGCGATTTCTCGGTGAATTTCAGTTCGGTGTCTTCGAACTTGGCCTTGTCGTGGCAACCAGACCGAAGGCAGGCGCCGTCCTTAATCACCGGTCGGATCGGCAATGGTGCGTTCTTGTCGTAGAGATAGGCCGCCAGATGCCGAAGCCCCTCCCATTTTGCCTTCAGTGATCTGTGCGCGCCGGGCAGGAAGTGGCAGTCGATACAACCGGCCTCCTTACCCTCGGCGTTCTTGCTGGCGTGGTGTTTGTTGTTCTTCCAGGCCACATATTGCTCGGTCATGGTGTGACATGAGCCGCCGCAGAAGCCGGACGTCGCCGTATAGGATTCGACGCCCGCCCAGGCACCGAAAACGAGGACGGCCACGATCGCCAGTCCGATGAACAGGCCTTTCAGCGTCAGGCTAAATCGCAGCGCCAATCCGATCGTCCCCCCGCTCCGCCGAGCACCGCTTCGCTTGGATCAAACGATCCACCGGCGGTTCGTCCCAACGCAGCGAAGCAATGCCTCGATACGTTGGATCCCGTACGGTTTCCCCCTCTGCCCCCGGCCGTGACGAGAATTGGCCGGCCATCGCCCGGGAGTCCGGTCCCAGGCAGTGCAGCGCTTCCGGCAACTTTCGTGCCAGCGCCTTAAGTGATTGGAATTGCGAGGATTACGGAAATCCCGGTAACTTCCGGACCAATGCAGGCTACTGATCCGTTACTGATCCGTAACGCCGCGCGTTTTGGTCACGACATCGCAAATTGCGTCGGCAGGCGAGATAGTTAAGGCAAAGATACACAGATCGCGACGTTACCGTACGGTAACGCTATGGGATTGTTCGGACCTTGTAGGGGCGTACGAGTTTATTTCGCAGCGCAAAATTTGTAGGTTGCCAAATGACATTGTGGAATGTGCTGTTTGGTTTTTCCAATTCGATCAACGGAAATTCTGAATAACGAAACTGCGGAGTAAAAGCCGATGCAGTGGAAGCGATTGGGTTTAATTGCCGCCGTTATCGTCCTTGCCGTCGGTGCAGGCCTGGCTCTTTTCAGGAGCGGCAAAAGCGATGTTCCTGAGGGCATCGCCTACGGCAATGGCCGTATTGAGGCCGTTCAGGTCGACATCACGACCAAGATTGCCGGACGCGTGCAGGACGTGTTGGCGAAAGAAGGCGATCTGATCGAAAAGGGCGACAAAGTCGCGATCATCGACTCGGCGCAGTTGCGTGCTCAATTGCTGCGGGCCAAGGCCGAAATCGCCAGCGCCGAAAGTCAGGTCGCCGTGGCCAAGGCCTCTATCGCACAGGTCAAGGCACAACTCATCTTGGCGGAACAGGAGCTGGATCGCGCCAACCAGCTCCTGGAGAAGGGGCATGCGACCCGCGAGACCTACGATACACGGGTGAGCCAACGTAACATTGCCAAGGCCAACCTGGCGGCGGCCGAGGCCACAATGATCTCACGCGAACGCAGTGTCGATGCAGCAAAGGCTGCGGCTGAAGAGATCCAAACACAGATCGACGACTGCACGCTCATTTCGCCCACAATCGGCCGTGTTCTTTATCGCCTGACCGAACCTGGCGAGGTGCTGGGCAGCGGCGGCAAGGTGCTGACCATCGTCGATCTCTCCGATGTCTATATGGAGTTCTTCCTGCCATCGGCACAGGCGCACCGTGTATCGATCGGCAGCGAGGCGCGCATCAAGCTGGATATTCTCGACGTGGCGGTCCCGGCCAAAGTGAGCTTCGTCTCGCCCCGGTCGCAGTTCACGCCAAAGCAGGTGGAAACGCCGAGTGAGCGCGAAAAACTGATGTTTCGCGTCAAGGTACGCGTGCCGCAAGAATTGGTGATGACATATATCGATCAGGTCAAAACCGGCGTTCGCGGCGTCGCCTATGTGCCTCTCGGCGTCGATCCCGAACCACAATGGCCCGCTTTCCTGCAAAACCTGCCTCCTGAAACCGCCGAAACGACGAGCACGAACTAGAGCCTTTCATGGTTTGCTTGAACCATTCTGACGGAGCGATTTTGCCCCAAGGTCAAGCCGCGTCGCGCACGGCCATACCGGGCGAATGGTCAAGCGGCGCGGCGCCGGAATTGGCGCAAAAGCGCCCGTCCCTTCGGGTTTCCGATTGGCGGGCATCCGCCGGCAACCCGCTCTTGCCCGATGCCCCACATCGACCGGTGAGCGGCTCACCGGCGGGCTGCCGCGCCAATCGAGAAACAGAATTGATTCAGACAAGCCATGAAAGGCTCTAGCACGCAGAGAAGAAAGATGGCCGAACCGGTTTCATGGGTCGCGAAGGTCGGGGACGTTACCCATGTCTACAAGAAGGTGCGCGCGCTTGCCCACGTAACCCTCAACGTTCCCTCCGGGCAGATGGTCGGTCTGCTCGGCCCGGACGGGGTCGGCAAGTCGACATTGCTCGGCCTGCTGTCCGGCGCCCGCACATTGCAGCAAGGGGACTTGCAGGTGCTGGGAGGCGACATGTCGTCAGCCATGCACCGCCGGAAGGTCGGTCCGCGCATCGCCTATATGCCCCAAGGGCTCGGCAAGAACCTCTACCAGGAACTGAGCATCCGCGAAAACCTCGATTTCTTCGGCAGTCTATTCGGTCAGGGCAGAACCGAGCGCAAAGCCCGCATCGACCGATTGACAAGGGCGACGGGTCTACACCCGTTTCTCGACCGTCCGGCCGGCAAGCTTTCAGGCGGCATGAAGCAAAAGCTCGGTCTGTGCTGCTCGCTCATTCACGATCCGGATTTCCTCATCCTTGATGAGCCGACCACGGGCGTCGATCCCCTGTCGCGACGTCAGTTCTGGGAGCTGATTGACGCCATACGCGCGGAGCGACCGGCCATGAGCGTGCTGGTGTCCACCGCCTATATGGACGAGGCCGAGCGTTTCGACTGGCTGGTGGCCATGGATGCAGGACGGATCCTTGGCACGGGAACCCCGAAAGACATAAAGGCGCGGACCGGCACCGACAATCTGGAAGCCGCTTTCGTGCAATTGCTGCCGGAAGATCAACGCGACGGCAGGGCCGCGCTCGAAATCCCGCCGCTCGAAAAAGTCGACGGAAATCCGGCCATTGTCGCCAAAGGACTGACACGTCGGTTCGGAGATTTTACCGCTGTCGACAAAGTCAGTTTCGAGATTCAGGAAGGCGAGATTTTCGGTTTTCTCGGTTCCAATGGCTGCGGCAAGACGACGACCATGAAAATGCTCACCGGTCTGCTCCCGGCCTCCGAAGGTGAGGCGTATTTGTTCGGACATCCGGTCGACGCCCATGACCTTGAGACCCGAAAACGGGTGGGTTTCATGTCGCAATCCTTCTCGCTCTACGGCGAGCTGACGGTTGAGCAAAACCTGATCCTGCATGCGCGTTTGTTTCACCTGACGCGTGAAAAAACGGGGGAGCGAATCGAGGCACTGACCGAGCGTTTCGGCCTTGCCCGGCACATGGATCAGCTCGCCTCCGCACTGCCGCTCGGCATGCGCCAACGTTTGTCGTTGGCCGTCGCCATCATCCACGAGCCGGAAATGCTCATTCTCGATGAGCCTACCTCTGGTGTCGATCCAGTGGCCCGCGATGAGTTCTGGCAGCTGTTGATCGAACTTTCACGCAACGACAAGGTGACGATCTTCATCTCCACACACTTCATGAACGAGGCGCTGCGCTGCGACCGCATCTCGCTGATGCATGACGGGCAGGTGCTGGTCTACGACGAGCCGGACAAACTGGTCGAGACCAAGGGCGCGGAGACTCTGGAAGAGGCGTTCATCTCCTATATCGAGGAGGCCATCATTGAGCCCGTCGATAACGGCGAGGCAACAGCGACGCTCTCCGCAGCGCCCGTGCAATCGGTGCAAGATCATAAGGAGTTGCACCGTTTCAGCATTACCCGCCTTCTCGCCTACAGCTATCGCGAAATGATGGAGGTGATGCGCGATCCCGTGCGGCTCGCTTTTGCTTTTCTGGGAAGCGCGATCCTGCTCATCGTGATCTCCTATGGCGTTTCGACCGATGTCGAGGACCTGAGTTTTGCGGCGTTCGATCTCGACAGAACGCCACAGAGCCGTGCGTATTTGAGCAATTTGTCCGGTTCTCGATATTTCGTCGAACGGCCTGATCTGCAAAGCCGGGACGATCTTGAAAGACGTTTGAAGTCCAACGACATCACGCTGGCCGTGGAGATCCCACCGGGATTTGGCCGCAATCTGAAAAAGGGCATGACCCCCACCGTGTCGGCGTGGATCGATGGCGCCAATACCATACGGGCAGGCACCATCGAGGGTTATGTTTCGGGCGGCCACGAAGTCTATATCTCCGACCTCGCACGTGATGCAGGCATTGATCTGGCGGCCACGCTGAACGCCACCATTGAACCGCGTTTCCGTTACAACCCCTCTTTCGAGAGCATCTACGCTGTCGGACCTGCGGCCCCGGCGCTGCTTCTGTTGCTGTTTCCGGCCATTCTGATGGCGGTCAGCATCGCCAGGGAAAAGGAAATCGGCACGATCACCAATTTTTACGTGACACCGACCAACCGGCTCGAATTCCTCATCGGTAAGCAGCTTCCCTATGTCGTCATCGGCATGGCGAACTATGTGATCCTGACGCTTTTGGTGTTGCTCGTTCTGCAGGTGCCCTTGAAGGGCAGTATTCTGGCACTCTCGCTTGGCGCCGTCTTTTATATCGGCGCGTCCACGGGATTTGGCCTTCTCGTCTCGTCGCTCACCAGAAGCCAGGTGGCCGCCGTCTTCGCCACCGCCATCCTCTCCATGCTGCCGACCATGCAGTTCTCCGGCTTCATTCGCCCGGTATCGACGCTCGAAGGCGCCGGCCAGTTCATCGGTTCGCTGTGGCCGACCACCTACTACATGCATCTGAGCAAGGGGGCCTACACCAAGGGACTGAACATCTTCGACCTTGCAAACGACCTCTTCGCCCTCGCGCTCTTCGTCCCCGTCTTCATCGTCATCGCGGCGCTGTTCCTGAAGAAGCAGGAGGCCTGACGATGCGCACACTGATCAACATCTTCTGGCTCGGCATTAAGGAATTTCGAAGCGTTTTCAGCGACATGATTATGCTGTTCCTCATTATCTGGTCGTTCAGCTTCTCCATCTACGAGCAGTCGAGCGCCATTGGCGAGACCGTCAACAACGCTTCCATCGCTTTCGTCGACGAGGACCGCTCGGCTTTGTCCCGCAAGCTGCGGGGTGCGCTCTTTCCACCCTATTTCCAGACGCCGCAACTGATCGAATCGACGGACATCGATGAGGGCATGGATCAGGATCGCTATATGTTCGTCGTCGTCATCCCGCCAGACTTTGAGGCCGATATACGCAAGGGGCGTCAGCCCAGCATCCAGCTCAATATCGATGCCACCACTGCTGAGCAGGCAGGCCTTGGCTCCGCCTATATTCAGAATATCCTGACCGATGAAATAAACAGGTTTACGGCCCGCGCCGACGCGACAACAGCCTTGCCCGTGGACCTCGTCATCCGCCGTGCGTTCAATCCCAACGGCACCCAGAAATGGTTTCAGGCCATCGTCGCGCTGCTCGATCAGCTCTCGATGCTGACCATCGTCCTGACCGGCGCCGCGCTGTTGCGTGAGCGCGAGCACGGCACCATCGAACATCTGCTGGTCATGCCGCTGACCTCGTTCCAGATCGTCATGTCCAAGGTGTGGGCCAACGGCTTTGTTATCCTCGCCGCTTTCACGCTGTCGGTTTTTTTCGTTGTCGAACGCTCGCTCGACGTGCCGATTGCCGGTTCGAAAGCCTTGCTGCTGGCCGGCACCACGGTTTATCTGTTCGCCGCCGCCGCCATCGGCATTTTTCTGGGCACCATCGCCCGCACGATGGCGCAGTTCGCCATGTTGATGATGATGACCATCATACCGATGAACATGTTGTCGGGCGGCATGACTCCGATCGAGAGCCAGCCGGAGATCGTGCAGTATATCACCTGGTTTCTGCCGTCCCGCCACTACATGGCGTTTTCGCAGGCGGTCGTGTTCCGCGGCGCCGGTATTGATATCGTCTGGCCGCAATTCCTGACCGTCTCCGGGCTCGGCTTCATCTTCTTCGTTGGCAGTTTGGCCCTCTTCCGCCGTTCCATCACGGTGAGTAAATAGGTCAATGCCCGAAGCTGGCACGGTAGCTCTGCCCCGCATTGCCGCCGAGCACCCTTGTGCGATGTTTTCGCTCGCAGCGAATGTCCAAATCCAGGGCTGTACCTGAAATCATTTAGAACATTAACAGATCACATATGTTCGGCCCAATTTCCATGTGCAACGACCGCCGAAAATTCGGCTATTATTATCAACGACTTACAAATTCTCCATATTGTCCGTGACGCATGAATTGGACATGGTTGGTCATTGCGCGGTTTGAGCGAGCTCATCCATCAGGCTTGAAAGCGGCAAAACTGTTATGTCGTCTCGGAGCCGGTAACGCTCCTCTCCCGCATAAACCACCCATTTTGCGGTCGGTTTGATATCCTCGCATGCGATATGAAATCCGCGTCTGAGTTTTGGGGCGGTGGTGCGTTTGATCTCGATTGCCCAGAGTTCTGAGCCGAAACTCAACACCAGATCGATCTCCGCTCCGGCGGCCGTGCGGTAGAAATAAGCGTCAACGTCGGCAGGCGCGGCGGAGAGGATGTTTTCGATCACGAATCCTTCCCAGCTCTCCCCGAGCTTCGGATTGCCGAGCAGGCTTTCGAAATCCTGGATACGCAGGAGATTGTGAAGCACGCCGCTGTCCCGGATATAGATTTTCGGCGACTTCACCAGCCGCTTGCCGACATTGGCGTACCACGGCAGCAGACGCCGCACGAGAAGCAGATCGACCAGCAAGTCCATGTAATTGGTGATGGTCTTGTTATCGACTTCGAGACTGCGGGCGAGGCTTGCTGAATTCAGCAATCCACCGTGGACATGGGCAATCATCGTCCAGAAACGACGTAGCGTTTCGGCCGGAATTCGCGTCCCGAAATCCGCAACGTCACGCTGCAGGTAAGTACGGATGAAATCCGCTCTCCAGGTATGACTCAACCGGTCGCTTGACTGCAGAAAACTGTCCGGAAACCCGCCCCGCAGCCAGAGCTTTTCCAGATTCTCGCTGCCGACTTCGGAAACGTTGAATGGAAAAAGTTCCGTATAGGCGATCCGCCCGGCAAGCGATTCCCCGGACTGGCGTAAAAGGTCGATGGATGCCGACCCGAGGATCAGATACTGGCCGGTACGACGTCCCTTGCGTCTTCCCTCGTCGATCAGGCCGCGCAGAGTCTGAAAAATCTCCGGAACCTTATGGATTTCATCCAGCACCACCAGCTTGTCCTGATGCTGGCGGAGATAGTATCCGGGATCGGCAAGCTTTGCCCGATCGTCCTCGGCTTCCAGGTCGAGGTAATTGGATTTACGGCTTTCGGCGATTTCCCGCGCCAGGGTGGTCTTTCCGACCTGCCGTGGCCCGAGAATCGCCACGGCGGCGAAACCGTCAACGAGTTGCGTGATATGGGAGAGCTGTTGACGTCGAATCATCCTTGCAATTATGGAATTAAAATCCAATTTTGCAAGGAAATTGCCAGAATCTCGCTTGCCAGACCGTCGAAATTGCGGGGAAGCGGCAAAATCGGCTTTCGGTTTTGGCGAGAAACAGGGGACATGAACCGTTTCTCTCTTAACTCGTTGATTTATTGAGGATTTGCAACGCCGCCACGGGGGAAATCACACTACACGACACAAACAACATCACCACGACCCTTCGCTCGTCACCACCCGGTTTATCCGGGTGGTCCATTGGCTTGTCGACTTGCCAACGCATTTGTGAAGAAATTCAACGCTTCTAGGTACCGGTAGGCCATTGGATTGCCCGCTTGGGAGCGGGCAATGACGACGCAAGAGGGATCGAAACCATCCCAAAATGCCTAAATCGGATAGCGTTGGGACAAACCCGGCAGGACCGAAATATCCGGTTGTGTCGTGTAATTTGGGGGAAAATAGCAACATTATCCATGAGTTTTGGTGTGACCGCCTGCCATTTCGGAATTGGCACGTTATCTGCCACGTTTGTGTGATTAATTCTAATTTATCCATAAATATCAGATCATTAATAAACGGCGCACGCACATCATAATCCGCGTGTCGGGGGCTCAAGTCCCTCCCCCGCTACCAGATAAATCAAAGACTTGGCAGGTTCTCGCAAGACCTGTCGCAGATCGGCGGGTCTTGTCCCGCCGCCTTGACGACGCCGGCCGCTATCCGAATCTCGCCGCCAGAAGCCGGTCCAGAATGGCGATCAGCTGTTGCCGCTGTTCTTCGCCAAGCGCGCCGAGCAGCCGTTCGTTGACCTGCCGGACTGCATTGAAGAGTTCCGGCGCCTTTGCCTTGCCGCGGTCGGTGAGATAGAGCCGGTGGCTCCGCCTGGACCGTTCGTCCGCGCGCCGTTCCAGGAACCGCTTGTCTTCCAGCGCGTCGATCGTGCGGGTCATGGAATAGCCGGGCATGGTGATGATCTTGCCGACCTCGGCCTGCGTCATCCCCTCCTGTTCGAGCAAGGTCATCATCACTGCGAACTGGTTGAGGTTGAGGCCGATCCGCCGAAGCTCCTCGCCCATGTCCACATCGAGGCTGGCGCAAAGCCGTTTGAACCGCCAGCCGGCGCTGCCCTGGCGCACATCACGCGCATCGGAATCGGTTTCTGTTTCGCTGCCCATGCCGCGATAATGCCGGTTTTTTCCGCAAATGCAAATATTGCACTTGCAATAATAGCGATTGCAGTTATTTTGCGCCGAAACTGATTCCTGCAGGAGTGGGCCGATGTCCCGTTACCATCCGATTCTCGTGGTTTTGCATTGGCTTCTGGCGTTGATGATCGTCATGGGTCTGATCATGGGCAGCCAGGTGCTCGCCGCCACCGCCAACGCCGATCCGCAAAAGCTGTTCTATCTGCGGATGCACATGTCCATGGGGCTGATCATCCTGGCCTTGATGATCTTTCGCCTGTTCGTGCGCCTCGTCACGGCCAAGCCGCCGCGCGCCGACATCGGCAACGGCGTGCTCAACCGGCTCGGCCGTCTCACCCATTATGCGTTCTATCTTGTCGTGATCGCACTGGCCGCAAGCGGCCTGGCGATGGCCAACATGGCGGGCCTTCCGGCGATCGTTTTCGGCGGGTCAGGCGCGCCGCTGCCGGCAAGTTTCGACGCGTTGCCGCCGCGCGCCGCCCATGGCGCGCTGGCCTTCGTGCTGATGCTGCTGGTCGCCGGCCATGCGCTGGCCTTCCTCTATCACCAGTTCGTGCGCAGGGATTCCCTGTTCTCACGCATGTGGTTCGGATCGCGGTCGCAGACGTAAGGACGGCACGGATTTCCGGTCGGCGGGGTCGAGGCGGGCGAGACGATTATGAAGAAGCTGCTGGGTTTCGTCCACGAAATCGGGACGATCATGTATGTCGGCGGGATCCTGTCGCATATCGTCATCGGCATTCTGTTTGCCCATGCCGACCCGCAGACAACCGTCACGGTTTACACCTACAAGGCTGAGAGCGCCTATATCCTGATCCTGCCCGGCCTGGCCCTCAAGATACTGGTCGATCTGACGTTGTTCTTCTTCTTTGAGGAGCGGGCCTGGTGGATGCGGATCAAGCTCGCCATGACCGCGTTCCTGGTCGTCAACGCCTTCGTCTTCCTGGTGCCGATGATGCCCGACCTGCTGGCCCTTGCTAGAGCCTCGGTTCCCGCAGGAGAGCTAAGTCCGGAATTTCTGGAGCTTGAGGCCACCGAACAACTGGTCGGCATGTCCAACGTCATCCCGCTGATCACCGAAATGGTGATGGGAACGTTTCGTCCGCCTCTCTTCGGCGAAAGGCGTCGGTGACGTTTGCGGCAGTCGACTATTGCGGGCGACGCCGCAGATGCGCAGCATTGGCGAAATCGGGCTGCAGGAAGCTGCGCGCAAGGGTGGTGGCGTGAAACGCCGTCCACACGAAGATGCCGAAAAACTTCGCGCTGTCCTCCAGATACACGATCGACGATGCGAGGCTGTGCAGCACGGTATCGACACCGACGCTGACGCCGAGTGCGCCAAGCGCCACAAGCAGCAGCACCGGATCGCTCGCCAGCAGCAGCCGCCGGTTGCCGACGAGATACCACAGCGTCAACAGGACGTAGGAGGCAAGCACCGCATTCTGCGGCACGCCAAGCGCCGGCATCACCACCTCATGGACCATGAAGGCGTCATCGAGCGCCAGGATGCCGGTGAGCAATCCGGCCGACAGCGCAAAGCGCGTGATCGGCGCCTTCGCCGCCCAGATACCGTAGATCACACCGCAAAACAGGCAGAAGGCCGCCGTCGCCGACCACAGCATCACGCCGGCCGTCGACACGAACCCGAAATAGACATGACAGCAATCGCCGGAATGCTCCGCACTGGCCAGCGGATCCAGAAACATCCATTTCGGCTCGGCCCAGGGCTGAAGCAGCACGATTGCGAGAAACACCAGCGGTACGATCAGCACGACCGCGCGAATGGGCTGAACCGGCCAGTGCTGCAAAGCGCTGTGCCCCTCACCGGCAGCCCGCCGCGCGCGCGGGCGCTTGGCACCGATGCGCGTTTTCCCGGCAAAAATCCGCTGTCCGGTCCAAGACGGTTCTCGCGTGGATGGCATCCCATACCCCGGCGTCACGAACCCAAATATTGCACCCGCTAGGGTAAATAAACGGTATCGACCGGGCGCAGCGCCCGCCGGCGCGCTGAGCCGGAAGGCACACAAAACGACCAAAATGTCGTCACCGTCCTCTCCCTCCTCACCCCCCTCTCCTTGGTCACCGCCCTCTCCCGCCTCACCACCCTCTCCTTCGTCACCACCCGGTTTATCCGGGTGGTCCATTGGCGGTTCAGCAAAAGCGATGATATCGCCCAAGAAAATCCGGCGCTCCTGCACACCGAAAAGCCATTGGATTGCCCGCATGAAGCGGGCAATGACGACGGTGAAGGGTCCGATGAACGGCAAAACACCGCTTGACCGGACGACAAAGGGCCAAGCCGGGTCATGACGACTGTGTCGTGCCGTGTGGCCGCAAAGCCGAAATCCGCGGACACTTAAAAAAATTAAAAGGATTAGCGGGCACTCTGGCGCGGATGACCCGGTCTGAACGGTCGATGTCGAGAGGCGAAACGATCCCTGCGAGGTGAGATGAGGAAAACGCGCGACAAAATCCTGCTGCTCGGCAATTACCGGCCGACGATCACCCTGGCGCGCACCTTCGGGCGGCAGGGTTACGCCGTAATCGTCACAAGCGGCGGCGGCGAAGGCCTGTCCGAATATTCCCGTTACGTATCGGGGGTGTGGGACGAGCCCGATCCCGCCGACGGCGAATCCGAATTCATCGCCGCGCTCTCCGCCTACCTCGCCGAGCATCCGGACATCACCGTTATCGTTCCCGTCACCGAGCGCTATGCCATTGCGGTCGCCCGGCACCAGAGCGTTTTGCCCGGCGACCGGCTCGTCGCCAGCCCCGATGCCGATCTCGTCCTCTCCACGCTCGACAAGCCGAAACTGTTCGAGCGGGTTCGTGTGCTCGGCGTTCCGATCGCGCCGTTCAGGCGCGTCGAAAGCCACGGCGCCCTGCTCGACGCCGCCGACGACATCGGCACGCCGATGGTGATCCGGCCGCTCAAATCGGAAGTGCGTCTTCTCGGCAAGAAGGCGCTCACCGTCGGCTCGAAGGCCGAACTCATGTCGATGCTGCCGGCATGGCCGCAGGAACATGCCGGGCTTCTCGCCCAGCGCAAAGTCCCCGGCCTGCGCCACAATTTCTACTTCGCCGCCGAAGCCGGCCGCATCGTCAGATCGGTCGAGACCAAGATCCTCGACACCGATCATGCCGACGGCTCGGGCCTGGCGACGGACGGCATGACCATCGAAACGACGCCCGAGATCGCGCAATACACCGCGACGATCCTGGAAGACCTGTCGTATCAGGGCATCGGCTGCGCCCAATATCTCGTCGACGGCGCCACGGGGGCGATCAACTTCCTCGAAATCAATCCGCGGATCGCCGGCAACCACGCCGTTCCCGAAGCCGCCGGCCTGGAGCTTGGCCCGGTGGCGGTGCGCCTGGCGCGCGGTGACGCGCCGCCGGTCCCCGTACGGGCGGGCCATGTCGGGCTGCGCTATAGCTGGACATATGGCGCCGTGCGCGCGCTCAGCGCCCAGCTCTCGAACGGCGAAGCGACATTTGCAACGATCCCGAAAAAACTGCTGCAGATCGTCCGTTCCTGCGTCCTCAGCGACGTTCACATGACCTGGTCGATCAGCGATCCGCTGCCGACGATCGCGCTTTTCGCCAAACAGTTCGCACCGGCGCTGATCCGCCCGCGCACACCTGAACCGGAGCGATCCCGGCCGCTCGTCGAAACGAAAGGCACGCCACATGCTTGATCTCCGCACTCAGGGACCGGCGATGCTGTCTCCGGACGTCGATGCGCCACGCGTGCAGGCCGCAAGTTTCGGGCCGGAGATCCAATGGCGCGTCGATGCGGCCGACCGGCAAGCGTGGGATGTTTTTGCGGCCCAATTCGACGACGTCAACCACGACCAGTACGCCCTCTACACCGAGCATCAATGGCCGGGCCGCACCTGCCGTATACAGATTTTCGAGAACGGTGCACCGCTCGGCGGTGCGATCGTCGTTCTGTTGATCCCGCCCCTCTTCCAGTCCGGCCTTGCCTACGTCAAATTCGGCCCCCTATGGCGTCCCGCGGGCACATCCGCGGATCCCTCGCGCTATGAAACCGTGGTGCGGGTTCTGATCGAAGAGTTCGTCAACCGCGGCGGCCACCAGCTCGTCATTGTCCCGCGGCCGACACCCGAAATCCTGGCGCGCGAAGAAACCGTCCTGCGGCGGCTGGGCTTTGTCGTCAAACGCGCAACGCCCGATCCGAACCGGTATCTCGTCGACTGCACGCTTTCAAAAGACGATCAGCTCAAGAGCCTGGCGCAGAAATGGCGGTACAATCTCCGTAAATCCTGGAAGAACGAGATCACGGTCCGCTCCGGCGCAAGCGAAGACTATGTGCGGGTCTTCACCGAACTCCACAGCCAGATGAAGGGCCGCAAGCAGTTCGGCGATCATGAACCGGTCGACCTGGTGCCCGAGCTCATTCGCAAGATGCCGCCGGCGCTCGGCTGCACCGTCTACCTGGCCAGTCACAAGGACACACCGGTCGCCGGGGCCGTCGTCACCCGCCAGGGCGACAGTGCCTTTTACATGTTCGGCGCAAGCGCCGACAGCGCGCTGCCGCTGAAAGCGGGCTACGCGCTGCAATGGGCGATTATCGACGACCTGCGCGAACAACCCGTGCGCTGGTACGATCTCGGCGGCGAGGCGGGCGACCAGGGGCTGAAGCAGTTCAAAAAGGGACTGGTCGGTCGAGAGGGCCACGTTCTCTGCATGCCGGGCGAGTTCGAACTCAAGGGCAGCATGGCCGGCTCGATCGCTGCCGAATTGATTTTCGCCGCCCGTGCCGTCAGCCGGATCGTCAAGGAGCGGCGCCGATGACGGCGGACGCGACCGTCCAATCGTCGCCCTGGGCGATCTGGTCGCTACTGGCCGCGCATCTGAAGAAGCCGGCGCTGATCACGCTCGCGCGCCTGGCGGGCGCGGCGCTGGCGTTCGCGCTGCAGCTCATCCTCGCCCGCTCGCTCTCGCCCGACCATCTCGGCCTCTATTTCACCGGCGTCAGCGTCGCGACCCTGCTCGCCACCTTTGCCGCCATGGGATATCCGAACGCGATGGTCCGCTTCGTCTGGCGCTACAAGGCCAAGGATCGCGAGGCATGGCGCCGAAGGTTCATGGCGAACGCGCTGCGCGATACCGTGCTCCTGTCCCTGTTCGGGTTGGTGCTGCTGATCGCGATCGCGCAATTCGTCCTGCCCGCCAGCGATCTGGGCTGGGCGCTTGTGCTCGTCGCACCGCTCATTCCCGCGATCGCGCTGATGCGGATCGCCGGCGGCTATGCCATCGCCCACAACCGGCCGTTTCTCGGCTATCTGCCCGACACGCTCGGGCGTCCGTTGCTGCTGTTTCTGTCGGTGGCCTTGCTGGTTCTGCTGCAATCCGACATCACGCTGACCAAGGCCGCAGTGCTGACCACCCTGTCCGGCGCCGTCCTGGCCGCCCTGCAGCTCTATCTCCTCGGCCGCGCCCTTTCGTGGAAACGGTCCGACGCGCCTGCCGAAGACCCGCCCGGACAGTTCAAACGCCTCGACCGGGTGTGGCGGAGAACGAGCATAGGCCTGATCCTCCCGGCCCTGTTCGCGGGCCTGCTTGTGGAGGTCGTGCTCGCCTGGTCGGCCGTCTTCGTGACGCCCGATTCGATCGCCATCCTGGCGATCACCGCCAAGCTCGCCTTTCTCACCGGTTTCGTCGGCCAGGCGCTGTTGCAGATCGACATGCCGAAGATCTCCAAGGCGTATTTCGCCAACGATACGCGCAGCTTCCGCCGCACCTGGACGCGCAGCGTCACCATATCGCTGGGTCTTGCCCTCGCCGCACTGATCTTCTTTGCATTGACCGGGCGGGCCCTGCTCGGTCTCTTCGGTGACGACTACGTGGCCGGCATGTCGCTCCTGATCGTCATGAGCGTCGCGGTCCTGGCCCGGATACCGGGCATGTATGCGGTTCAGGTCCTGACGCTCGCCGGCGAACAGCGATTGATCAACCGCGCACTGGTGCCGATCATCATCGCCGCGCTGCTGCTGATCGCCCTTCTGGCCGCCGCGTTCGGCGTCATCGGGGTCGGAATCGCAACCGTTCTGGTGCTGCTCCTGCATTCGACCGTTTTTTCGGCATTCGCCTATACCCGGACCTGGCGGCGGCGGTCGATGTCGGAAGCGCTCTCGACCTGAGTCCTCCCGGCACCCCCAGGGCAATCGCATTTGGGCAGTTGGCTTCGGCGCAACGTCCCCTTGCGATGGCCGAGGAAAACGGCCGGCTGCGCACGGCCTCCAAAGCCCTCTCCCCTCCGGGGAGAGGGCCCAAGTGAGGGGGGATAAACAACTAGCCCCGATCACCCTCACCCGACTTCGCCCAACGGTTCGGCTTCGCCTCACCGGGTCTCCGTTGCCCTCTCCCTCAAGGGAGAGGGTGAGGTCCGAGGACTTCGCATATGCAATAGCCTTGCCGGCACCCCGGCCATCAGGCTTCCGCGGCTAAAGTGTCCGCCTAGGCGTGGGCGGCGCGGATCGAACCGACAAGTTCGTTTGCCGCCTCTTCCCCCATATCCGCGAGCAGTTTTCCCGGCGTATTGGTGAAGCGGAAGGCGAGGCTCGCGCCCTTGTCGATATCGTCAAGCGTGGTGACGCCTTCGTCCAGTTCCTCGCGAACCGGAAGCAGCACGGCGGCCGTCAGCCGGTCAGACATTTTGCGGACGATGTCGGGATCGAGCGTGTCGGGCGTCTCCTCGATCTCCCAGGCGGCGCCGCGCTCGCCATGGTCGATCAGCCCCTGCGCCGGCGCATAGAACGGGCCGAGCGGGGCGAGATTGCGCACCGCGTTGAGATTGGTCGCGGTGCCGACGATGTTCATGACCGCAAAGGGCCCGAGCGCCAGGCCGAAGGTCTCCTTGGCGACGATGTCGATCTGGCCGGTGGTGGCCAGCCCCTCATCGAGCAGGCGCACGGCCTCATTGGTGTAAGGGCAGAAGAAGCGGTTCAGCGCAAACCCGTTCTGGTCCTTGCAGGCAATCGCTTCCTTGCCGGTCGCCGACAGGAAGGCGCCGGCCTTCTCCAGCACATCGGGCGCCGTTTCGGGGCCGCGGATCAGCTCGACCACGGGATTGATCTCGGCCGGGCTGAAATAGTGCAGGCCGCAGAAGCGCTGCTTGCGGCGCAGCGCCGCCGCGATCTCGGCCAGACGCAGGCAGCTTGTATTGCTGGCGAGGATCGCGTCGTCCGAAACGATGCCCTCGATCTCGGCGAAGATGGCCTGCTTCAGATCGAGGTTTTCGAACACCGCCTCGATGACCAGATCGCTGCCGGCCAGCGCCGCGTTTTCCGTGGCCGCGGTGAGGCGGCCGGCGATCCGGTCGGCTTCGGGCGCTGCGATACGCTCTTTCTGCACCTGCCGCGCAAGATAGGCGTCGAGCTTGGCGCGCGCGCCGTCAAGCGCGCCCGCACTGCGATCGGTCAGCACGACATCGAAGCCGTTCACCGCGCAGTTGATCATGATGCCGGCGCCCATCGTCCCGGCGCCGACAATCCCGATCCGTTCGATCATTCGATTCATCCCGTCATGTTCTCGACAATCAGCGCAATGCCCTGACCGCCGCCGATGCACATGGTGGCCGCGCCCTTTTTCGCGCCGGTACGCTTCATTTCGTAAAGCAGCTTGGTGGCGATGATCGCGCCGCTGGCGCCGATCGGGTGACCGATGGCCACCGCGCCGCCATTGGGATTGACCTTCGCCGGATCGAGGCCGAGCTCTTTGGCCACCGCGCAGGCCTGGGCCGAGAAGGCCTCGTTGGATTCCACCACCTCCAGATCGTCGACGGTCAGTCCGGCCTTGGCCAAGGCGTTCTGCATGGCCGGCACCGGCCCCATGCCCATATAGCGCGGATCGACGCCGGCATGGCCGTAGGCCAGCACCCGCGCCATCGGCTTTACGCCCCGTGCCTCCGCCGCTTCGGCGGTCATCAGCACGAGCGTGGCCGAGCCGTCATTGATGCCGGAAGCATTGCCGGCCGTCACCCCGCCATCCTTCTTGAAGGCGGCGCGCAGCTTGGCCATGTTTTCCACGGTGGCATCGGCGCGCACATGTTCGTCGGTCTCGAACACGGTATCGCCCTTGCGGCTCTTGATCACCATCGGCACGATCTGTTCCTTGAACCGGCCCTCATCGATCGCCCGCGCCGCGCGGTGATGGCTTTCGACCGCGAACGCGTCCTGGTCTTCGCGGCTGATGCCGTATTTGTCCGCCACGTTCTCAGCCGTGATGCCCATATGGCCGTGGCCGAACGGATCGTGCAGCGCCGCCGTCATCATGTCGACGAGCTGGCTGTCGCCCATGCGCTGGCCCCAGCGGTTCGACGGCAGCGTATAGGCGGCCCGGCTCATGCTTTCGGTGCCGCCGGCGATCGCGACATCGGCATCGCCGAGCGCCAGAACCTGGATCGCCGAGGCGACCGCCTGCAGCCCCGACCCGCACAGCCGGTTCACCGTCAGCGCCGGCGCAGCTTCAGGCACCCCGGCCTCGAGCGCGATCGTGCGCGACACATACATATCCCGCGGCTCGGTGTGGATCACATTGCCGTAAAACACCTGCTGGATGTCGCCCGCCTCGACGCCGGCGCGTTCGATCGCCTCACGGGCCGTCGCCACGCCCAGATCGGTCGGCGTGAATCCCTTGAGCGAGCCGCCGTAATCCCCGACGGCCGTGCGCGCGGCAGAAGCGATAACGATATCTTTCATGGGTATTTCCTCCTACAACGATGATCAGAGCCACTCATTCCGGATAGATAGATAGGGAGGCGGCGGCCGGAGTGGACACACTATACGGAAATCCCCGTCCGCCCTATTGCCGATTTTCGACGACGCCGACAAAAACGCCTTGGGCCGGGCGCCTATCCGGGCCCTGCGCGGCTTCCGCCGGTGTCCGGCTTGGTTGGCCGAGGTCGTCATAGGCTTATTGTCGTGATGGCGCTTTGCGACTGAAGTGACGCTTGGACATGGCGGCTGGCCTCTCGTCTCGACGTCACCACCCAACCCCTCTCCAGTGACCACCTGGTTTATCCTTGTGGTCCATTGCCCGCGTCGAAGGTGCCGGATTGCGCATGTGCTTCAAAATCCGCACCTTCCCCGCGAAAGCGCTAGGGGATGCACACTTCTTGCCGATCTGCGCCGCTCCGGGCGCGAGAAATCTGCGCGCGAGGACAGCCTTTTGGCACCTCACCCGCGAAAGCGGGTGCCCATTGGCTAATCCGTCCTTATTGGCGCTTGTTTTGTCAGTCGATTCTTCAATCCACAACAGCCAAGGACAGTGCGTATCGAGAGGATAATTGGATTCCCGCTTCCGCGGGAAAGGTGGACAAAGGCACGGTCGCGCTAATCGGCCATTACATCAATTCGGCGACGTTCGAACAGGGATATGTCCTGAAATGCAACGCGTCAGGCGATCGATCGATGTCGTGCCGGTATGCGGCTTTTTGAGATCTGTGCATACCCTAGCGCGAAAGCGGGGAACCATTGGCACGGGCGACAAATCCCTGGTCCAACTAATAAATTCGAGGCGTCGCCCGGATTGCAGCCGACAACCCGTGCTGAGCGGGGCAACAGACTCCCGCTTTCGCGGAAGCGGCGGGTGGTGTGGGCGTTTACGTGAACGACGCCGCCGCCCCATCGTCGTCATTGCCGGGCTTGTCCCGGCAATCCTGTGACTCTGTTTTCAGACGGTCAGGCCCCATGGATCACCGGGACAAGCCCGGTGATGACACGGGAGAAGGCTGCGAGAGCGCGTGCAGGAGCCTCACCCGGACATCAGTGGCGGCGGCCGGGCAATACAATCCAAGGCCGCCCGCCGCCCCGAACCGGCTCACCGCCACGGCGAGCGCAAAGCCCGATGCAAGTGTTCCGGACGCGGCGCGACACAGGCCCCGCCGCTCATCGGGAATCAAGCAACCGGTTCAGTCGACCGACAGCCCGCGCTGGGGCTGGATTTCGGTGGTCACCGGTTTCCGCTTCTGCGTCCGCTGCCCGTCACCGCCGGGGATCTCGATCGGTGTGGCAAAGACGTTCCCCTGCCGGTTTCCCTGTGGATCGGTTGTTTGCCCGCCGCCACCGGGGATTTCGATCGGTGTGGCGAAGACCGTTCCCGGTCGTTTGGCTTCCTGCGCACTGGCCGTCGCCGCCGCCGCAACAACAGCGACCGCGGCGATGGCAATCAAGGTTTTCCCTAACATTGCCCCTCTCCAATTTCGGGTGGATACCTGACATGTAAGTCGTGCCGACGGGCGCACAACAACGATTGCCGGATCGCGCTGCGGCCAATGCACGCAAGCGGCGCATGAAGGCGGCGATGGCCGCGCACGGGCGCCGCCGCCGGCTGAAGATTTCACTGATTTTCAGGCGTTCACCGCCCTTTGAGGAGGCGTTAAAGCGACCGCCTCCTTGCCGTGATCATCACGACAAGCCGGCCGAAGACCGCGCCAGACAGGCTCTAGACCCGCTCCGATTGCAGCGCCCGCAGCAGAACCGGCCCGATCTTGCCGGTCTCCGGCAGGCTGTTGCTGCGCTGGAACGCCCGCACCGCCTCGCGGGTGCGCGGACCGGCGACGCCGTCGGCGGTGCCGGCATCGAAGCCGAGCCGGTTCAAGAGCTCCTGCGCCTGGCGGATCATCCCCGGCGTTTCGACCGATGCCGTGTGATCGGGCGCGTCGCCCCAGCCCTCGGCCGGCATGTCCGCCTTGTTGGCCTTTGGATTGGGGTTCTGGCGCTGCCAGGTCTGGAACAGCAGGCGCGCCTCGGCGAGCAGGCCCTCGTCGAGCGCATTGGCGATCGCATCGCGTTTCTTGGCCGCGTCCTCGTCGCCCTGCGCCGCGGCGAGCGCGAACCATTTGTAGGATTCCCGGAAGTCGCGATCGACCCCGATCCCCTTGGCGTAGAGAATGCCGAGATTGTACTGGCTGTCCTTGAGGCCGTAATCGCCGGCGGCAAGGAACCATTTCAGCGCCGAATCCAGATCCGGCGTGCCGTCGGCGCCCTCGGCGTAGATGACGGCGATGTTGTGCATGGCCTTGACGTTGCCCTGCTCGGCCGCCTTGGCGTACCAGCTCTGCGCGATCGCCAAATCCTTGCCGACCCCCTGGCCCTTCTCGTAAAGGCTGCCGAGCCGGTACTGGGCGACCGCGAGCCCTTGCGCGGCGGCGCGCTCGTACCATTCCGCCGCCGTCTTCAGATCCTGCGCCACGCCGCGGCCTTCGGTGTAGCGGGCCCCGACCTCGAACTGGGCCGACGGGTTGCCGCGGGCAGCCGCGGTGCGCAGGCGAAGCGAACCGATCTCATCGGGCGGCATCGGCGCCGTCTTCAACTCGCCGCCGGGCGTATCGAAGGTCTCGGCCGCCGCGGTTTCAACCGAACCCGCAGTATCGGCGGCCGGCGTCGCCATCCGCATCGGCGCAGCACTGCCGTCATCGTCGGCCACGAGGCTGGTCGGCATATCCTGGCCGCCGGCCTGAGGCGCGGCAGGGCCCTCGGAGGTCGGCGTACCCTCGGGCGTATCGTCGATCACGCCGGTGGCGGCGTCGACGCTCTCGTCGGCCGGCTCCGCGGCCGCCTCGGCGGCGGCATCCTCCGCCGCATCCTCGGGCACCGCGGCCGGCGCCTGATCGCCATTGCCGAGCGTCTCGGTCGGCGCACTGGTCTCGGCGACTTCGACGATGCCCTCGTCCTCGGCCGGGCCGAAAAGCTGCAGGGCGCCGAAGGCGAGCACGACGATCGCCAGGGCGATCATGAGCATCCGCCGCCGATCGCCGGTCACCTGAGCGAGGCCGAACCGGCCGCCGCCGTCATTCGCGGGCGTCTGGACCGGCCGTTCGTCGGCTCTGGGCGCCTTGACCGCCTTGTCGCCGCGCTTCGGTCTTGCGGCCGGCTTTGCCGCCGCCTTTGATTCCCTTTTCGAGGATTTCGGCGACAATCTGTTGCGAATCGCCGCCCATCTCCCGACTTTCGGCTGATCGCCCTCCTCGGTCATTTCGCTCGCGGCAACCTGCGCGGCGCGACGCGCTGCGGCAATGAAGCTGGCCTTCGGATCGTCGGCCTCGGCCGCACCGCCGGCCGCCGCCCCGGCCTGCATCCGCGGCTTGCCCGATCCCGGCTCGAGCGGGCGGGTGTCCTCCGACCAGTCGGCCGCCGGCACCTCATCCCGGCCGGGCGGCGCCATCGACGCGTCGTCCGGACCTCTCGGCGGCATCGGCGCCTGCCGGTCGGACCGGCGGCGGCCGTCGCTCTCATCGGCGACGTCTTGCGGCAGTTCGGCCGGTGGCGGCGGATCGGCCGCGGGAACCGCGGACCCGGCGGCCGGTTCGGCCACGGTTTCGACTTCCGATTCCAGCGCCGACAACCGTCCGGCAATGGTCTTCAAGGTGTCCTGCACGGCCTGCAGCGTTTCGATCGTGCGCCGGTCGGAAATGCTGGCGGCATCCTGCAGCGACCGCATCTCGTCGCGCAGCGCCTGCACCATCGACTCGGCGCCGGCCGGCGAATTTGCCGGTCGCTCGCCGAAATCCTGCACCGCCTGCCGGGCGGCTTCGCGCGCAGCATCAAATGCGCCATCCTGGGACGAGGCGACAAGCGCCTGGATTTGCGCGAGGTTTTCCTCGATCCGCGCCATGTCGGCGAAGCGCCGGTCGGCCGATTCCAGACGTTCCGCCATGCGGCCGATCTGCGCTTCAAGCTGGGCCAGCACGCCGGACTCGGCGCCGGAAGGCCGGCCCGTCTCCAGCCGTTCGGCGAGATCGCGGATCTGCTCCTCGAGCGCTTCGGTATCGCGCGCCGGCATCGCCGTCATCACCTGCCGGAGGCCGGCGATCTCTTCGGTGAGTTCGGCGAAATCGGGCGCCGGCGCACCGGCGGCGCTGTCGAGCCGGTCGAGCAGGCCGGCAACCTGCGCCTCGATCCGGTCCACCGGAAGCTGTCCGGCCTCGGGTTTGCGTTCGAGCGCCTCGTTGAGCCGGGCGACCTGGTCGGTCAGCGAGTCCAGCGACGGCAAGGCCGCCTGGCCGGGATCGATGCGGTCGAGCTTGTCGGCGATTTCGACGACGCGCCCTTCCAAAGCCTGGACCGCCTCAAGGCTGGCCGGATCGGTGATCGCCCGCTGCAACTGGTCGAGGCGCCCGGCGATTTCCGCCGACATGCCCGAATCGGCCAAGGCGTCGCGGCTCTCCAGCCGGTCGACCTTTTCGGCCAGGTGCGCGACGCGGGCGTCGAGCACATCGAGAAGATCGCGCACGTCGAGCCGCTCGATCGCCTGGCGCAGGCCGGCGAGGTCGCGGTGGATTTCGTCGAGCGCCGCCGTCGGTCCGACCTCGGTCTGCACCGAATCGAGGCGCTGCACGATCGAATCATAGCCCGCCTGCAGCCGATCGAGCTCGCGCACGATTGGCGTCATGTCGATGGCGCCGCGGAGCATGGCAAGCTGCTCGCGGAATTCGTCGAGCACCGCGCTGTCGGCGCCGATGCGCGCCGCCATGTCCAGTTTCGACGACAGCCGGCTGATCTCGGCCCCGAGCGTGTCGAACGCCTGGGTCATGCCGTCGCCTTCGATTGAGTGGCGCAGGGCGCTGACATCGTCGCGCAATTCGGCGATATCCCGGCCGCCGCTCGCCGCGCCGATCTCGTCGAGTTTCGCCGCGAGCGTCGCCACCGCACGATCGATGCCGTGATCGTTTTCCACCTGCGAGCGCAGACCGGCGACCTCCGCGGTCAGCATTTCGATTTCGGAGGACTGCGTCGGCCGCTGCGCCAGTTCGTCGATACGCGCCGACAATTGCTCGATCGCGCCGGCCGAAGCGCTGTTGCGGTCGACGGTTGCCCGGAGTTTGGCAATCTCCGCCATCAGCCGCGCCGAGCCGTCGTCGCTGCGTTCCCGTTCGAACAGGGTGTCGATCTTCTCGGCAAGCGTTTCGATGTGCCGCCTGGTTTCGTCGGTTCCGGCAATGGCACCGCGCAACTCCACGATCTCGCCGCGCAGTGCGTCGATCTCCCGAGCGCTGCGGTCGTCTTCGCGCAATTCCTCGATTCTGCGCGACAGCGCCATGAGCTGACGGTCGACGGCCGGCTCCGCTGCTTCCTCCACGCGCGCCGAAGTTTCGCCGTCGAGCGCGCGCTGCCGCGCCGCGATTTCGTTCACCAGATCGCCATTGGCGCCGCCCGCCGGCGGCCCCTCTTGAGGAGTGGCGGCGGCAACCGGAGTGGGCCGTTGCGAACCGTATTCGATCGCCGCCGTGCGGCCGGTCAGCTCGGCGAGCCGGGCTTCGATCCGGCGGAAGCGTTCGTCCTGCACGGCGTATGCGCCGGCCGGCGCGGGATTTGCCGCGACGTGTTCGGGCGCGGCCGCCGGCGTCTGCGAGGCGGTCAGGGCGCCGATTCGCGCCGCCAGCGCGCCCAGCGAATCGGCGACCGACGCGGTCTGGTCGCCCTCTTCGGCACCGACCCGGCGGCGCAGCCTGTCGATTTGCCGGCGCAGGCCGCCCTGCTGCTGGCGACCGCCGTCGCGGCGCGCCCGGCTCGCCAGGCGCTCGATCTCGCCGAGGCGCGAATCAAGGTCGTGGATCGCGCCCAGCACCTCGTCCAGGCGGTCGTCGTCGCGGCCGTCCTGCTGCATCCTGCCGGCGCGATCGCGCAACGCATCGATCGTCGCCCGGTTGATGGCGTCGCTGCGGTCGATCTGCTCGGCAAGCGCCTCGGTCAGGCGCGAAAGCGCGTGCACGTCGTCATTCTTGCCGGCGCGGTCGCGGCGCGATCGCGGCGGTCCGGCCGATTCGACGCGGTCGAGACGGTCCATGATCTGCTCGAGGATGTCGCCGGAGCGCGCGCGGCTCTCCTGCACGCGATGGGCCAGCAGCGCGACCGCCTCGGCGACCTCGCCGATTTCATCGGCGCTCTCGCGCTCGCCGAGTTCGTCGATCCGGTCGGTGATCTCGTCGAGCCGGCGGCTGAAGTCGTCGCGGCCGCCGGCGGCCTTGCGCCGTCGATCCGCCGTCCGCGGCCAGTCCCACCCGGCCTGGTCCTCATCATCGGTTACGACGTCGTCGAGCCATTCGGCCAGCGACATGCCACCTCGCCGCGCGCCGCCGCGTTGGCGTGATCCCGAATTGCGCGCGTTCCAAGGATGTCCAGATCTCATTTTAGACCTCGTCCGCGGGGGCGCTGCCGGAGCCGCGGTAACCGGATGGAGCAACCGCCGGCGAAGCGCACGCGCTCCTTCATGCCGGTCGTGCCAAGTCAATCGTGGTCGTCAGAGATTTTCCGAATAGGGTAAACAGACGGTTAATCGACCCCCCGAAACCTGCCGAAATCGCCGCCGCGACAACCCTTTGCCGGCCTGTGCCCGAACCGCCCCCGGGCGGTGGTGTTTCCGCTCACGCGAATTTCACTGGAAAACAGGGGAAATGGACTTGCCGCTTACGTTAACGTAATATACCTATGGAAACAGCATGAAACCCTTCCCCTCCGACCGGAAACCGGTAATGCCGCACCCCCAATCAGAACCGACGACCGACCCCGCCGCACACGCGACATCCGAGCCCCCGTCGAAGACGGTCTTCACCATCGGCGACCTCGCCCGCGAATTCGACATCACGCTGAGAACACTGCGCTTTTACGAGGATCGCGGCCTGCTCAATCCCCGCCGCCAGGGCCAGCAGCGGCTCTACGGCCGCCGCGACCGCGCCCGCCTCGACCTCATCCTGCGCGGCAAGCGGGTCGGTTTCTCGCTCAACGAAATCAAGGAAATGCTCGACCTCTACGATCTCCGCGACGGCCAGGTGACGCAGATGCGCGTGGCGCTCGGCAAGTTCGAGGACCGCATCGCCGCGCTTCGGCGCCAGAAGCTCGATATCGAGGAAGCGATCGTTGAACTGGAGCGGACGGTCGAGATCGTCACCGGCATCCTGCACGAAAAGGAAAGGCAGGCCGAGGCCGGCTGAGCGCCGATCGCGCCGGCGAATCGAACGGAGAAGCACGCCATGCCCAGCTACAAGGCCCCCGTCGACGAGACCATGTTCCTGCTCACCGACGTGCTCGGCTATGAGCGCTACGGCAATCTGCCGGCCTTCGCGGAGGCCGCGCCCGATCTTATCGAGGCGATCCTGACCGAGGGCGGCAAGCTCTGCGAGGAGGTGCTGCAGCCGCTCAACCTGCCCGGAGATGCGGCCGGCTGCACCCGCCATGACGACGGCCGCGTCACCACGCCGGACGGCTTCAGGGACGCCTATGAGGCCATCGCCGAAGGCGGCTGGATCGGCCTGGCCGCCGATCCCGAATATGGCGGCCAGGGCCTGCCGCACACCCTGACGGTGATCATGAACGAGTATATGTGCTCGGCGAACCTCGCCTTTGCCATGTATCCGGGCCTCTCCCAGGGCGCCTATGCGGCGCTATTGCTGCACGGCAGCGACGCGCAGAAGAGGACCTATCTGCCGAAGATCGTCAGCGGCGCCTGGTCCGGCACCATGAATTTGACCGAGCCCCAATGCGGCACCGATCTCGGCCTCATCCGCACCAAGGCCGTGCCCCGCGACGACGGCAGCTATGCCATCACCGGCAGCAAGATCTTCATCTCCGCCGGCGAGCACGATCTGACCGAGAACATCGTCCATCTGGTGCTCGCCCGCATCGACGGCGCGCCGGCGGGCACCGACGGGCTGTCGCTGTTCGTCGTGCCGAAATTCCTGCCCGACGACGACGGCAATGCCGGCGCCCGCAACGGCGTCTCCTGCGGCGCCATCGAGGAGAAGATGGGCATCCACGCCAACTCCACCTGCACAATGAATTATGACGGCGCCACCGGCTGGCTGGTCGGCACCGAGAACAAGGGCCTCAGCGCGATGTTCACGATGATGAACCACGCCCGGCTCGGCGTCGGCGTGCAGGGCCTGGCGATCTCCGAAGCGGCCTATCAGAACGCCGCCGACTATGCCCGCGAACGCCTGCAGGGCCGGTCCATCAGCGGCACCAAGGCGCCGGACAAACCGGCCGACCCGATCATCGTCCATCCCGACATAAGGCGCATGCTGATGACCATCCGCGCCTTCAACGAGGCCGCCCGTGCCCTCGTCATCTGGACCTCGCTTAAGGGCGACGTCTCGGTGCTGGCCGAGGACGAGGACGAGCGCGAGCGGGCCGAGGACCACCTCGCTCTGCTCACCCCCGTCATCAAGGGCGTGCTGACCGATACCGGCTTCGCCAATGCGGTTCTGGCCCAGCAGGTGTTCGGCGGCCACGGCTATATCGCCGAATCGGGCATGGACCAGTTCGTCCGCGATGCCCGCATCGCCATGATCTATGAAGGCGCCAACGGCATTCAGGCGCTCGACCTGGTCGGCCGCAAGCTGCCGGCCAATGGCGGCCGGGCGCTGCGTGCCTTCTTCAGGGAAATCGACGTGTTCCTCAAGGAAAACGGGGACAACGAGACGCTTTCCCCCTATCTTTCCGGGCTGAAGGCGGGCCGCGACGATCTGGAAAAGGCGACCATGTGGCTGATGCAGAACGCGATGGCCGATCGCGACAATGCCGGCGCGGCGGCCACCGACTTCATGCACCTGTTCGGCCTGGTGGCGCTCGGCCTGATGTGGGCGAAGATCGCCAAGGCCGCGGCGGCGAAATCGGGCTCCGGCGACGGCCGTGACGAGGTCTACGCCGCCAAGCTCGTCACCGGGCGGTTCTTCATGGAGCGGATGATGCCGGAGACGGCGGCCCATCTGGCCCGGATTTCCGCCGGCGCATCTTCGATGATGGCGCTTCCCGCCGAGGCATTTTGAGGCGGGGCCCGAAGGGAGGCGGGGCCATGGGACCGATATTCGTAACCGGCGCGACCGGGGCGCTCGGCGGCCGCATCGCCGACCGGTTGCTGGACGAAGGCGCCGACATCATGATCGGCGCGCGCCGACCCGACATCGCCGAAGGGCTGATCACCAGCGGCGCCGAGCCGCGCCGCTTCGACTATGACGACCCGGTGACCATGGTCAGCGCGCTGAAAGGCGCCGAAACGGTCGTCCTCGTCCCCACATTCGCCCCCAACGCCCACCGCGTGCGCCAGCACGACAACGCCCTTGCCGCAGCCCGCGAGGCCGGCGTCCGGAGGGTGCTGTTCGTCAGCTTTTTGGCGACGTCGCTCGACTCGGTCTTCATCGTCTCCCCGTTCATGCTGTTCGCCGAAGCCGCGACCCGCCAGAGCGGCATGAGCTGGACGATCCTGCGCGACGGCCTCTACCTCGATCCGCTGGCGGAGTGGATGCCGGAGATCATCAGGATGGGCCGCATCCCCTACCCGGCCGGCAGCGGCCGCCTCGCCTATGTCTCGCGCGACGACATGGCCCGCGCCATTGCCGCCGCCGCGCTCAAGCCCGAGCATGACGGCAGCGTCTTCCGGCTGACCGGCGAGAAGCCGCAGGACTTTGCCGAAATCGCCGACATCATGTCGCGCCTGACCGGCAAGCCGATCCGCTACGACCCGGCGTCGGATGAGGAATTCCGCGACATGTGCCTGGAACCCGGGCTGCCGGAATACGTCCCCGATGCCCTGCTCAGCCTTTATCACGCGGTCGCCGCCGGCGAATTCGATTTCGCCACCGGCGATATCGAGACGCTGACCGGAACGCCGCCCGAATCCGTTGTCTCCTACCTTGAAAGACATCTGCCATGACCGCACTCGAACTGCCCCGCCCCGACTGGATGGGCGAGGACCTCGTCATTCTGGAAGACGCCGCCCAGCGCTTCTTCGACAACGAGCTGGCGCCCCATAACGAGCGCTGGTCCGAGGCCGGCATCATGGACCGGGAGGCCTGGGAGAAGACCGGCGCGGCGGGCCTGCTCTGCGCCGCCATGCCGGAGGACTATGGCGGCGCCGGCGGCAGCTTCGCCCATGAGGCGGTGATCACACTGGCGATCGGCCGTGCCGGCCTCGACAGCTTCGGCGCGCCGCTGCATTCGGCGATCGTCTCGCCCTACATCCTTCATTACGGCTCCGAGGAGCAGAAGCAGAAATGGCTGCCGCGGCTCGCCACCGGCGAGCTGATCGGCGCCATCGCCATGACCGAGCCGGCCGCCGGCTCCGATCTGCAAGGAATCAAGACCCGCGCCGTCAAGGACGGCAACGGCTATCTGGTCAACGGCTCAAAGACCTTCATCACCAACGGTCAGCACGCCAATCTGGTCCTCGTCGTCGCCAAGACCGACACTGACGCCGGCGCCAAGGGCATTTCGCTCTTTGTCGTGGAAACCGACGAGGTCGAGGGCTATCGCCGCGGCCGCAAGCTGAAGAAGCTCGGCATGGACGCCCAGGACACATCGGAACTCTTCTTCGACGACATGAAGCTGACCGCCGACAGCCTGCTCGGCGGCGAGGAAGGCCAGGGCTTCTACCAGTTGATGGACCAGTTGCCCCAGGAGCGCCTGCTGGTCGCCACCCAGGCGGTGGCGATGATCGAGCGGGCGGTCGGCCTCACCATCGACTACGTCAAGGAGCGCAAGGCGTTCGGCAAGGCGATCGTCGAATTCCAGAACACTCAGTTCTCGCTCGCCGAGGTCAAGACCGAGGCGACCATCGGCCGCGTCTTCCTGGACCACTGCATCGGCCGGCACATCGCCGGCGGCCTCGATACGGTCACCGCCTCGATGGCCAAATACTGGTTGACCGACCTGCAGGGCAAGATCGTCGACACCTGCCTGCAGTTCTTCGGCGGCTACGGCTACATGGACGAGTTTCCGATCAGCCGCATGTACCGCGACGCCCGGGTGCAGCGCATCTATGCCGGCACCAACGAGATCATGAAGCTGCTGATCGCCCGGAGTTTGTGATCGTGGCCGACCTTCGTCTACTTATAGGAACGACGATCGCTTCCCCCTCACCTGCAAAGGCGGGACTTCTGCGAGGACGGACCGCAAACACGGTCGCCCGCGGTACCGCCCCAATGGACCCCCGCCTTCGCGGGGGTGACGGAAGAGTAGGTGGGGGTGACGGAGGAGTAGGCCGGGGTCACGGCAGAGCGTGCGGGTTGTCGGAGCATACCCCGCGCGCTCGTCATTCCCGCGAAGGCGGGAATCCAATAAGGCCTGACCACCAGTACGTCCGGCTGCGGCCGCCGCACCCATGGACATTCGCCTACGCAGAAGAACCCGCGAAG
>JANQEG010000141.1 GCA_028278505.1 Rhodobiaceae bacterium
TCCAGTTCACCCCGGACCTGATGCCCGGCGACGTGCTGGGCTCGGAGGTGTTGGAGGAATCCTCCGACGGCAAGCGCGAGTTTCGCTTCATTCCGGGGCCGGTCTTCTGCCAGCTCCTCTTGGCCGACGAAATCAATCGCGCCAGCCCGCGCACCCAGTCGGCGCTCTTGCAGGCGATGCAGGAGAACGCGGTCTCGATCGCCGGCCAGCGCCACCCCCTGCCCTCGCCGTTCCACGTGCTGGCGACCCAGAACCCACTGGAGCAGGAAGGCACCTATCCGCTGCCGGAGGCGCAGCTCGACCGCTTCCTGATGCAGACCGACGTCAGCTATCCCGACATCGCGGCGGAACGGCGGATGATGCTGGAGACGACCGGCACCGTCGAGGCCAGCGCCGATACAGTGCTGACGGCCGACGAACTGCAGGACATGCAGCAGCTCGTTCGCCGGCTGCCGGTCGGCGAATCCGTGGTCGAGGCGATCCTGACCCTGGTCCGTTCGGCCCGGCCCGATGCCGAGCCGGCCGAGCTTTCGCGGCTGATCGCCTGGGGCGCCGGCCCGCGGGCGAGCCAGGCGCTGATGCTGACCGTGCGCGCTCGCGCCCTTGCCGAGGGGCGGCTGGCGCCGTCCGTCGACGATGTCGCGGCGCTCGCCGTGCCGGTGCTGCAGCACCGCATGGCGCTGACCTTTGCCGCCCGCGCCGACGGCTGGACCGTCCACGATCTGATCGCGCGGCTCGTCGAGCGGATCGGCTGAGCGGATGGAGCGGCGGGCCCACGACAGAGGCGGCGGCACCGCCGGGTCCACGGCTCTCGTCCATGACGCCCGCGCGCTCGCCAGCGCCCTGCCCGACCTGCTGGTCGAGGCGCTGAACGTCGCCGGCACCATCGTCAGCGGCTGGCACGGCCGGCGCCGGCCCGGACCCGGCGAGACCTTCTGGCAGTTCCGTCCCTATTTCGACGGCGAATCCACTGCCCGCATCGACTGGCGCCGATCGGCCCGCGAAGACCTGCTCTATGTGCGCGAGCAGGAATGGGAGGCTGCTCATACCGTCTGGCTGTGGCCGGATTTGTCGACATCGATGGATTTCCGCTCCGACCTCGCCCCCGTCACCAAGCGCGACCGCACGGTGGTGCTGACGCTTGCACTCGCCGATCTGCTCGCCCGCGGCGGCGAGCGGGTCGGGCTGCTCGGCGGCGGCCCGCCGATCGCCAGCCGCAACGCCGCCGAACGCATCGCCCGGCGGCTGGTCGACCCGGCCGCCGACCGGCGCCGGCCGTCGCTCGCCGGGCTGAAGCGGTTCAGCGACGTCATCGTCATCGGCGACCTGCTCGACCCTCTCGACGAGATCACCGGGCAATTGGGCGCGATCGCCAAGGAGGGCGCCAGCGTCCAGCTCGTCCAGGTGCTCGACCCGATCGAGGAGACCTTCCCGTTCGCCGGACGCACCGAATTCCGCGATCCGGAAACCGGGCTCCGGCTGACCGCCGGGCGCGCCGAGGGCTGGCGCGACGACTATTGCCGGCGGCTCAACGCCCACCGCGAGACGCTCTCCGCCTTCGCCGACCATCTCGGCTGGACCTTCCTGCTGCATCACACCGACCGGCCGGCGAGCGAACCGCTGTTTCTGCTCCACGCCAGGCTGAGCGAAGGCATCGCGCCGGGGCCCGCCCGTCCGCTCGCCGGGGGCGGCCCATGATCGCGCTCGGCTTCCTGCAACCGCTCATCCTGGCCGCGCTGGCGCTGCTGCCGGTGATCTGGTGGCTGCTGCGGATGACGCCGCCGCGGCCGCGCGAGGAGGAATTTCCGCCGACAAGGCTGTTGCTTGAGATCGAGCGCCGCGAGGAGACCCCGGCGCGAAGCCCGTGGTGGCTGACCGCACTCCGACTGCTTTTGACCGCGATCGTCATCATCGCGCTCGCCGGGCCGGTGTGGCGGCCGGCGTCGGAACAGACGCCCGGATCCGGCCCGCTGCTTCTGATCATCGACAATGGCTGGCTCGCCGCGCCCGATTGGGCGGCGCGGACGGCGACGGCGGAGCGGGTGATCGGTGCCGCCGACGCCGCCGAGCGCCCGATCATGCTCCTGCCGACGGCCGCCGCCACCCCCGACCTTGCCGCGATAAGCGCCGCACAGGCGCGCGAGAAGCTGGCCGCGCTGGCGCCGCAGCCGCTGACGCCTGATCGCGCCGCGCTTCTGCCGGCGATCGAGGCGCAGCTTGCCGCGACGCCCGCCGACATCGTCTGGATCAGCGACGGCCATGAAAACGGCGCGGGCAACGTCTTCGCCGAAGCGCTGTCGCGGCTGGCCGGCGAGCGTTCGCTTGACGTCTTCGCCGCCGAAACCGGCGCGCCGCTCGCGCTCAGGGTCGGCGAGAACGCGCCCGATGCGCTCCATCTCGACGTGCTGCGCAAGCCCTCGGACGGTTCCCTTTCCGGCCGCATCCGCGCCCTCGACCTCAAGGGCAGACCGCTCGCCGAGACCTCGTTCAAGATGAGCGATGCGGCGATCCTCGCCAAGGCCGAATTCGACCTGCCGGTCGAATTGCGCAACGAGATCGCCCGGCTTGAGATCGTCGACGCCGCGTCTGCCGGCGCGGTGCAACTGCTCGACGAGCGCTGGCGCCGCCGCGTCGTCGGCGTCCTGAGCGGCGTTTCGAGCGACCTCGCCCAGCCGCTCCTGTCGCCGCTCTACTATGTGGAGAAGGCGCTCGCGCCCTACGCCGATCTGCGCCGGCCGCGCGCCGTCGAGACGCCCGAGGCGGTCGCCGAACTCATCGACCAGAACGTCTCCGTCATCGTCATGACCGACATCGGCAATCTGGCCGGCGAGGCCATGGACCCGCTCTCCGACTGGGTCGACAAGGGCGGCATGCTGATCCGCTTCGCCGGGCCGCGGCTGGCCGCCGGCGACGATCCGCTGGTGCCGGTCGATCTGCGCCGCGGCGGTCGCGTCCTCGGCGGCAGCCTGTCCTGGGAACAGCCGCAAGGCCTGGCGCCATTCGCCGAAGGCTCGCCATTCGCCGATCTGGCCGTGCCCGAAGATGTCCGCGTCAGCCGGCAGGTGCTCGCCGAGCCCGGCCCGGACATCACCGAGCGCACCTATGCGTCGCTTATCGACGGCACGCCGCTCGTCACCGCCGGGCGCTCCGGCGCCGGCTTCATCGTGCTCTTCCACGTCACCGCCGACACCACCTGGTCGAACCTGCCGCTGTCGGGCGCCTTCGTCGAAATGCTGCGCCGGCTGGTGGCGCTGTCGGCGGGGCGCGCCGACGCCGGCGACGGCAAGGGCGCCCGCGAAGCCGGCGTCACCGGCGAAGCGCTGCTGCCGCCCTTGCGTGCCCTTGACGGCTTCGGCGGGTTTGCCGCGCCGGCCGGCACCGCCGAGCCGCTGCCGGCATCGGGCTTTGCCGATCGTCGCCCCGACGCCGCCCATCCGCCCGGCTTCTACGGCACCGAGGACGCCTTCCGCGCCCTCAACGTGGTCGGCCCGGGTGACCAGTTGCAGGCGCTTGATCTCGGCTCTATCGCCGGCATCGGTGCCCTGCGGCCGCTGTCGACGACGAAGCCGGTCGACCTTCGGCCATGGCTCTTTCTGCTGGCCCTGGCGCTTATCGCCGCCGACCTCTTCGCCGTCCTGGTCCTCAACGGCGTCTTTCGCCGCCGCGCCGCCGCCGCCGCGGCGAGCCTTTCCGCCGCGCTCATCTTTGCCGGTCTTTTAAGCGTCCCCGGCGCCGGTCCGGCCGCCGCCCAGGAGGCGCTTTCGGCCGCCGACCGCGCCGCCATCGAGGCGACGCGCGAGACGCGGCTCGCCTATGTGCTCACCGGCAATGCGACGATCGACGACACCAGCCGTGCCGGCCTCTTCGGCCTGACCCGGCTCCTGACCAGCCGCACCGCGCTTGAGCCGGGCGACCCGGTCGGCCTCGACATTGCTCGCGACGACCTCACCTTCTATTCGCTGATCTACTGGCCGATCGATGCCGACGCCGCGGCCCCGCCGGCGGAGGTGATGGCCCGCATCGACGCCTTCATGCGCAATGGCGGCACGGTGCTGTTCGACACCCGCGACGGCCTCCAGACGATCGGCAACACCTCCGGCTTCGGCGGCGGCGCCGGCACGCAAAAACTGCGCGAAATGCTGGCGAGCCTCGATATCCCGCCGCTCGCCGCCGTGCCGATCGACCACGTGCTGACCAAATCGTTCTATCTGCTCAACGATTTCCCCGGCCGCTACCGCACAAGCCAGCTCTGGGTCGAGGCGCTGCCGGAGACCGCCGAGGACAGAGAGCGGCCGGCGCGTTCGGGCGACGGCGTCTCCTCGATCCTGATCACCGCCAATGATTTCGCCGCCGCCTGGGCCGTCGACGAGCGCGGCGAGCCGCTCTATCCGACCGTGCCGGCGGATCCGTCGCAGCGCGAATTCGCCTTCCGCGCCGGCGTGAACATCGTCATGTACGCCCTGACCGGCAACTACAAGGCCGATCAGGTGCACATTCCCGCGCTGCTTGAGCGCCTCGGTCAGTAGGAGGCGGGCGATGCAGTGGTCGATCGAATTCTCGCCTCTGGTGCCGATCTGGGTGCTGGCCGTCGGCGCCGGCCTCATCGCGCTGATGCTTGCCGCCGCCTGGTTCGGCCGCATGCGCGGCGGCGGCCTCAGGGCGCTCGCCGGCGCGCTCCTGGTGCTGGCGCTCGCCGACCCCTCGATCGTGCGCGAGAACCGCGAGCCGCTCGACGCCGTCGTCGCCGTCATCGTCGACCGCAGCGCCAGCCAGGATTTCGGCGACCGCCGCGAGATGACCGAGCGCGCGCTCGCCGAGCTTTCCGCCCGGCTCGAAAAGTTCAGCGCGCTCGATCTGCGCATCGTCGAGGCCGGCCGCCCCGACGGCGCCACCGACGGCACCCATCTCTTCAAGAGCCTCACCGAGACGTTGCGCGACGTGCCGCCGGAGCGGGTCGCCGCCGCCTTCCTCATTACCGACGGCCAGGTCCACGATTTGCCGGCCCGCGCCGATGCGCTCGGCTTTTCGGCGCCGGTCCATGCGCTTGTCAGCGGCCGCCCCGAAGAGACCAGCCGCCGCCTCGTCGTCGTCGAGGCGCCGCGCTTCGGCCTTGTCGGCGAGAAGCAGCCGATCGGCTTTCGCGTCGAAGACACGCGGCCGGATGCCGGCCCGGTCGAGGTCACCATCCGCCGCGACGGCGACCCCGTCGAAACCCGGACCGTGGTGCCCGGCCAGCCGTTCTCGGTCGACGTGACGATCCCCCATGGCGGCGCCAACATCATCGAGCTTGAGGTCGAGCCGCGCCCGGACGATCTGACCGCGATCGACGACCGCGCCGTCGTCGAGATCGAGGGCATCCGCGAGAATCTGCGCGTGCTGCTCGTCTCCGGCGCCCCGCATCCGGGCGAGCGCACCTGGCGCAATCTCTTGAAATCGGATGCCAGCGTCGACCTCGTCCACTTCACCATCCTGCGGCCGCCGGAAAAGCAGGATGGCACCCCGATCAACCAGCTTTCGCTGATCGCCTTTCCCACCCGCGAACTGTTTCAGGCCAAGATCGACGAGTTCGACCTGATCATCCTCGACCGCTATCAGCGCCGCGGCGTGCTGCCCGAGCTCTACTACGACAACATCGCCCGCTATGTGCGCGACGGCGGCGCGGTGCTGGTCGCCGCCGGTCCCGAATTCGCCGGCCTCGACACCATCGCCAGGACCAGGATCGCCGACGTGCTGCCGGCCGAGCCGACCGGCGACATCGTCGAGGCGCCGTTCCGCCCCAAGATCACCGAGCGCGGCACCCGCCATCCCGTCACCCGCGACCTGCCCGGCGCCGGCGAGCCCGGCTGGAGCCGCTGGTTCCGCCTCGTCGATGCCGACGTCACCGCCGGCGACGTGGTCATGTCGGGCGCCGGCGACAAGCCGCTGCTGCTGCTCGCCCGCGAGGCGGAGGGCCGGGTCGCGGTGTTCCTCTCCGATCACGCCTGGCTGTGGGCCCGCGGCTTTGAGGGCGGCGGCCCCCATGTCGATCTTCTGCGCCGGCTCGCCCACTGGCTGATGAAGGAGCCGGACCTCGAAGAGGAAAGCCTTGTCGCCCGGGCGCGCGGCGGCAAGCTGACCGTGGAACGCCAGACCATGGCCGAAACCGCAGCGCCGGTGCGGATCACCACGCCGTCGGGTGCCGCCGTCGAGGCGACGCTGAGCCCGACCCGGCCCGGCGCCTGGCGCGCCGAGATCGACGCTGCCGAACTCGGGCTCTACCGGGTTAGCGACGGCGAACGCACCACGCTCGTCAATGCCGGCCCGGCCAGCCCGCGCGAATTCGCCGATGTGCGCAGCACCACGGAGGTGCTGGCGCCGCTCGCGGAAGCGACGGGCGGCGGCGTCTTCCGCCTCGCCGATGCGGAAGGAAAAGCGCTATCGACGCCGCGCATCGTGCCGATCCGCGCCGGCGGCGGCTATTCCGGCCGCGACTGGGCCGGGCTGAAACGCACCGAAGCCTCGGTGCTTATCGGCATCGACCGGACGCCGCTCTTCCTCGGCCTGATCGGCCTTGCCGCCCTGCTCGGCGCGCTCGCCATGACCTGGTACCGCGAGGGGCGGTAGGGGGATTTTCCCCCGGTTATCTTCCGGCGGTCTGCCGTCATGCCCGGATTTATTCCATTGCTGTCCGGCTTAAGTCGTAACCGTCACGAACCACCCGCCCGTTGTCACCACCCAACCCCTCCCTTGTCACCACCCGGTTTATCCGGGTGGTCCATTGGCTTGTCAGCTTGATCAAAGCCTTCGTGAAGACATTCAAGCGCTTCTGGGGACCGAAAGGCCATTGGATTGCCCGCATAAAGCGGGCAATGACGACGGAGAAGGTGTCGAAACCATCGCAAAATGCCTAGCCGGACAGCGATGGGACAAGCCCGGCAATGACACGTCGTGAAATGAACCGTAATTTCGGGTGAAAGCCGGGCCGCCGGACGGTTCGGTTATCCCGACCGCACCTTCCCTTCCAACCCCTCCAGCGCACCTTCATGAAGCGGAGCGACCAGGATCCGCGCCGGGTCGACCGGGCCCGGCAGCGTGATCGAACCGGCCGGCGCTCGGAAGAAGCCGAGCGGGCTGTAATAGGGCAGATCGCCGACGAGCAGGACCGCGGCCTCCGCCCGCCCCTTCGCAGCGTCGAGACCGTGGCGCACGAGCGCCCGGCCGATCCCGACATTCTTGTGGGCCGGCAGCACCGCGAGCGGCCCGAGCAAGAGCGCAGGCGTGGCGCCGATGCTGATCGCGGTGAACCGGACCGAGCCGACCGGCCGGCCGTCGATGCGGGCGACGAGGCCGAGTTCGGCGATCGGCGGAACCCCCTCGCGCAGCCGAAAGGCGGTGCGCGCGAACCGTCCCGGCCCGAAGGTTTCGGCGTGAAGTATGTCGATGGCGTCCCGGTCGGCGGGCGCCTCGTTCAGAAGGGAAAAGCTGGCTTTGGTCATTGTCTTAAGGATTCCGATACGGCGGCAATGGGCCGGGCGCAGGGAATCCTTGTAACGGGATTACCGATCGTTGCGGCAAACGGCAATGACGGCGCGCACGGCGGCGGAGCGTGACGGTGCGTCACGTCGCTGGCCTCGTCGTCGCTGTGTCGGCCGCTCAATCACGAAATTTCCCCCGAGAAGCAATGGCCTGCGCCTTTAGCATGGGCATGCGCGCCGGTAAAGTCGGTCGCCCTTGTCCCCGCGTGTTCGAAAATCCGAAACGGCGCGGGCGGGCTGGCGCCGGGACAGATGCGCCATATCTTGTCGTAAGGCAGGGCGGTGGATGGTGTTGGCGCTTGCGCAAACGCACAAACACTAACGGAGAAATCCCATGGGACTTCTGGTCGACGGCGTCTGGCACGACGAATGGTATGACACGAAATCGACCGGCGGCCGGTTCGTGCGCAAGGACTCCCAGTTCCGCAACTGGATCACCGAAGACGGTGCGCCGGGGCCAAGCGGCACCGGCGGATTTGCGGCTGCGGCCGGCCGCTATCACCTCTATGTCTCACTTGCCTGCCCCTGGGCCCACCGTACGCTGATCATGCGCCGGCTGAAGGGGCTCGACGCGACGATCTCGACATCGATCGTCGACCCGTTCATGGGCGAAAACGGCTGGGCATTCGGCGACAGCCCCGGCACCATCGCCGACAGTGTCAACGGCGCCCGCTTCCTGCACGAAGTCTACACCAGGGCCGATCCCCACTATTCCGGCCGCGTCACCGTGCCGGTGCTCTGGGACAAGGAGACGGCGACGATCGTCTCCAACGAATCCTCCGAAATCATCCGCATGTTCGACGGCGCCTTCGATCATCTGGGCGCTGTTGTCGGCGACTATTATCCCGAAACTCTGAGCGCCGGGATCGACGAGATCAATGATCTTGTTTACGACCGGGTCAATAACGGCGTCTACAAATCCGGCTTCGCCACCACGCAGGAGGCTTATGAGGAGGCGGTCACCGCGCTCTTCTCGGCGCTCGACATGCTGGAGGCGCGGCTCTCCGCCCGCCGCTATCTGGTCGGCGACCGCTTGACCGAGGCCGATATCCGCCTGTTCACGACGCTGGTCCGCTTCGATGCGGTCTATGTCGGCCATTTCAAGTGTAACATCCGCCGCATCGCCGACTACCCGGCGCTCTCCGGCTATCTGCGCGACATCTACCAGACGCAAGGCATCGCCGAGACGGTCGATATGGTCCACATCAAGCGGCACTATTACGAGAGCCATTTGACCATCAACCCGACCGGTATCGTGCCGGCTGGACCGGAACTCGATTTCGATGCGCCGCACGACCGGGCGCACCTCAGCGGTTAGCGCCGGCCCTACCAGACCGGGTCGAACGCGGCACCGCCGAAAAGCTCGTTGAGGCGCCGCCGCGCCGACCGCGCCGTATCTTCGGGCAGATCGTTTAGGGCGAAAAAACCGTGATCGACGATTTCGGCGTTCGGGGCCGGCTGCCGCAGACGATGCCAGTCGCGGCAGAGATAAAGCAGCACGTGGTCGCGCGGCGAGTGCCGGCCATTGTGGTAGACGGCAACGAGTTCCGGATCGGCGTTGAGCGCAATGCCGGCCTCCTCGTCGATCTCGCGGTCGAGCGCGTCGCGTGCGGTCTCGCCCGCCTCGACGCCGCCGCCCGGGAAATGCCAGCCCGGAACGTAGGAATGCCGGATCAGGAACACGCGGCCGTCGTCGTCGATGATCACCGCCCGGACGCCGAGCGTCATGCCGCGTTTGACCTGCCAATATCGAAACAGCAGACGGCGCAGAAAACCGGGCAAGTTGAAGGTGAACGGCATCGCCCCTCCGCTGCGTTCACATCACCGCAAAGATGATGACCGATTTCGATTCCGGTAATCGAGTCATGCGGCTATTGCATTGCAGCATTGCGATCGCCCCCCTGGCGCCGGGCCCGTCAATCACCTACATCACGATCATCGACGGACGGATCGCCTCCGCCGTTAGCCGTAACCTTAGCATTCGAGAAACAGCCATGCTCAAGATGTTCCGTCGCCAGCGCAAGACTTTCGTCTGGAGCCCCGCGGTCGACTTCTCCGATCGCCGCATCGCCGCCACCCTGTTCAGCTTCCCGAGCAACTGACGCCGCCGGCAAGGCCCGCGGTCAGTCGATCACCGCAATGAGCCGATCGATCGGCGCATAGTCGTCGGTAAGCGTCGGCGGGTTTTTCGCCGCGATCAGCCGGTCGAGTTCTGACACCGTCATCCGCAGGAACATCCGCTTCAGCGGCCCCGTCTCGCTGAGGCCCTCATCATTGTCGAGCGTCTCGGCCCCGGCGAGCACGAAGGTCGTGCGTCCGCCCGCGGCGATGTCCTCGGTTTCGACCCAGACCTGAACCGCCGGAAAAACCGTGCGCATGGTCGCGACCATCGCCGCCAGCGCATCGCGGCGATCGGCGCGGTCGACCAGATTCATCAGATAGATGCCGCCCGGCGCCAGCCGCCGCTTCACCAGCGCCAGGAATTCCTGCGTGATCAGGTGCTGCGGCACGGCGATATCGGTGAAGGCATCGCCGATGACGACATCGAAGCGCTCGCCGCGAAGCCGGTTGAGCGCCATCCGCCCATCCTCGTGCATGATCCGCATGTCCTTTGTGTCGACCCAGAAATCCCGCTCGGCGAGCCGGGTGACCGCCGGATCGATCTCGGCGACGGTGATCTCGGCCGGCCGGCCGGCCGCGGCCCAGGCGCGCGGCAGCGTATAGGCGCCGCCGCCGAGGAAGAACGCTGCGATCGGCCGGTCGCCGAAGCGGGTCTCGACCAGCGCGTTCATGATCGAGGTATAGGGCACGAGCAGCAATCGCGGCGCCGGGCCGACATTGATGCCGTGGCCGAGGTGGTCGAGGATCATCGCCCGCGCCGGCATGCCGATATCGCCGCTCATGTCGACGCTGCGCAGGCAGTAATAGCGGCTCTCTTGCGTGCAGGGCGAAATCGCCGCGCGCGGGGTGGCGAGTACGGCAAGGATGAGGACCAGAAGCCCGATCGTAGCCGCGCCGATGCGGCCCGCGGCCGCGTTCATGGCGACCACTGACACGGCAACGCCGAGCCCGGCATAGACCAACGCCACGACGATCAGCGTCCATGTGGTGCCGAGCCAGGAGATGAACAGATAGCCGGCGGCGAGCGTGCCGAAGATGGCGCCCACTGCGCCTGCCGCATAGAGCGTCCCCAGAATCCGGCCCTCGCGGCCGCGCCCCGTCGAAATCGCCAGCCTCGCCACCACCGGCGCGGGAATGCCGACGAAAAGCGACGGCAGCAGAAAGAGCGCCGTGGCAAAGAGCGTGATGCCGGCGACCGGATGCGGGAAGGTGGTGAGGATCGGCTCGGACAGCGGCCCGATCAGCCAGATCGCCGCAAGCGTCGTCAGCGCGGCCAGGAAAAGGCTGACGGCAAGCCCGCGCCAGGCGGTCGTCTCCGGCGTGTCGGCGAGCCGGCCGCCGATCCAGTGGCCGATCGAAAAGCCGGCGAGCACGACGGCGATCACCGCCGTCCAGGTGTAGAGCGACATGCCCACATAGGGCGCCAGCATGCGCCCGGCGACGATTTCAACGACGAGCCCGGCGGCCGAAACCAGGAACACGATCGCCACCTGAAAGAGGCGCATGAGGGGGAAAGCGGCCGCCGCACGCCCGGCGCCTTCAGTGCTGCGCTCATCCATTGCGGCTGCGTCCGGTTCCCGAAGTCCTTGTCCCGCGCAGACTAAAGCAACATTCGGTCGGATTGAACTACCCAGCTTGGAGGCAATAAATTGACAGCCTTTTCAGCAACTTAGAAATCCATAGCACGATTGATATTTAGCTTCAGAGTAACGCGCTGACATTCGCCTTTATGAGGGTTTCGAGCTCACATACTTCTGCGATACTCGTATCGCTTATATATGCGAGAGGAAGATGCGGCTTTATTTAACATGTGAGCTGCCTAAACGGTTTGTTCGTGTTGCATGGATATCGCTGCAACCGAACGGGAGCATCTCATTCGGCCTAACTGATAAAACCTTTATTTCTCCTATATTTCGAAGCCGAATTCTTCTCTGGAACGCGTATAATCGGGTTACAGCATCATATCTTATCGAATCTAATTCTAGTACCTTGGAGGGCGTAAAAAATCCTCATTTCACATATCACCCTCCAATTCAGTTTCATTTAAAAGACAACAAGTCGAAGAAGAAAAAAGATAAAGCGCTTTTTGAAGGACTTTGTGATGTTCCGATCGCATTGAATCAACAACAAGAAATACCTTGGATACGTGCAATTACACGACCAGTATCCGAGATGAGAAGCGCTGGCCTCCGGTGGACCAACACGCCGACCAATGATTTGGCTTTCAGGCTGCAAAATGAAAATACTTCGTTGAAAATAGGGATTGATTTCGTTCAACCTGAATTAGTTGGAGAATATGACGATAAGCTCGACGGTTTAAATAGCGATAATAAAAAAATATCTACATCTAAAACGTGGGCGTTTAGGCATCATAGTGTTGGACTCAGGATTGGTGCAGAAATTTCAGAACCTCAGATTTCAACGCTAAGCTGGTTTCACTCCTACTAAGAGAAACGCAAAATAGCCTTCCCTATGACACGCCCGCGACATTCCGCTATGAGAGAACCGGCGCAGACAAGGGCGACGGGAGTAACGCATGAAAGTCGACGGCACCCATTACCGCACGATCTGGCTCGCCGAGGACGGCAAGACGGTCGAGATCATCGACCAGACCAAATTTCCGCACCAATTCGAGATCGCGCGGCTTGAGACGGTCGGTGATGCCGCCCACGCCATCGCCGACATGCTGGTGCGCGGCGCGCCGCTGATCGGCGCCACCGCAGCCTATGGCATCGCGCTGGCGATGCGGGCCGATCCGACGAACGAGAATTTCGAGGCGGCTTTTACCGAACTCGCCGCCACCCGCCCGACCGCGATCAACCTCAGATGGGCGCTGGAGCGGATGCGCACCATCGTGCTGCACGCTCCCGAGGACCATCGGGCCAAGACCGCCTATGCGGCGGCCGCAGCCGTGTGCGACGAGGATGTGGAGATCTGTGCCGCGATCGGCCGCAACGGGCTGAAGCTGATCGAAGCGATTGCCGCCAAAAAGGCCGACGGAGAGCCGGTCAACATCCTCACCCACTGCAATGCCGGCTGGCTCGCCACCGTCGACTGGGGAACCGCCACGGCGCCGATCTACATGGCCCATGACGGCGGCATCGACGTCCACGTCTGGGTCGACGAAACCCGGCCGCGCAACCAGGGCGCCGCGCTGACCGCCTGGGAGCTCGGCAAGCACGGCGTCCCGCACACGGTCGTCGTCGACAATGTCGGCGGCCATCTGATGCAGCACGGGCTCGTCGATCTGGTCATCACCGGCACCGACCGGACGACGGCACGCGGCGATGTCTGCAACAAGATCGGCACCTATCTGAAGGCGCTCGCCGCCGCCGACAACGGCGTGCCGTTTTACGTGGCGCTGCCCTCGCCGACGATCGACTTCGCCATTTTCGACGGTGTCGCCGAGGTGCCGATCGAGCAGCGCGGCGCCGATGAGGTCGACCGCATGACCGGAACGACGGCGGACGGGCGCATCGAGACCGTGTCGATCGTCGCGCCCGGCAGCGCGATCGCCAATTACGCCTTCGACGTGACGCCTGCGCGGCTGGTCACCGGCCTGATCACAGAGCGCGGCGTGCTTGCCGCCGATCAGGCGGCGATCGCCGAGGCGTTTCCGGAGCGCGCCGGGAGGGCCGCCGAGTGAGCCCTGCCGGCGACCGGCAGGCCCGGCAATCGGTGATCGACACGGCGCTGAAGGCGATTTCGCTCGGCATCAATCATGGTGCGGCGGGCAATTTCAGCCGCCGCGTCGAAGGCGGGTTCCTGATCACGCCGTCGGGCATCGCCTATGAGCGGCTCCGCCCCGAGCAGATCGTCTTCGTCGATTTCGACGGCAATGCCGAGGGCGCGTGGCTGCAGTCGAGCGAATGGCGCATGCACCGCGACATCTACAGCCGGCACGAGGCGGCCGGCGCCGTCATCCACGTCCACTCGACCCACGCCACCGCGCTCGCCTGTCTGCGCCGGCCGATCCCGGCGTTTCACTACATGGTCGCCGTTGCCGGCGGCCGCGACATCCGCTGCGCCGACTACGCCACTTTCGGCACCGCCGAATTGTCTTCGGCGATGCTGGCGGCGCTCGATGGCCGGCGCGCCTGCCTGCTCGGCAATCACGGCCAGGTCTGCTTCCACGACAGCCTCGACGAGGCGCTGACGCTTGCCATCGAGATCGAGGCGCTCGCGAGCCAATATCTTGCCGCGCTTGCCGTCGGCGAGCCGGTCATCATCGACGATGCGGAGATGGATCGGGTCATCGCAAAATTCGGCGATTACGGCCGCCAACCGGCCGCAGTCGACTTGCCCGAATAGCCGGTATCGGCGTTCAGCCGCCGCCGACGTCGATCGTCTCGGCCCCGATCGCCGCGGCCAGCGCTTGCGGGGCGACGGCGAAAACCGCGCGCGGCGTGCCGGCCGCCGCCCAGACGACGTCATAGGCGAGCAGGTCTTGGTCGATTGAGGTCGCGATGTCGCTGGCATGGCCGAAGGGCGGGATGCCGCCGATGGCGAAACCGGAGACCTCGCGCACATAGGCCGCGTCGGGCCGCGTCAGCTTTTCGCCGAGATGGCGGGCGACGGCCGCCTCGTTGACCCGGTTGCGGCCGGAGACGAGCAGCAGATAGGGCCGCCCGCTGGCCTTGCCGCAAAACACCAGCGACTTGACGATCTGGCCGAGATCGCAGCCGCACGCCGCCGCCGCCTCTTCCGCGGTCCGCGTGCTCTCCGCCATCTCGCGAATGTCGACGGCAAGGCCGAGCGCCTCGGCGACGCGGGCAACCCTTTGGACAGTTTCGGGCAGCGTGGACATGGATTTCCGCTCCGGTTCCAACCAACAGGATGCCGCGACTGTCGCGGATTGGTATTAACCCTGCAAGCAATCGATCGGTACGCGCGGGTGCGCCGGCCGGCGCAATCTGTTAACAAAGTGTGAACACCACCGCGCCGGGCTGTGGAGAACGATCATGAACGATCCGCGCAACGCGTTTGCCGATCGGCAGGATGGCGGCCGCAGGGCCGACGAATTGCCGACCGACCCGGCCGGTGAGGCAATGCCTGTGGACAGCGGGGACTCGGCACCGGCCGGGCCGGAGCCCGTGCATCGGCTGCACGAGGCGGTGCGCCGGGTCAAGCTGGCCGAAGCCGAGCGCATGGATGCGGTAACCGAATTGCGGCAGGCGGAGATCGCCCGCCTCGAGCTCTTGCGCGATGCGCTTGCCGGGGTGATTGCCGAACTGCCCGACGATGACGACCGCTTCGAACTGGCCATCCTGCCCGGCGATCCGCCGCGGCTGTGGGTGGACGTGACCGGCCACGTGGTGATGGCCCGGGACCGGCAGACCTACCGCTTCGTCAACGACACCCGCCTCGGCCGCGTGGTCCTGGCGGAAACCGACGATGTGAACCGGGTCGCCGATGCCGTCACCACCTATATCGCCGAGCGCCTGGTCGAGCGCGAGAAGGCCTTTGCCGCCGATTATGTCAGGGAGAGGGTGAACCGGGACGCGACCGGCGCCGGGCCGGCCGGGGGGAGGTCGGCCGGGGCCGGTGAAGAGGCGGCGCATTCGACCTGGAAGGCGACCTTTGCCCTCATCGGCGCCATGGTCATCGGCGCGCTGCTGGTCGCCGCCTATCTGGACCTGTTCTAGAGCTTTGTATTCTCTGGCAATAATCGACGAGTAACGGCCTCGGCGGGGGAGCCTGAGGTGCATTCCCCGGCAAGCCGGAAACGCCCAACGCCCTGCGCGCTGCGGGCGAGGATGGTCTCGTCGGTGAGCCCTTCGGCGGCGAAGGGCGGGGCGCCGGCGTCGGGCGATGGCTGGCCGAACAGATGGCCCTGCACCCGGTTGCATCCGTGCTTCTTCAGAAGGCGCGCCTGCTGCGCGGTCGCCACGCCGTCGGCGGTAACGGTCACCTCCAGCGAGCGGCCGAGCCCGATGATCGAATTGACGATTGCGGTCGATTCCGGCTCCAGTTCGAGCTTCTCGATGAAGCTTCTGTTGATCTTGATGTTGGAGAACGGCAGCCGCGACAAATGGCTGAGGCTGGAATAGCCGACGCCGAATTCGGTCATCGCCATCGAAACCCCGACATCGCGCAGCTTCAGCAGGATCTCCAGCATCCGCTCGGTGTCCTGCAACAGCAGTTTTTCGGTGAATTCCAGCTCCAGCCGTTTCGGCTCGAGGCCGGATGTCTGCAGCGCCGAGGCGACGGTTCCGATGATCTGCTTGTTGCGGAACTGGACCGGCGACAGGCTGACGGAAACCTTCACGCCGTCCGGCCATTTGGCCGCCGCCCGGCAGGCCTCGTGCAGGATCCAGGCGCCGAGCTGGACGATGAGCCCGGAGTCTTCGGCGACCGGCATGAACACTTCAGCTGAGATCTCACCCTGCTCCGGATGCCTCCAGACCGGCACCACCTGATAGCCGCACAAGGCGCCGCTGTTCAGGTCGTATTGCGGCTGATAGGTCAGCGAGAACCCGTCGCCCTGCAGCGAATGCCGCAAGTCCCGTTCGATCTGCAGCCGCCTTTGCTGGATCGCATCCATCTCCGATTCGAAATAGCGATAGGTATTCCGGCCTTCGCCCTTGGCGCGATAAAGCGCAAGGTCGGCGTGCTTGACGAGGAGATCGGCGTCGACGCCGTCGTCCGGCGCAAGGGCGATGCCGATCGAGGTCGAGGTGACGATATTGTGGCCGGCGATTTCATAAGGCGCGCCGAGCACGCTGCAGATGCGCCGGGCCAGCGTGCCTGCGAAACGGGGATCGTCGAGGTCCTCGGCAATGATCGCGAATTCGTCGCCGCCGAGCCGGCCGATCGTGTCGATTTCGCGGATCGACTGGCGCAGCCTGAGCGCAACGGATATGAGCAGTTCGTCGCCGGCCGGATGGCCGTAGGTGTCGTTGATGTCCTTGAACCGGTCGAGGTCGAGATACATCACCGCCAGGCGCGTCCGATGGCGCCGGTTGCGCGCCAGCGCCTCGTTCAGTTTCTCGCTGAACTGCCGGCGGTTCGGCAGCCCGGTGAGCGGGTCGTGGCGGGCGTAGAAGTGCTCATCTTTCGCCGTGGCCTCCCGCACCGCCGTCCGCCGCCAGGCGATCGCCATCGGCACCATGAAGACGATCCAGCAGACGAACGCCGCAACGCCGGCATAAGTCTCCAGGAAGCTGGCGAACACCACCGCCTTGCCGGCGTCGTTGGTTGCGATGCGCAAGGCGCCGCCGCCGGAGGGGCCGAGGTCGACCGGCACGTAGATGTCGGAAAATTCGGCCGGTCTGCGGCCGCTGCCGCCGGTCAGCCGGTTGTGGACGAGGTCGCCGCCAATGGCGGCCCGGATTGCGGCGCGGTCGCCGGCATCGTCGGCCATGCCGCCGCGCAGGCCGAAACTGGAGAGCGGGCCGGTGCCGGCGAGCGGGGCGCCGTTGCCGTCATAGATGGTGATGTCGCGGGCGCGGATCGGTTCGGGCGCATGCGCAAGCTTTGCCGTCAGCCGGCGGCCGATCTCGGACCAGTCGGCGGGAATTGCGGCGGCGATCTCGGCGACCTCGCCGGCCCAGCGGGCGCCGATTTCGCGCAAATGGCGGTGATGCACCGCATCGGCGACGAAATTCGACAGCAGATACGTCGCGGCGACGGCCAGCGTCCCGGCGAAGAACACAGATATGAGCAGGATTTCTCCGCGGCTTGCTTGTCTAGCCGACATGACGGGCCTCCCGAGTCATCGGTGGAGTCTAGGGGAAGTCCGTTAAATCGTTGAAAAGAAGCGTGGTTTTCTCTTCGTTGTGAAATGCCGTCAACTTTGAAGAAAGAACTGTGAAAATTTTAACTAAGAGCTCCTCCTGGTTCACCCAAACCGTGAAAGGGTCAAAAGCACTCTTTTGTGTTCAGGCGTATTCTTGTCCGAAAGCCGGTTCAGGCCCGGGGCCACTGCTGCCCGGTTCTGGCATTTCGGGATGATTTCGATCCCTCCTCCGTCGTCATTGCCCGCTTCATGCGGGCAATCCAATGGCGGTCCGGCACCCAGAAGCGCTTGAATTTCTTAACAAATGCGTTGGCAAGTGGACGGGCCAATGGACCACCCGGATAAACCGGGTGGTGACGACGATGGTGTTGGCGTGCGTCGGCCGAATGGCCGCCCGATCCGGCTTTTGGTCGTGACCCGAAGCCACCGGCTTGAGCCGGTGGAGTGTTCACGGCCACTTCACCAGCGGTGGCATCGACGACAGGATCGACTCGACATTGCCGCCGGTCTTCAGCCCGAACACGGTTCCGCGGTCATAGAGCAGGTTGAACTCGACATAGCGGCCGCGGCGGACGAGCTGTTCGTCGCGGTCGGCGGCGCTCCAGGGCGTGGCGAAATTGCGCTCCACCAGCCTGGGATAGATGTCGAGAAAGGCGCGGCCGACCTCGCGGGTGAAGGCGAAATCGGCCGTCCAGTCGCCGCTGTTGACGTCGTCGTAGAAGATGCCGCCGATGCCGCGCGGCTCGTTGCGGTGCTTCAGGAAAAAATACTCGTCGCACCAGGCCTTGAACCGGTCATAGTCGGCGACGTCCGGGTGGGCGGTGCAGGCGGCGCGCATGGCGGCGTGGAAATCGCCGCTGTCGGGATCATGCTCAGTGCGGCGCCGGTCGAGCACCGGGGTCAGGTCGGCGCCGCCGCCGAACCATTGTCTGGTCGTCACCACCATGCGGGTGTTCATGTGGGCGGCCGGGGCGTTCGGGTTCCACGGATGGGCGATCAACGAGATGCCGGAGGCCCAGAACCGGGGATCGTCCTCGGCGCCGGGGATCTGGCCGCGGAACTCGGGCGCGAATTCGCCGAATACGGTGGAGGTGTGGACGCCGACCTTTTCGAACACGCGGCCGATCATCATCGACATCGTGCCGCCGCCGCCATCGGCGCCGGTGTGATCGGCACGGGTCCACGGCTTGCGCACGAATTTGCCGGCGGCGCGGTCGCCGTTCGGCGCTGCTGCCGGCAGCCCTTCCTCGACCGCCTCGAGGGCGGCGCAGATGTCGTCGCGCAATGCCGCGAACCAGGCTGCGGCCTCACGCTTCTTTTCGTCGATATCCGCCGGCAGGGTCATTGCGGCTCCTCACCTTCGCTGTTCGGCCATTGCGGGAATCCGCCGGTCTGGCGCAGCGCCTCGCCGACCACCATGGCGCAGGCGACGGCGACGTTGAGCGACCGTAATCCCGCCGCGATCGGCACCGCAAGCCGGGCGTCGGCGGCGGCGTGGACGGTGTCCGGAACGCCGGCGGATTCGCGTCCGAACAGCAGGTTGTCATTGGCGGCGAAGCGAAAGTCGGTATAGGCGGTTTCGGCGTGGGTGGTGAGCACGACGAGCCGGCCGGCACCGGCGCGCCGCGCCGTGTCGAAATGATCGAAGTCGATGTGCCGGGTGAAGTCGGCACGGTCGAGATAGTCCATGCCGGCGCGGCGCAGGGCGCGATCGCTGAGCGCGAAGCCGGCCGGCTCGATGATGTCGACGCCGAGGCCGAGACAGGCGGCAAGGCGCAGAATGGTTCCGGTGTTCTGCGGGATGTCGGGCTGGTAAAGGGCAATGCGCATGGACCGTTTCTAAAGCGTATTCCCGAAAAGTGGGCACCGGTTTTCGGATTGGCGAAAAAATCCGCGTCGAGCACCGGCACATGCGGTCCGCGATAGCGGAGCATCAAGCAACGGTGAACGCCGGATTCGCCACTTACATTCTTACATAGTGATAAATAGTGCGACAATCTGCCTCGTTCTTTCCTCCCGAGTCTGGACAAGGTCTCCCAACGGTGAGAAAAAGCGGCCCCGAGCAGATAGGTATCCGGATTTTACCGGCGGCCGTGCCGGCGCCGGTCCTTCAACAATCCCCGTACCGGATTTCTTCGCCGTATCGCGCCGCCTCGGCCGCGGCACGGCGACAGGCGGACGGAAAATGCCGCCGGAGAGGACTTGAGTGAACATGTCGACCATCGCTAATGACGAACCTTCCCGCCGCGACTTTCTTTACATCGCCACCGGTGCGGTCGGCGCCGTCGGCGTCGGCTTCGCGGCCTGGCCGTTCATCCACCAGATGAACCCGGACGCCTCGGCGCTGGCGCTCGCCTCCATCGAGGTCGATGTCGGCGACATCGAGGAGGGCCAGAGCATCATCGTCAAATGGCGCGGCAAGCCGATCTTCATCCGCAACCGGACGGCGGAAGAGATCGAGGCGGCCAAGACGGTCGACCTCGCCGAACTGATCGATCCGGCGGCGCGCAATCCGAATCTCGGGTCGGATGCCGATGCGAGCGATGCCAACCGCGCCGCCGAAGGCAATGAAGCGCTGGTCGTGATGATCGGCATCTGCACCCATCTCGGCTGCGTGCCGATCGGCGAGGCCGGCGAGTATGGCGGCTGGTTCTGCCCGTGCCACGGTTCTCACTACGACACCTCCGGCCGAATCCGCAAAGGCCCGGCGCCGGAGAACCTTTACGTCCCGCCCTATGCGTTCATCTCCGACACGACAATCAAGATCGGTTGATCACCGGCCCGCGAAGCGCCGAATCCGAAGGCGAGGAAAAGCTTGATGAGTGGACATTCGACCTATCAACCGAAGAACAGGATCGTCCGTTGGGTCGAGGAAAGGCTGCCGATCTTCAGCCTGATGGAAGGCCAGTTCATCAGCTTTCCGACCCCGAAGAACCTGAACTATTGGTGGACCTTCGGCATGATCCTGTCGGTCATGCTGGTGATCCAGCTCGTCACCGGCATCGTGCTGGTGATGCATTTCACGCCGCATGAGGATCTCGCGTTTGCGTCGATCGAGCACATCATGCGCAACGTCAACTATGGCTGGCTGATCCGCTACATGCATGCCAACGGCGGCGCCTTCTTCTTCCTCGCCGTCTACATCCACATTTTCCGCGGCCTCTATTACGGCTCGTACAAATCCCCGCGCGAGATCCTGTGGATCCTCGGCGTCATCATCTATCTGCTGATGATGGCGACCGGCTTCATGGGCTACGTGCTGCCTTGGGGGCAGATGAGCTTCTGGGCGGCGACCGTGATCACCAATCTGTTCTCGGCGATCCCGTTCGTCGGCGAAGCGGTCGTGACCTGGCTGTGGGGCGGCTTCGCCGTCGACAATCCGACGCTGCAGCGCTTCTTCTCGCTGCATTATCTGCTGCCGTTTGCGATCGCCGCCGTCGTGGCGCTGCACGTCTGGGCGCTGCACGTGGTCGGGCAGAACAACCCGTCCGGGATCGAGCCGAAATCGACAAAGGATACGGTGCCGTTCACCCCCTATGCGACGATCAAGGACAGTTTCGTCACCGTGGTGTTCCTGCTCGCCTATCTGTGGTTCGTGTTCTACATGCCGAACTATATGGGCCACGCCGACAACTACATTCCGGCGGACCCGCTGAAGACGCCGGCGCACATCGTGCCGGAATGGTATTACCTGCCGTTCTACGCGATCCTGCGCGCCATCCCCGACAAGCTCGGCGGCGTCGTCGCCATGTTCGCGGCGATCATCGTGCTCTTTTTCCTGCCCTGGCTTGATACCTCAAAAGTGCGTTCGGCCACCTACCGGCCGCTCTTCCGGCTGTTCTTCTGGATCCTCGTTGCCGTCTGCATCCTGCTCGGCTGGCTGGGCGCCAAGCCGGCGGAGGGCATCTACGTGACCCTGGCGCGGATCGGTACGGCCTATTATTTCGCCCACTTCCTGATCATCCTGCCGCTGCTCGGCCTGTTCGAAAAGCCGAAGCCGCTGCCGGCGTCGATTTCCGATGCCGTGCTCGCCAAGCATGGCGGCGCCGGTGCCGCGACCGAAGCGGTCGCGGCTGCGGAAAAGCGAGGCTGAACTATGCGACGGGACAACAAGGATAGGGCCATGAAGCACACTGTCGTTTCCGCATTGACCGGCATCGTCGCCGCGGTCGGGCTGACGATTGCGTCGGCGGCGGTGACACCGGCGGCTGCGGCCGGCGGCGCCCACAGGCCGGTAGAGCAATGGTGGTCGTTCGCCGGCCCGTTCGGCACCTATGACCGGGCGCAGCTGCAGCGCGGCTTCAAGGTGTTCAAGGAGGTCTGCGCCGGCTGTCACGGGCTGCAATTCGTCGCCTTCCGCAATCTCGGCGAGCCGGGCGGGCCGGAATTCTCCGAAGCCGAAGTCAAGGCGATCGCGGCCGAATACACCGTCGTCGACGGCCCGGATGCCGAAGGCGAGATGTTCGAGCGCGAGGCGAAGCCGGCCGATCTGTGGCCGAGCCCGTTCGCCAATGTGGAAGCCGCCGCGGCCGCCAATGGCGGCGCCGCCCCGCCGGACTTTTCGCTGCTGGCCAAGGCGCGGGCGGTGGAGCGCGGCTTTCCCTGGTTCGTGCTTGACTGGTTCACGACCTATCAGGAGGCCGGGCCGGACTACATCTACGCGCTGCTGACCGGCTATGAAGAGGCGCCGGACGGCGTCGAGGTCGGCGACGGGCTCTATTACAATCCCTATTTTCTCGGCGGCACGGCGATCGCCATGGCGCCACCCATCGACGACGAGATGGTGGACTATACCGACGGCACGCCGATGACGCTGGAACACTACGCGCGCGACGTCACCGCGTTCATGATGTGGGCGGCGGAGCCGAAGCTCGAAGAGCGCAAGCGGATCGGCATGGCGACGATGCTCTATGTGCTGGCCTTTGCCGGGCTGCTCTTCGTGGCCAAGAAGAAGGTCTGGTCGGACGTCGATCACTGATCATGCGGTGCTTGACGTCGGTCGCCGAAACTTCCAAACAGGGCTGGTGAGGGCGCCCTGTTTCGGTGGTGGGGCGAAGCGGCAAGCGGGGGAAGCATGACCAAGGCGGTGCTCGGGATCATCGGCGGCTCGGGGCTCTATGAGCTGCCCGGCCTCAGCGATGCGGAATGGCAGAAGGTGGAGAGCCCCTGGGGCGAGCCGTCGGACGAAATCCGGATCGGCGAGATCGAGGGGCTGACGGTCGCCTTCCTGCCGCGCCACGGACGCGGCCACCGCTATTCCCCGTCCGACATCAACTACCGCGCCAATATCGACGCCATGAAGCGGCTCGGCGTCACCGACCTGGTTTCGATGTCGGCCTGCGGCTCGCTGAAGGAGGAGCTGTCGCCGGGCACCTTCGTGCTGGTCGAACAGTTCATCGACCGCACCTTTGCGCGGCCCAAGAGCTTTTTCGGCAAGGGCTGCGTCGCCCATGTGTCGATGGCCTATCCGGTCAGCCCCGGCCTCGTCGACCAGGTCGAGGCGGCAGCCCAGGCGGAGAAGCTGAAATACCGCCGCGGCGGCACCTATCTGGCGATGGAGGGGCCGCAATTCTCGTCGCTGGCCGAAAGCCATCTCTATCGCGCCTGGGGCTGCGACGTCATCGGCATGACCAACATGCCCGAGGCCAAGCTCGCCCGCGAGGCGGAGATCTGCTACGCCACGGTGGCGATGGTGACCGACTACGATTCCTGGCACCCGGACCATGGCGAGGTCGACATCGCGGCGATCATCAAGGTGATGAACGAGAATGCCGAACACGCCGCGACGCTGATTTCGCGGCTGGCGCGCGATCTGCCGCGCACCCATCAGACCTGTCCGGTCGGCTCCGACCGGGCGCTCGATTTTGCCATCATCACCGCACCCGATAAGCGCGATCCGGCGCTCGTCGCCAAGCTCGACGCGGTCGCCGGCCGGGTCCTGAACGGGAGCTGACCGGTGATCGGGGCGGAGCCGCGACATTTTATGCGCGAACCGCGCGGGGCCGAAGACATCATGGCCGACGGTTGGTAGCGGGCACGACGTTGATCCAAACCGACTCATTTTCGTTCAGGGGAGGGGGCAGATGGACCCGGAATCGAAGAAACGCGTCGATCTGAAGACATTGGTCCGGACCATTCCGGACTATCCGAAAGACGGCGTCATGTTTCGCGACATCACCACGCTCATTGCCGATCCGATCGGCCTGCGCGCGGCGGTCGACGAATTGCTGTGGCCGTTCCTGCGCGCCAGATCGCACATCGACCTGGTCGTCGGCATCGAGGCCCGCGGCTTCATCCTCGGCGGCGCGGTGGCGCACGAACTCGGCCGCGGCTTCGTGCCGATCCGCAAGAAGGGCAAGCTGCCCTACACGACGATCGGCCAGGACTATCAGCTCGAATACGGCATCGACACCATCGAGATCCACGCCGATGCCCTGGTCGAGGGCGACCGGGTGCTTTTGATCGACGACCTGATCGCGACCGGCGGCACGGCCGATGCGGCGATCGACCTGATCCGCCAGTCGGGCGGCGAAATCGTCGCCGCGGCCTTCGTCATCGACCTGCCGGATCTCGGCGGCGGCGACCGCCTGCGCAAAAAGGGCGTCGAGGTGCACACGCTGATGGAGTTCGAGGGCGACTGATTCAGAAATCAGAAGTCAGAAGTCAGAAGTCAGAAGCCAGAAACCAGAAACCAGAAGGCGCGCCGGTTCATATGTCGGAAGACATCGGATTGGCTGCGCTATTGTCATCCGGTCAAAGCGGTTTCTTCGGTTGATCTGACCTCTCTCCGTCGTCATTGCCCGCTTCATGCGGGCAATCCAATGGCCTTTCAACATCCAGAAGCGTTTGAATTTCTCCATGAATGCGTTGACAAGTCGACAAGCCAATGGACCGCCCGGATAAACCGGGCGGTGACGAGGGAGAGGTGGTGGCGATGATGTTTGTAGTCTGCCTCGGCTGTTGCGGATTGAAGAATCGACCGACAAAACAAGCGCCAATAAGGACGGATTGGCCAATGGGCACCGCTTGTCGCCAAGTGAGGTGCCAAAAGGCTGTCCTTGCGCGCAGATTTTTCCCACCCAGAGCGGCGCAAATCGGCAAGACGTGCGAATCCCCTAGCGCGAAAGCGGGGAACCATCGGCATTTCAATATCATAGATGTATTTGCGGGGTCCTGCCGCTCGGCGATGATCACCCAAAGCACACCGTTTCGTTGCGGACATTGGTCCTCGGCTCAAGGCCGTTGCTGCCCGGTTTGCTCGGAAGGTCGGAGCCTCGTCGTCTACCGCGCTACCACGGCATGAAGGAATTCATGAAGCCCATCGGCCGCGAAATATTGCCGTTCATGACGGTCATGTCATAGCGCATGCGGCCCATATCGGTGGTGATGTAGGTCATCTTGCCGTTGACCTCGGCAAGCTGCCGGCCGATCTTGTCCATGTTTTTGCTGATCGCCTTCATCTCGGCGGTGTGGGTGGTCATCGTCGCCACCTGCAAATTCATGGCTTCAACGCTTTTGCTCAAGGAATCCATGTGCTCCGTCAGCCGCGTCATATGATGACCCATCTGCGGATCGAAGCGTTCGGCGATCATGCGGATGTCGCTGGTCAGGCTGTAGATCAGGAAAAAGCCATAGGCCATCAGCATCGTCAGCGCGGCGAGACCGGGATAGACGATCATCTCCCAGCGCCGGGCGCTGCGCTCGAACGCAGTGACGAAACGATCGAGCGCCTCGATCGGGATCGTCGCCGTTTCGCACGGGCCCTGACCGGGCGGATCGCCCGTCTTGCCGGCACTTTGGCTTTTCTCGCTCATCGTTTCCCCCCATTTGCGCCGGTCTGTTGTTCGCGCCGCACAATCGGCGGCGTCATTCTCTGCCGGCCATTCATATTAATATATCAGAATAACATGTTTTAGCGGGGCTGTACGGTCGAAAGACGTGCGGTCGGCTGTCGCAGGGGGCATTCGATACCATTTGTCCGGAAAACTGTTGCTGGAGCGATACCCTGACGCTTGGCATCCGACCAAGTCGTAGGGTGCGTTAGCGTAGCGTAACGCACCGATATAAGGTTGATGGAGCAACGCCCGAACGGTGCATTATACCAGGGGCAGGAATTATCGACTCAATTTATACGTCGGAAATCTATCGGTTCGTCATTGCGAGCGAACGCCAGTGAGCGCGGCACTCCAGGCTGAGCAAGCCGCCCTGGATTGCTTCCCCCGGCTTTCGCCGGGGTCGCAATGACGAGCAACGGGGCGCTTTGCGCGTGGCGCGTCGTCGGGAGTCAACTTTAAATAGGGGTGGTATAACCCGCCGACGCCGCTCGCATGAAGCTGGCGTTTCGTGCACGATTGCACCTGTGATTCGGTGGGTACAGAGACGGGTTATGGGCGCAGACGACACGGACCTCTTTGGAGGTCAAGGACAATACGACCTTTTCGGCGGCGATCCGGCGCCCGCTTACCGGCCCGATCTCGACAAGGTTCGCGCGCGGCTGCACAAAATCCTGGCGGAGGCACGGGCGGCCGAGACCGACCCTTGGGGATCGGCGCGCACATCGCTCTACCGCACCATCTTTCCGCAATTGACGCTGTGGCTTCCCGACGAGGAAGGCGAACAGCTACGCTTCGCCTTCGAAGAGGAGATCAGCCGGCTCATGGCGGCGTAGTGATCTCCCTCACTACACCATACAGCGTATTTCCGTCCTGCCGGGTTTGTCCGGTTGTGCGGCTTTTGCAATGGCTGCGGCCCCTCTCCGTCGTCATTGCCCGCTCCCAAGCGGGCAATCCAATGGCCTACCGGCGCTCAGAAGCGCTTGAGTTCTTTCACCACTGCGTTGGCAAGTCGACGGG
>JANQEG010000003.1 GCA_028278505.1 Rhodobiaceae bacterium
CGTTCCGTCGCGCGGAAAATGAAACTCGCTGCTTGGAGCAAAGATTTCTTCTTCGAACTCTTTACTCATATGCAATAGCCCTGCCGCAAGGGGGAGGGGAGTAATGCCGCGGAGCACGCTTCCCCTCAAAGCCCGGCGACATAGTCCTGATAAGCCGCGGCATCCATAAGTCCGTCCAGTTGCCCGCCGCCGTCGAGTTCGACCTTCATGAACCAGCCGCCCTCCTCGGCCGACTGGTTGACCGTTTCCGGCGCCTCGGCCAGTGCCGCGTTGATCTCGACCACCTTGCCGGTGACCGGGGCATAGACTTCGCTCGCCGCCTTGACCGATTCGACGACCGCCGCCTCGTCGCCCTTTTTCACCGCCCGGCCGATCTCGGGGAGGTCGACGAAGACGATGTCGCCCAACTGCTCCTGGGCATAGTCGGAGATGCCGATCGTCGCCACATTGCCGTTGACGGCGATCCATTCGTGATCTTCGGTATAGCTCTTGGCTGTCATGGTCTTCTTCCTGCTGCTCAGGCCTTGGGTTTGCGATAGTAACGCTGGGGAACGAAGGGGAGGGCGGCGACCCGCGCCGGCAATGGCTTGCCGCGCACGATCAGCGAAATCTCGGTGCCGGGCTCGGCAAAGCCGCTGTCCACATAGCCCATCGCCACCGGGCCGCCGACCGTCGGGCCAAAGCCGCCGGACGTCACCGTTCCGATCGGGCGACCGGCGTCATCCTGGATTTCGGTGCCTTCGCGCGCCGGTGCGCGGCCCTCGGGGCGGATGCCGACCCGGCGCCTCTCAGTGCCGGTCTCCATCTGACGAAAAATGATATCGGCGCCGGGAAAGCCGCCTTCGCTGCGCCGCCGCTTGGAGATCGCCCACACCAGATCGGCCTCGACCGGCGTCGTCGTCTCGTCGATGTCGTGACCGTAAAGGCAGAGCCCGGCCTCAAGCCGCAGCGAATCGCGGGCGCCGAGCCCGATCGGTGCCACTTCATCCTCGCCGAGAAGCGCCCTTGCGACCGTTTCCGCCGCGTCTGCCGCAACCGAAATCTCAAAGCCGTCCTCGCCGGTATAGCCGGAGCGGCTGATCTGGCAGGCAATCCCGTCGAATTGGGTGCTGCGGGCGGTCATGAACGAGAGTTCGGCCGCTTCGGGTGCGTGCCGGGCGATCGCATCGGCCGCCTTCGGTCCCTGCAGCGCCAGCAGGGCGCGGTCGTCGGCCAGCTCGTAGCGGATATCGCCCGGCAGCGCGCCGGCGATCGCGGCATCGTCGACCGCCTTGCGCGCCGCATTGACGATAAGGTTAAGCCGGCCGTCATCTTCCGGTGCCGCCGGCCGCGTGACCATCAGATCGTCGATAATGGTCCCGGCCTCGGTCAGGAGCAGCGTGTAGCGCATGCGGCCGGGATGAAGCGCGGCGAAATCGCCGGTGGTCAGCGCCTCGAGCGCTGCCGCAACCGCGCCGTGATCGGCGCCGACGAGCGCCCGCTGGCCCATATGGGACACGTCGAACAGCCCGGCATTCTCGCGCGTCCAATTGTGTTCGGCGAGAATGCCCAGGGGATAGTGCACCGGCATGTGGTAGCCGGCGAACGGCACCATCTTGCCGCCCAGTTCGACGTGGAGCGCATGCAGCGGTGTCGTGTTCAGGTCTTGGGTCTGCGGATCGGCCATTTTTCGGTCCTCGACAAGGGGCTTACCATGACCGACGGCGATTCGCCGGTCTTGCCCTCTCTGTCGCAGGACCTGAGAGATTTCCCGACCTTTACGCCGGTTACTCCTTCGGTGAGTCGCGGAGACGGTACTCCGCCGACTGCTTTCCAGAGTGTCGTCCGGACTGGCGGTCCAGGGGCCTGAGAGTTTCCCGGGCGGTTGCTCCTTCGGCGCCGGGGCGGCCGCCCCGAACTCTCCCGCCGACCGATCATGCCGGCCTGGTCGCGCGACCGTCAGCCGGACATGGACGAGGCACGACAGAACCCCGTCTAGAGCCATAAAAAGCTCTTGCCGCCGAGTTTAGTAACCCGCGGCATTCTGTCAACCGCAACGGAGCGTCCGTTCAGCGCTTTTCGTCGAACCCGACAAAGACGCGATAGCTGCCGTTGCGTTCGGGCTCGGGCACGTAGATGGCGTCGTCGACATGGGTGAAGCTCACCCGCGGCTGTGTCGCCGAAAGCGTTGCCGGGATCTGGTAGAGCTTGGAAAACAGCACTTCCGAGCCGCCTTGGACGATGGCGATCCTGAGCGGCACGTTGATATTGCCGACCGCGCCTTTCGGCCCGGCAACGATCCAGCCGGCAACGCCGACCTTCATCGTCAGGATGCCGCCGGAGAAGAAGCACTCCCGCGCCGTTTCCGAAATCGTCGCCTGATAGCGCACCTGCGTCGGGTCGTCTTCGCCGCCGCGTTCATAGACGCGGACCACCTGGGTACCCTCGCGGATCGACACGCGCGGGCATTTCAACCGCTTGCCCGATTCGCCCGATTCCGGAGAAATCTGTGCCGGCTCCGCGGTGCCGCGGATCAACTTGCCGGCGACGCTGTCGGCCGGCGGTGAAGTGCTGCCGGAACTGCACGCGGCGATGATCGTCGACATCGCCGCGGCCGACGCGATGCGCGCCCATCGGCGCTGATACGCAATACTGTACTGCCGCATGTTTACTCGGTCTCCCAAACCAATGCGGTCTCTATAACAGGCATCGGCGGATTTGGCGACATCGACGCAACCGGCCGCCGCGCCTTGACAGCGGCGCCGGAGCTACCTCTATTGCATCGGAACCGGCGACGCCGGAACACCGAGCAGAGGCGGACCCGCGGATGAAGCCTGCCCTGGAAATCCTGCTGTGCGCGCCGCGCGGCTTCTGCGCCGGCGTCGACCGGGCGATCCAGATCGTCGAACTGGCGTTGAAGCAGTATGGCGCGCCGGTCTATGTGCGCCACGAAATCGTCCACAACCGCTTTGTCGTCGACGGTCTGCGGGCGAAGGGCGCCGTCTTCGTCGAGGAACTGGATGAGATCCCGGACACCGAGGCGCCGGTGATCTTCTCCGCTCACGGCGTTCCGAAATCGGTGCCGGAGGCCGCCGCCGCCCGCGGCCTGTTCTTCCTCGATGCCACCTGCCCGCTCGTCTCCAAGGTCCATCGCGAGGCCGAGCGGCATCATGGCCGCGGCGACGAGATCGTGCTGATCGGCCATGCCGGCCACCCGGAGGTGATCGGCACGATGGGGCAGCTTGACGCCGGCGCGGTGCACCTCGTCGAAACGGTCGCCGACGCCGAGGCGCTGACGCCGGCCGATCCGGAACGCCTCGCCTATGTCACCCAGACGACGCTGTCGCTCGACGACACCGCCGAGATCGTCGCCGTATTGACGCGCCGCTTCCCGGCGATCCGCCAGCCGGCCAAGGGCGATATCTGCTACGCCACCACCAACCGCCAGGAGGCGATGAAGGCGGTGGCCGGTTCGGTCGATGCGGCGATCGTCGTCGGCGCGCCCAATTCGTCGAACTCCAAGCGGCTGCGCGAGGTGGCGGAACGCGCCGGCTGTCCGCGCGCCGTTCTGGTGCAGCGCGCCGCGGACATCGACTGGTCGGAATTCGACGCGGTTAAGCGGATCGCCATCACCGCCGGCGCCTCGGCGCCGGAAGTGCTGGTCGAAGAGATCATCGACGCCTTTGCCGAGCGCTTTGCGGTGACCGTCGAAACCGTCCGCACCGCCGAGGAGAACGTGTCCTTCAACCTGCCGCGTCCGCTGCGTCCTGCGGCGGCCGAGTGAGGCGGCGGGGTCCGCACCGCAATGGCCGTCTATACGGACGTTTCCGCCGACGAGCTCGACGCTTTTGTCGCCGGTTATGCGATCGGCGACGTGCTCGCCTATAAGGGAATCGCGGAAGGGGTCGAGAACTCCAACTATCTGCTGCACACCGAGGCTGGCCACTTCATCCTCACGCTTTACGAGAAACGCGTCGAGCCGCGCGACCTGCCGTTCTTTCTCGGGCTGATGGAGCATCTGGCCGGCCGCGGCATCACCTGCCCGACGCCGCTGCACGACCGCGCAGGCCAGGCGCTCGGACGCCTCGCCGGGCGGCCGGCGGCGATCGTCACCTTCCTCGACGGCATGTGGATCAAGCGGCCGGCGCCGGACCATTGCGCCGCGCTGGGCACCGAAATGGCGCGCATGCACCTCGCCGCCGGCGATTTTGCGATGCGCCGCGACAACGCCCTGTCGGTTGCCGGCTGGCGCCCGCTCTATGAGGCCGCCGCCGCGCGCGCCGATGAGGTGCTCGGCGGCCTCGCCGATGAAATCTCCGCCGAACTGGACTATCTGGAGGCGAACTGGCCGGCCGATCTGCCGCGCGGCATCATCCACGCCGACCTTTTCCCCGACAACGTCTTCTTTTTGCGCGACCGGCTCTCCGGCCTGATCGATTTCTATTTCGCCTGCAACGATATCATTGCCTACGATCTGGCGATCTGCCTCAATGCCTGGTGCTTCGAGGCCGATCTCGCCTTCAACATCACCAAGGCGCGGGCGCTGCTCGCCGCCTATGTGGCGGTGCGGCCGTTTTCCCCCCGCGAGTTCGAAGCGCTGCCGCTTTTGGCGCGCGGCGCCGCGCTGCGCTTTCTGCTGACCCGGCTCAATGACTGGCTGAACGTGCCCGACGGCGCGCTGGTCAGGCCGAAGGACCCGATCGAGTACGTCAAGAAGCTGCGCTTCCACCAGACGGTGGCGAGCAGCCGCGAATACGGGCTCGATCCGTGAGGGGTCGTGTACGATGAGCCGCCGCGTCGTGATCTGGACCGATGGCGCCTGTTCCGGCAATCCCGGGCCCGGCGGCTGGGGTGCGGTGCTCACCTTTAACGGCCATGAACGCGAGCTTTCCGGCGGCGAACCGGAAACCACCAACAACCGCATGGAGCTTATTGCGGCGATCACCGCGCTGGAGACGCTGAAGCGGCCTTGCCCGGTCGACCTCTATACGGATTCCCAATATCTGCGGCGCGGCATCACCGAATGGATCGTCGAATGGAAGGCGCGGGACTGGCGCACCGCGGCCAAGAAGCCGGTGAAGAATGTCGATCTGTGGCAGCGGCTGGAGGCGGCGATCGAACGTCACGACATCGAATGGCATTGGGTCAAGGGCCATTCCGGCGACGAGATGAACGAGCGCGCCGACCGGCTCGCCCGCGACGGCATGAAGCCGTTTATGTGAATGCGAACAATTCGGGTCAGCCGGCCAGGCGGGCTTCGGCGAGCGCGGCCTCGGCGTCGAACTGTTTCAGATAGTCGACGAAGTCCTGCTCCGGCATCGGTTTGGCGAACAGGAACCCCTGGATTTCCTCGCAGCCGCACTCGGCGAGGTAGTTCAGTTGCTCGGCATTCTCGACGCCTTCGGCGATGATATTCAGACCGAGCTGGTGGGCGAGCGCGATCAGCGCCGGAACGATGGCGGTGTTCTTGCCCGTACCGGGCACGTTTTTCAAGAAGCTCCGGTCGATCTTGATGCGCGACAGCGGGTAGGCGGTCAGGCAGGAGAGCGAAGCGTAGCCGGTGCCGAAATCGTCGAAGGCGATACCGACACCCATCTCGCTCAGGCGCTTGAGCGGCGCGATGATGTCGGCGCCGGAATTGAGCACGATGTCCTCGGTGATTTCGAGTTCGAGCGCAGGGGCCGGCAGGCCGGTCTCCGTCAACACCTTTTCCACGTCCCTGAGCAGGGTGTCGTTGTAGAAATGCATCGGAAACAGATTGACCCCGATGCGGAAATTGCGGAAGCCCATGTCGTGCCAGCGCGCCGCCTTCTTGGCCGCCGTGTGCAGGATCCAAAAGCCGACCTCCAGCACGATCGGATGTTCCGCCAGCGACCCGATGAACGCGCCCGGGCCGACAAGGCCGCGGACCGGATGGCGCCAGCGCAACAACGCCTCGGCGCCGGCGATCTTGCCCGTCGCCGAATAGACCTGCGGCTGGTAGAACAGTTCGAACTCACCGTTCTCGAAGGCCTGCGCCAGCTCCTCGTCGAGCTTGCGGCGCGCCTGTGCCTGGACCCGCAGCATCGGATCGAAGATGCGGATATTCCGCGTCACGTCGGATTTCGATCCGTCGAGTGCGATGCTCGCATTGGCGATCAGGTCGTCGGCGCTGGCGGCGTGGTTCGCCGAGATCGCGATCCCGGCCTGAGCTGCGATGTGGATATTCCGGCCGTCGATGTTGAAGGGAACCTCCAGGCGCCGGAACATGCGGCGCACCACCTCGTCAATGATGCGGACATCGCCGCAGTTCGGGATGACGAGGGAGAATTCATCGCCGCCGACGCGGAACAGTTTTGCGCCCTCCGGTGTCTCGCTCGACAATCGATGGGCGACCGCCTTCAGAAGCGCGTCGCCGTTGAAATGGCCGATCGCATCATTGATCTTCTGGAAATGCTCGATTTCGAGCGTCGCGATGGCCACCGAGCATGACAGTCCGTCGCAGAAATTGCTCAGGGCGCAGTTCAGATAGTGCTGCATCTTGTGGCGGTTGGGCAGATTGGTCAGCGGATCGAAATAGGCGATGCGGTGCAGGTCGGCTTTCGCCTTCCGGCGCTCTGTGGCATCGCGTATGACGGCGACGACGAACGAACCTTCCGACGTTACCAGCGGGCTGAGCATGATATCGACGGCGATCTCGCTGCCGTCCTTGCGCACCGCGCTCAGTTCGTCGAGACCGCCCATCGGCCGGACGTGCGGACTGCGGAAGAACATCGAAACATAACCGGAATGTATGCCGCGAAAACGCTCCGGGATGAGTTGCATGATCGACTCGCCCAGCAGCTCTTCCGGCCGGTAGCCGAAAACATCGGTGAACTGTCCATGGATCTGCGCGATCGTCCCGGACTGATCGACGACGACGATCGCGTCCGGCAGGTTTCTCAGAAGCTGATCAGTGGCCGCGCTCGACTGATGAAGATCGCTGTCGTTCGGCCTATCCACTTTCGTCAACATGGCAATCTGTTCTTCTCGGTGGCTTGTGACAGGTTTCGGGGCTCGATTCGGTTTCAGGGTTTTGGATTGTTCGGGATCGCCCGCCGGTCTTGTTCTCAATTGAATCCCCGCGTTTCACACCGTCTCCGTGTATCTGACGGCCAAATTAAAATTTCGTATCGAAAGCCATTGACGCCGATGACCGACGGCGGGTTTTGTCGATTTTTCGATTAATCTCGATGAGATGTTTAATCATCGATTAAACCGCCGGCGTGTCATGGCGTTAAGTGCAGGGGCGAGCTATGCGTTCGTCAATGTTCGAAAACGCAAGTCTTGAGTTGACAGTCCGTGCGCCTCCCGCCAACCCTTTTCGAAACGGGCCGACGGGGAGCGCCATGACCAGCTTCGACACTGCCGAGATCATCGACCGGGGCAGTGCGGTCGCGCTGCACGGCGACGACGGAGGCGTGCTGCGGTTTCACGCCGTCTGGCTGCGCGACAATGCGCGCGATGCCGAGACGCGATCGCCGGGGAACGGCCAGAAACTGATCACGATCGGAGATATCCCGGCGGATACGCGGGTGGTCTCGGCCGCCTTCGCCGGCGGTCGGTTGACCGTGACCTTCGCGCCGGAGCAGAAGACCGTCGACTTCTCCGTGTCGTGGCTGGCGGCGCACGCCTATGACCGGGACCCGTCGCCGCCCCGCGGCCGGCTGGCCGACGGCGTCGACATCTGGAGGGCGGGCCTCGACCTTGCCGCGGCGACTGCGGATTTCGACGCCGCACATCGCGATCGCAGGGTTCTCCGCGACTGGCTCGATCACATCCGCCGCCGCGGTTTCGCGATCCTCACCGGCGGCCCGGTCGAAAGCGGCGCGCTCGCGCGCGTGGCGGCGCTGTTCGGCTATGTCCGCGAGACCAATTACGGGCGCTGGTTCGACGTGCGCAGCGAGATCAACCCGACCAATCTCGCCTATACCGGCCTCGGATTGCAGGCGCACACCGACAATCCCTATCGCGATCCGGTGCCGACGCTGCAGATCCTCTACTGCCTGGAGAATTCGGCTGAAGGCGGCGATTCGGTCATCGTCGACGGTTTCGCCGCCGCTCTGCGCCTGCGTGAAGAGGCGCCGGCCGCCTTCGACCTGTTGTCGAAATACTGCGCCCGCTTCGAATATGCCGGCGCCGCCGGCGTCCGGCTCCGCGCCCGGCGCCCGATGATCGAGCTGGCGCCCGACGGCGAACTCATCGGCGTCCGCTTCAACAATCGATCGGCGGCACCCTTCGTCGACATCCCCTATGACGACATGGCCGGCTATTACGACGCCTACCGGCGCCTCGGCGCGATCATCGACGACCCGCAGATGGCCGTCGCCTTCAAGCTTTCGCCCGGCGAATGCTTCATCGTCGACAATACCCGCGTCCTCCACGCCCGCGCCGGCTATTCGGGCGCCGGGACGCGCTGGCTGCAGGGCTGCTACGCCGACCGCGACGGCCTTTTGTCGACGCTTGCCGCACTCGACGAAGAGGTCGTGGAGGCCGCCGAATGACATCCGCTTTTAAGACCCTCGATGCCGACAACATCGTCGCCTTCATCGCCGACATTTTCGCCCGGCGTGGCGCCGAATCCTATCTCGGCGAAGACGTCACGATGTCGGAGCACATGCTGCAGGGGGCTGCGCTCGCCGAAACCGCCGGCGCCGATGACGCGCTGGTCGCCGCCATCCTGCTGCACGATATCGGCCACTACACCGGCGAGTTCCCGGAGGATGCGCTCGATCGCGGCATCGACAATGTCCACGAGGAAGCGGGCGCCGATGTGCTGGCGCCCTTTTTTCCCGAAATCGTCACCGAATGCGTCCGCCATCATGTCCGCGCCAAGCGTTATCTGTGCGCGGTGCGGCCGGACTATTTCAGACGGCTGTCGCCGGCCTCCGTACAAACGCTCAAGCTGCAGGGCGGACCGATGACCGCTGACGAGGTCGCGGCGTTCGAGACGCATCCGCACCTGAAGGCGATCATTCAGGTGCGGCATTGGGATGAGGCTGGCAAGGTGCCGGGGCGGCGGACGCCGCCCTTTGACCACTACGCCCCGCTGCTGCAGCGCCTCGTCGACGCCGCGCGCTGAGGTTTTCGCTGGCGACGTGCGGATTGGGAGGTGAATGGGCAATCCGGCACTGACGCGGCGCGCAATAGCAAGAGAGGCGCCCAGCCGCCGTCGGTGCCGGCCTATTTCAGCTTGGCGCGGACTTCCCTGATGCCGTCGGCGACGAGCGTGTCGCCGGCCTCGCCGGTGGTCTGCTTGGCCAGGATCATCTCGGCGGCGCGAATGGCGACATCGGCGGCCGCCGCCTGCACGTCGGCGCGCGCCTGCGCTTCGGCCTGGGCGATCTTGAGTTCGGCTGCCCGGGTCCGCCGTTCGATCAGTTCGGAAAGCGCCAGATTGGTGGCCTCGGTCAGCCGTTCGGCCTCCGCCTTGGCCTGGGCGATGATGTCCTCGGCCTCGCGCTCGGCGTTCTGGGTCTTGCGCTGATATTCGGCGAGCACCGCCTGCGCCTCCTCGCGCAACTGGCGGGCTTCGTCGAGTTCCTTCTCGATCCCCTCGGCACGGTCATCGAGCGCCTTGGTGATCATGCCCGGCACCCGCATGTAGAGCACGATGCCCAGAAAGACCAGGAGCGCGACAAAGGCCCAGAACGTGGCGTCGAACATCCGATTCCGCCCCTTATCTTCCGCCGTTGAGGCTCGCGGCCACGGCGTCGGCAACGTCCTTTTCGGCGAGCTTGCCGCCGATGAGCACCGTCACCACCGCCTCGGTGGCTTCGGTGGCGATCCCGCTGACCTGGCCGAGCGCCTCCGCCTTGATGTCGCGAATGCGCGCATCGGCTGCCGCCAGTTTCTCGGCCAGTTCCTCCTCGACCGCCTGGCGCTTGGCCTCGACATCGGCGGCGAGGCTGTCGCGGGTCGAGCGGGCGATCGCCCCGGCCTTGGCCCGCGCCTCGCCGAGCGCCTGCTCGTAGGTCGCGATCGCCTCGTCGGTTTCCTCCTTGAGCCGCACCGCTTCGGCGCGGTCGCCTTCGATGCGGTCGCGGCGGTCTTCGAGGATGCCGGCGATGCGCGGCAGCGCCACCTTCGACATCAGATAGTAGAGAAGGCCGAAGAAGATCGCGAGCCACAGCAGTTGCGAGCCGAAACTGGAGGTGTCGAACGGCGGGAACTGCCCGCCGCCTTCGTCATGGGCGACCCCGGTTTCGGTATGGGTTTGCTCGGCCATGCCGGTCTCTACCTCATGCTTCGGTCGGCGTCAGTGCGCCGATAAAGCCCTCTGTCGGACGATCAGAAGACGAAGAGCAGAAGAAGCGCGATCAGGAGCGAGAAGATGCCGAGCGCTTCGGTCAGCGCGAAGCCGAGCAGCAGATTGGTGAACTGGCCCTGCGCCGCCGACGGGTTGCGCAGCGCGCCGGAGAGATAGTTGCCGAACAGAACACCGAGGCCGATGCCGGCCCCGCCCATGCCGGTGCAGGCGAGGCCGGCGCCGATCAGTTTTGCAGCATCCGCTTCCATGAGATTGAGCTCCTTTTTTCCGAATCTCTTGAGTTGAGCAGTCGTCGTGCGCCGTCCCGCGGATCAGTGACCCGGGTGCAGGGCGTCGTTGATGTAGATGCAGGTGAGGGTCGCGAACACATAGGCCTGCAGGAACGCGACCAGGAATTCGAGCGCCGTCAGCGCAACGGTCAGCAGGAACGGGAGCACGGCGCCGGAAATGCCGACGAAGCCGAGCGTGCTCAGCGTCACGACGAAGCCGGCGAACACCTTCAGCGTGATGTGGCCGGCGAGCATGTTGGCGAACAGCCGGATCGACAGGCTGAGCGGCCGCGCCACGAACGAGATGATCTCGATCGGGATCAGCAGCGGCAACAGCCAGGGCGGCACGCTCGGCACGAACAGTTTGAGGAATTTCACGCCGTTGCGGATGACGCCGTAGACGATGACCACGCTGATCACCAGCATCGCCAGCGCGAACGTGACGATGATGTGGCTGGTCACCGTGAAGAAATAGGGAAACATGCCGAGCAAATTGCAGATCAGCACGAACGCGAACAGCGAGAACACGAACGGAAAGAACCGCATCCCCTCGCTGCCGGTGATACTTCGCAATGTCCCGGCGATGAACTCGTAGACCAGTTCGGCGATCGACTGCATGCGCGTCGGCACCAGGCCGCGGCCGCTCGTCGCCAGGATCAGGAAGCCGGAGATCAGCGTCACGGCGGCTGCCATGAACAGCGCCGAATTGGTGAAGCCGAAATCGACGCCGCCGATTTCGAGCGAGAAGAATTTCTGGATCTGGAACTGATGAATCGGATCGTTCGCCACCGGACCAGCCCTTCATGCCCTAAATTCGCTCGGCCATCGCCGACGGTCATAATCGTTTGCCGGTTCCGGGTCCAGCCCCGATCACCGCACCGAACCGGTGGCGCGCAGGAGATTGAGCACACCGGCGGCAAAACCAAGCAGCAGGAACACGATCATCCCCCAGGGTGACGTATCGAGCCATTTGTCCAGCGCCCAGCCCAGCGCGGCGCCCACCGCAACGCCCGCGACGAGTTCGCTCGACAGCCGGAAGGCCTGGCCGATCGCCGACATCTTCGCGGTCGGTTCCTCTCCGTCCGGTCCGCCGGCCTTTTCGTCACGCTGTGAAAGCTGCCGGTCGAGGCGCTGCAACCGTTCGGAAAGTCCGGCTTCGTCGGCAGGGCGGTCCGTCCCCGAACCATCGTCTTTTGTGCCGTTTCCGTTCATCGCCGATCATCCAGCGGCGGCCGGATCGCCCGTCCTTGAAGCCGCGCGCACAATAGTTTGTGCCCGGTGGCCTGTCAAGGCAGGCCGCCGACCATTAAGCATTTGAATTATAAATAATTTTAGCGCCTTCAAATGTAACGGCGCGGCACCGCACGGAGTTTCGGTGCAGCGCAGCAATCGGGGCCGGGTCAGCTCGCTTCGCGGTAGCCCTCCGCCGTCTGCAGATCGACCGAGACGAGCTGGCTGACGCCGCGCTCCGACATGGTCACGCCGAACAGCCGGTCCATCCGCGACATGGTGATCGGATTGTGGGTGACGATCACGAACCGGGTCTCGGTCAGCCGCGTCATCTCGTCGACGAGATCGCAGAACCGTTCGACATTGGCATCGTCGAGCGGGGCGTCGACCTCGTCGAGCACGCAGATCGGCGCCGGATTGGTGAGAAACACCGCAAAGATCAGCGCCAGCGCGGTCAGCGCCTGCTCGCCGCCGGACAGAAGCGTCAGCGTCTGCGGCTTCTTGCCGGGCGGCTTGGCGATGATTTCCAGGCCGGCCTCGAGCGGATCGTCGGATTCGATCAGCATCAATTGCGCGGTGCCGCCGCCGAACAGCTTGTGAAACAGTTCGCGGAAATGGGCATCGACCCGCTCGAACGCCACCAGCAGCCGCTCGCGGCCCTCCCGGTCGAGGCTCTGTATGCCCTGGCGCAGCCGGCGGATCGCCTCCACCAGATCGTCGCGCTCGCCGATCATGGCGTCGCGGCGGGCGGCGATCTCGCGCGCCTCCTCGTCGGCGCGAAGATTGACGCCGCCGAGCCGTTCCCGCTCGAGCCGCAGCCGCTCAAGCCGGGTCTCCACCGCATCGACGGCGGGCAGCGTCTCGACATCGTCGAGGCCGGCGAGCGACCGTGTCTCGTGCGGGGCGACGTCGAGCGCCTCGGCGATCCGCTGCTCGATGTCGGTCCGGCGTTCGGCCGCTGCCGTCAGCCGCTCTTCGGCGCGCGCCTGGCCTTCCTTGGCTTCGGCGAGCGCGGTCAGCGCGACGGCGGCGGCGCGGTCGGCCTCGGCGCGCCGGCTCTCGGCGGCGGCAAGCAGATCGGCGGCGTCCTGGCGCGCCTTTTCCGCAACACCGATGTCATCGAGAAGCCGGCGCCGGCGCTGGTCGATCTCGTCGGGCAGGTCGGCGAGCCGGGCCCGCTCCTGTTCGGCCTCGGCGCGCCTGGTCGAAAGCGTGGCGATATGGCTTTCCGCATTGGCAATCCGCGCCTGCCAGTTGGCCCGGTCGCGGGCGATCGCCGCGACCCGTTCGCCGCGCAGCTTGGCCTCGCGCTGCAGCCCGTCGGCGGCGGCCCGCGCCTCCGCGTCGGCGGCCCGGTCGGTCTCCACCTTTGCGCGCAACTCCTCCAGCCTTGTCTTGAACGCGGACGGGTCCGGCGCCTCGGCCAGCGCCTTTTCGGCCGCAGCCCCGGTCCGTTCGGCCTCGGCGATCGCCTCGTCCATGCGCCCTTCCGCGTCCTCGATCGCCATCATCCGGGCGTTGAGTTCGCCGGACTGTCTTTCGGCGGCCGAGAGCGCTTCGCGGGCTTCGGCCAGCGCCGTCTGGGTGGCGCGCCAGTGTTCGCGGCATTCCCGCTCGTGGCCGATGGCGGCCTCGACCGCGGTCTGCAGCGACTGAACGCGTTGGCGCAGATCGTCGCGTTCACCAACGGCGCGCGACTGGGCTGCGGCGATCTCGTCGAGCCGGTTCTTCTGCGCCAGCCGCTGGGTCGCCGCGGTGGGCGCATCGGCGCTGGCAACGAAGCCGTCCCAGCGCCACAGATCGCCCTCGCGCGAAACCAGCCTCTGGCCGGGCATGAGCAGCGATTGCAGGCCGGCGCCGTCGCGCCGATCGACGAGCCCGATCTGCTGCAGCCGCCGGGCGAGCGCCGGCGGCGCGGTGACGTGGTCATTGAGAGAGTCGACGCCTTCGGGCAGCGCCGGATCGGTCGGCAGCGGCAGGGCGCCCGCCCAATGGGCCGGCGCCGCGGCGTCGAGCGCGGCGTTGAGGTCGTCCCCGAGCGCAGCACCGAGCGCCGCTTCGAAGCCGGGCGCGACCTTGACCGCATCGATCACCGGCCGGAACGCGGCCCTATCGTCGCTGCCGAGCACCCGCCGCAGCGTCTCGGCCTCGGCCTCCAGCCGCTCGGCGTGGCGCTCGGCCTCGGCGAGCAGCGGCCGCGCCGCCGCCTCCGCGTCCCGGGCCGCGGCCGCCGCCGCCTCGGCATCGCCTGCTGCCGCCTCGGCGGTGGCAAGCGCACTCTCGGCCTCGTTGACGGCGGTGTTGAGGGCGCCGTGATCGGCGCGCTCGGCGATCTTCGCTTCGATCGCAGCCCGGTTTTCGCGCAGCGCCTGCCGCTCCCGGTCGAGCCGGGCGAGACGGGTGGCGGTGTCCCGGGCGGCGTTTTCAAGCTGCCGCCGCTCGGCCTCGATTTCGGCCGCCTCGGCGGTGGCGCGGCCGAACGCCGCCTCGCTTTCGGCGAGCGCCGCGCCGGTCTCCGTGCGCCGGGCCTCGGCCTCGGCTTCGCGCCCCGCCGCGCCGTCGACTTCGGCCTTCAGCCAGCTTTCCTCCTCGGTCAGCCGTTCGAGCACCGACTGGTTTTCGCTAATCAGGCTCTGCTCGCGGTCGAGATCGTGGCCGAACTGCTCCAGCCGCCGGTCGAGGTCGGCGAGGCGGTGGCGCGCCTGCGCCTCCTCGGCGTCGAGCGCATTGCGGGTCAACGTCAGCTTCTGCAGGGCCGCGGCCGCCCGCGCCTCGCCGTCGCGGAGCGGCGGCAATTCGTGCCCGGCCACCGCCTGGTCGCGCGCCGCGGCGGCCTGGGCACCGGCCCGTTCGGCGACGATGCCGCGCGCCGCCGTCAGCGCCTGTTCCGCCTCGCCCGCCTGGTCGCAGGCGGCGCGCCAGCGCAAATGCAGGAGCGTTGCTTCGGCGCGGCGGATTTCGCCCGACAGATTGCGGTAGCGCGTCGCCTGGCGGGCCTGGCGCTTCAGCCCGTCGAGATGGCTTTCGATTTCGGTGAGCACGTCTTCGAGGCGGTCGAGATTCTGCTCCGCGCCGCGCAGCCGCAGCTCCGCCTCGTGGCGGCGCCCGTGCAGGCCGGTAATGCCCGCCGCCTCTTCGAGAATGGCGCGGCGCGCCTGCGGCTTGGCGGCGATGAGTTCGCCGATCTGGCCCTGGCGCACCAGCGACGGCGAGCGGGCGCCGGTCGAGGCGTCGGCGAACAGCAAGTGCACGTCGCGGGCGCGCACCTCGCGGCCGTTGACCCGGTAGGTGGAGCCGGATTCGCGCTCGATCCGCCGCGACACTTCGAGCGTTTCCAGATCGTTGAAGGCGGACGGTGCGCTGCGGTCGGCATTGTCAAGGGTGACGACGACCTCGGCGGTGTTGCGCGCCGGCCGGTTGAGCGAGCCGGAGAAGATCACCTCGTCCATGCCGGCCGCGCGCATGGCCTTATAGGAGCTTTCGCCCATCACCCAGCGCAGCGCCTCGACCAGATTCGACTTGCCGCAGCCATTCGGCCCGACAATGCCGGTCAGGCCCGGCTCCATCAGGAATTCGCCCGGGTCGACGAAGGATTTGAATCCGGAAAGCCGGAGTTTGACGAACTTCACCGGCCGGCCCCCCGCTCATCACCGGGGCCGGGGATTTCACGCCTGTCAGTCGAGATGCGGGTCCAGTTCCGCCGCAAACTCCTCAATCGTCCGTGCTCCCCGCATCACTTCGCCGTTGATGAAGAAGGTCGGTGTCGACCTAATCCCGAACTTCTCCTCGGCGCGTTGCCTGACCGATGTCAGTCCGTCGAGCAATTCCTGATTCGTCAAGCATGCCTCGAAAGACTCCTGTGTAAAACCGACCTGTTTGGCGATCGTCAGCAGCGCATCGGCCGGCTTGTCGCTGTAGGCCCAGGTCCTCTGCTGCTCGTAGAGCAGCGACAGGAAATCGAAAAATCTGTCGTCCGGCGCGCAGCGCGCCAGCATGGCCGCGCCCATGGCCAGCGGATTGAGCGGGAAATCCCGGTAGATGTAGCGGATCTTGCCGGTGTCGATATAGTCCCTTTTCAGGGCACCGAAGGTATCGACATGAAAATTGCCGCAATGACTGCAGGTGAGCGAGGCGTATTCGACGACCGTCACCTCGGCGTCTTCGCTGCCGAGCACCTTTTCGGGCAGCTTGCCGGGTGCATGAAGCTCGTCGATCGGATAGCTCTCGGCCGCGGCCGGACCGGCGATGAACGGCAGCGCGGCGATGATCACGGCGGCGGCTATTCTCTGGAACGTTCTATTCGGGGACACGTCGGTTTTCCTGTCTTCGGGGAAACGGCTTCCGGCACGCCGGTTGAACCCGCTCAACCTAGCCATTTCTGAGCAAGACTGCACCGGAAAATGCGGCAACACTGGGATAGCACTCTCACGATTTCGTCAAGTGCTCGGCGCGCACGGCGCGGCCGAGCCGGGTCAGCGCCGCGCGCAGGTCGTCATCGTCAATGGCGCGCAGTTTCTCCGCCAGCGCCGCCTCGTCGGCGGCCGCTAACGGCTCGATCTTGCGCCGCTGTTTGGGCGCGCTGCGCACGATCGGCCGCTGCAAAATTTTGATGCGGCCGATCGCCGGATAGCCGAGGAAGATGTTGACCCGCTCGATGATGCGCGGCGCGTCCTGCTGCACGAAGAGGGCGTGCGCGCCGGCGACCCTGAGCACCAACGTTGCCGCCTCCTGTCCGGCGTCCGGATCGTCGATCCGCCGCGGCCACAAAATTCCGTCCGGCTCGCATTGAAGCGCTCGTTCGGCGCCGACGATTTCGGCCCACCAGGTGATGAGCTCGGCGCCGGCAAAGCCGCGCCGGCGGCAGAGATCGCCGATCGCGCCGGGCACGAGGTCGGCGACGCTGACCGGGCCGCGCCGTTTCTTTTTCCCGGAAGGCTGCGAGGGGGCTTTCGCCCGGTTGTCGCCCATCGGCGGATTTTCTCCTTGACCGGAATCGGGGCAGCGGTTTCGCTTTGCAGATGCTTCAGCGCAGCCGGCCAACGGATACAAGCCTAAAGCGTATTCCCGAAAAGTGGAAACCGGTTTTCGGATAAGAATACGCTTCAAAAAAAAAGAGTGAGCACTTTGAGTGAGTTCGAAAAAACGAAAAGTGCTCATTCACGCCCGGCCGGTCCTGCAAAGGCCGGCGGCGACGCCGGTCGCCTGCTCGCCTGGTACGACAGACACGCCCGCGACCTGCCCTGGCGCGTCGGGCCGGCCGATCGCCGCGCCGGCCGCCGCGCCGATCCCTACCGGGTCTGGCTGAGCGAGATCATGCTGCAGCAGACGACGGTCGCCGCGGTTCGGGACTATTATGCGAACTTCCTCCGGCTGTGGCCGGACGTCGCCGCGCTGGCCGCCGCCGACGACCACGCGGTGATGAAGGCCTGGGCCGGGCTCGGCTATTATGCGCGCGCCCGCAACCTCCTGAAATGCGCCCGGACGATCGTCGCCGACCATGGCGGGCGGTTTCCGCAAAGCGCTGCGGCGCTTGAACGCCTGCCCGGCATCGGGCTCTATACGGCAGCCGCGATCGCGGCGATCGCCTATGACGAACCGGTCGCCGTCATCGACGGCAATGTCGAGCGGGTGATGGCCCGGCATGGGGCGCTGGAGGTGCCGCTGCCGGCCGCCAAGCTGCTCATCAGGGAAAGGGTGGCGGCGCTGATCCCCGCCGACCGGCCGGGCGATTTCGCCCAAGGCCTGATGGATCTGGGCGCCACGATCTGCGCCCCGAAACGCACGCTCTGCAATGCCTGTCCGTGGGCGGTAAGCTGTGCCGGCCGCCGCGCCGGCGATCCTTTGCGGTTTCCGCTAAAGGCGCCGAAACCGCAAAAGCCGACCCGTTTCGGCATCGCCTATGTCGCTGTCCGCGCCGACGGCGCGGTGCTCCTGCGCCGCCGCCCGCCGCGCGGCCTGCTCGGCGGCATGAGCGAGGTGCCGGGCAGCGACTGGGGACCGGACCGCGCCGCGCCGGCGCCGCCCTTTGCCGCGGACTGGCGCCCGGCCGGCGAGGTCACCCACACCTTTTCCCATTTTCACCTGCTGCTTGAGGTTCATCGCGCCGAGATGGCGACAAAAACAAGGGCCATCGCCGGTGGCTGGTGGAGCCGGCCGGAGGCGCTTGCGGGCGAGGCGCTGCCGAGCGTCATGCGCAAGGTGCTGCGCGCCGCGAAGGTGATGTGAGCCGCTGCGTGCATCATGTCGGTGCCGCGGTGCCCGGCCCATCGCCGATCCGCCGGGCACCGCAGCACCGACAGGACAGCCATTCGCAACAAAGGCTGGACAGGTTCCGCCAAAACTTCATTATCGCAAGCCAGTCCGTTTCCCCTGCCGCCGCTTCCCTCGCGGCGCCTGCCGAAAGCGATAGTGATGGCCCAGCAACTCCGCGACGTGCCGGTCTGGCGTTCGGTTCCGGTCATCATCGTCGCCGGCTGCCTGATCGCCATGCTGTCTTTCGGGCCGCGGGCCTCGCTCGGCCTGTTTCTGGCGCCGATGACCGAGGCGCGCGGCTGGTCGCGCGAGGCGTTCGCGCTGGCGCTCGCCATTCAGAACCTGATGTGGGGCGCCGGCCAGCCGATTTTCGGAGCGATCGCCGACCGCTGGGGCACCGCCCGCGTGCTCACTTTCGGCGCCGTCATCTATGCGCTCGGCCTTTACGGCATGGCTTATGCGGAAAACCCGCTCTGGCTCCATGTGTGGGCCGGCGTGGCGGTCGGGCTCGGCATGGCGGCGGCGTCGTTCTCGCTGGTGCTGGCCGCCTTCGGCCGCAGCGTCAGCCCGGCCAAACGCACGGTTGCCTTCGGCATCGGCACGGCGGCCGGGTCGTTCGGCCAGTTCCTGTTCGCCCCGCTCGGCCAGGCCTTTATCGAGAATTTCGGCTGGCTGCAGGCGCTCGTCATCATGGCGGTGCTGGTTTTGTCGATCATCCCGCTCTCCGTGGCGCTGATCGGCAAGCCGGAACCGAGCGGCGCGACCGGGCCGGAACAGTCGATCCTCGACGCGCTTGGCGAAGCCTTCGCCCATCGCAGCTATGTCCTGCTGGTCTTCGGCTTTTTCGTCTGCGGCTTCCACGTCGCCTTCATCGCCGTGCACCTGCCGCCCTTCATCACCGATGTCGGCATCGATGCCCGCTGGGGCGCCTGGGCGATCGCCATTATCGGCCTTTTCAACATCATCGGCTCGTTCGCCTCGGGCATCATCTCCGGGCGCTATTCGAAACCCTATGTCCTGTCGCTGATCTATTTTCTGCGCGCAATCGTCTTCGCGCTCTTCGTGCTGCTGCCGCCGACCCCGCTGACGATCCTCGTCTTTTCCGCGACGCTCGGCCTGTTGTGGCTGTCGACGGTGCCGCCGACTTCGGCGCTGGTCGCCATCATGTTCGGCCCGCGCTATATGGCGACCCTGTTCGGCTTCGTCTTCTTCTCCCACCAGATCGGCGCCTTTCTCGGCGTCTGGCTCGGCGGCCGGCTCTACGACACGACCGGCTCCTACGATGTGGTGTGGTGGCTGTCGGTGGCGCTCGGCGTTTTTGCCGCGATCGTCCATTGGCCGATCCAGGAACGCCCGGTGCCGCGGCTCGAGGCGGCTGAGTAACGTCAGTTGCGCGTGAACGCGGCGATCTTCGACAGGAACGCGGTCCGATCGGACAGGGCCGAAAAGCCCCGGCGCGCAAACAGCCGGCCGAGATCGTCATTGAGATAGCCGGCGTAATAGGGCTCGTGGAAGAGCTGCGGGAACAGTTCCAGAAGCCCGTCGTAGTCCGGCCGGTCGCCGCTCTGCAGCGAATCGACGATCACGACGAGCCCGCCCGGCTTCAGCACCCGGGCGATTTCGCCGGCGACCGCGCGGCGGATTTTCGGCGGCAGCTCGTGAAACAGATAGCTGACGCTGACAAGGTCGAGGCTTGCATCGGCGAACGGCAGCGCCTCGGCGGCGGCCAGCAGCGGAGCAAAGGTCGGTCGGTCGTCGAGCCGGCGCCGCGCTTCGCCGAGATAGGCCTCCGACAGATCGACGCCGGTCAGCTTCAGCCGCGGATAGGCGGCAAGCAGTTCCCTGGCAAAGCTGCCGGTGCCGGTGCCGAGATCGGCCGCTTTCAATCGGCGCTGGTCGCGCCCGGCGATCCAGGTCGCCACCGGCACCAGGCCCTGGCGGCGCATCGCCGGCGTTGCCCCGGTAAACAGCACCTCGACCTGGTGATCGTAGATCGCGGCTGATTCCGGGCTGGTCCAGCCGTCGGTCTGGAAGTGGAAATTCTGCAGCCAGTAGCGCGGCCGCTTGCCGCGCAAATCGCTCTTGGCCGGATCCTGGTGCGTGCCCTCGACCCGGCGCCGGCTGACCGCCTCGACATCGGCGAAAAAGGCGCGGGTGGTGGCGAGGACCGCGGCCGGGTCGTTCGGCAGATCGTCGGGCAGCGGATAGCGCCCGGCCTCGGCATTGGCGAGGTCGCGGCGGTGCAGGCGGGCGATGTCGGCGAGCATTTCCGCCTCGCCCGGCACCCGCCCGGCGGGCTTTGCGACCCTGGGGCGGACGAGGTCGTTTTTCTCCTCGAAGCGGCGCACATATCGCTTCATGGCGAAGCTCTCGCCGGCGAACCATGCGGTGCGCAGGGCAGCACCGGCCGCAAACCGGCCGCGCTTGGTCCATCTCTCTATCGCCGTTTCCATCGCCGCTTCACGCTTTCCTCCGGCCCGCCGCCGCCATTATACGCGCTTTTTCGCAGCCAGCAGAAATTCGCGATTGCCCGATCCGCCGGCGACCGGCGAGGGCATGAGGCCGGCGACGCGGAAGCCGGCGCGGCCGTCGAGCCAGGCGGCGACATCGTTTGCCGCCGCTTCGGCCAGGGCGGGATCGCGGACGATGCCGCCCTTGCCGAGCCCGGATCGTCCGACCTCGAATTGCGGCTTGACGAGGACCAGCGCCCAGGCGTCGTCGCCGGTCAGCGCCAGGGCCGGTTCGAGCGCCACCTTCAGCGAGATGAAGCTGAGATCGGCGACGAGCGCATTTATCGGCTCGGGGATATGCTCGCGGCCGAGATCGCGGGCATTGACGCCTTCCAGGACGATGACGCGCTTATCGTTTCGCAAGCCCGCATCCAACTGGTCGTGGCCGACATCGACGGCGTAGACGCGGGCCGCGCCGCGCTCCAGCAGCGTTTGTGAAAAACCGCCGGTCGAGGCGCCGAGATCGAGCGCGATGCGGCCGCCCGCATCGAGGCCGAAATGGTCGAGCCCGGCGATCAGCTTCAGCGCCGCCCGGGAGACGTAGCCGGCCGCCGGATCGGCCACCGACAAATCGGCATCGGCGGCGACCGCCAGGCCGGGCTTCCGCGCCACTCGGCCGTCGACGGTAACGCTGCCGCGCAGGATCGCGTCGCGGGCCCGCGCCCGGTTGGGGAAAAGGCCGCGGGCGGCGAGCAATTGGTCGAGGCGGTGTCGGGCGCTGTCGGGCATATAACGGTGCAGATGTCGGCTGTCGCCGCCACCATAGCACCGGACCGGCGCAACGCTTCAACGGCTTGCGCGCTCCGCGTCGTTCGCGCAAGACTTTGCCGCGAGGCCAACAGGGACCAAAGCCATGCGAATCGCGCTCACCGAATTCGCCAGACGGCATTGGGACGAGAGTTCGAGCGGCACGAAAATCATCGGGCTTTCGCCGGAAGATTTCGTCGCCTTTTGCAATGCCGCGCTTGAAGCAGGCAGCCCGCTCGTCGCCGGCTATGCGGCCTTCTGCAAGCACCTTTTTCTGGAAAACACCACGCCGACAAAATCCGCATTTGCGCCGATAACCGACGAGAACCGGCACCTTTTGCGAAGCGGTTACGCCGCCAGGCGCGAGGGCGAACTCGCCGTGCTTGAGCGCTGGTTCGAGGGATTGGCGCCGCCGCGCGCCGCCTTCCTCGACGTCATTTTATACAGCAGGGCGCAATTGCGGGCCGAGGCCGCCGACGGGCCGGACAATGAACCGCCGCCCGATTGCGAATGGGGCATCGTCTCGGTCATCGGAACCCTTGAGCCGGTCGAGCCGCCGATGCCGCCAATCACCCAGATGCGCAACAGCCTGGGGCGGCAGGAGGGCGGCTCGGGCGTGCCGATCGACCGCGACGCCTATGCAAAGGCAGTCGCGTTCTGGGAGGCGCATGCGTCGGTTAGGTGAGAGCAGGCGTGGATTGGAGCAGAGCAAGACAAGCCGCTTAAATGGCGCCCTGTCGGGATTTTCCCTTTAGAATTCTGAACACAACCATTTTGAGGCAGAATGCGCCTTATAAGTGCATTATGATTGCGAACTGCGCAAGAACCGATAGTCCTGAAAGGTTGATACCGATGGGTTACCGCCTGTCCAATGAAGAAATCGAATTCTTGGAATCGGACGATATCATCACGCCGTTCAAGATAAAACACGATATTGACTATATATTTAATGGCTATAATATTGATATATATTATAACTATATTGATTATCATTTTGAAAGAAATGGCGTCTACTGCGTCGCCCGCGCCTATTTGGATGAGATAAATTCAGTTAGCATCCGCGGTATTTTTTCCGGTTCGGACCGAAGGGAAACCGCCAAATCGCGCGAAATGCTTGAAGTTGTCTGCAACTATCTGAAAAGAAGATACCGAAAAATCGAGGTGTTCAAAGACGGTGAGTATAAGACGATTTGGACCAACGCCTACCCGTGACGTGAAGACAAGCCAGCCGGAAAACGGGGAAAAACACACGTAAAAACACCCTCGATCGGCGATGCAGGCCGATCCGATGTTTGTCGAGGCTGACCGTTGGGAGGGAATACGCGTGGCCGGCGCGGGCGATACGCAGCCCACCGCCGACCGAGCCCGAAATCACGCCTCGGGCGCACGCCAAACTGATACTTATGCGTGCGATACGCACTATCCTCGATCAGGGTTAAAGTTCGGTGAAAAAATATGATTAAACAGATGTTTACGGAGATTACCGAGTTCTAAACCCGGTCCCGCCTCGCGCGTCCCATATTGGATCATCCGGGGTATTTCGGTTCGGGGTTGGCCGGCCTTTCGATCGTTTCCCCGGCCTTCATCGGCTGCAAAAACGGTCCGGGAGTGGTTCGATTACTTCAGGAGGATTTCTTCAGCGGCTTGCGACCGCCGCGATGCCAATGGATTCCCGCTTTCGCGGGAAAGGTGCGCGTTGGGGATCGGAATCCAAACCTGCACCGCCCCCGTGAAAACGGGGGCCTATTGCCCACCTCCGCACGGTATGTCGCACGCGGGTGTGTCAGCCGAATCGGCGCGAATATCGCCACTTTCCTTCCGCCGCCCTGGATTGCTTCCCCCGGCTTCCGCCGCCAACCTTCACATTCCGCGCTAATAGAAACAGCCGAGGAATCCGCTGGCGATACGCTCGAAATAGACGATGTCGCCATAGCGCGACCACAGCCATGCGGTGCCGACCAGAAGGTTGGCGAGCGCAAGTCCGACAATGATCTTGCTCGTCTGTGTCATCTGCGCGTGTCCAAATGCCGGCGGCGGCCGGCCTGCATCCACTATATGATGCAGGACCCGCCGGCGCCAATCCGCTCAGCCGTTTTCGATCAGCCGCCGCAGCTTTTTCAATACGCTCTCCTGGTCCTCCTGATAGGCGACCGTGCCGACGAACTCGCCCTTGCCGTTCATCAGATAGACGGTCGCGGTGTGGTCCATCGTGTAGTCGTCGCCCTCGAGCGCCACCTTCTTGGCGTAGACCCGGTAGCCCTTGATCACCTGATCGATCTGCGGCCGCGCGCCGCTGAGGCCGATGATGCGGGGATCGAATGCGGTCAGATAGTCCTTCATCTGCTCCGGGGTGTCGCGCTCGGGATCGACGGTGACATAGACGAAGCGCAGCTTGTCGGCATCGTCGCCGAGCGCCTCCAGCCATTGCGACGCCTCCCACAACGTCGTCGGGCAGACGTCCGGGCAATAGGTGAAGCCGAAGAACATCGCCCGCGGCTTGCCGAGCAAATCCTTGTCGGTGACGGTGCGCCCCGCGGTATCGACGAGTTCGAAAGGGCCGCCGATCGTCGCCACCGGCTTGCTCAAGAGCCCGCCGGTGTCGCCGGCGATCTCGGCCCGGTACCAGCCGAGCGTCAGCGCGCCGAGCGCGCCGACGAGGACAGCGATCGCCGCCCACGCCAGAACGCGAAGCGGCGGTGGATTCGTCCGCTTTTTGGTCATGTCATTGGCCCTGCATGCCGCCCATGCCCTTCATCATGCCTTTGCCCTGATGCATGTGCATGCGGGCGCCGGTGCCGATCGACTTGACCGGCATCTTTACCTCGACGCTTCCTGCCTTCATGAAATCGAGCGTGACGGTCACGGTCTCGCCCTCGACGAAGCTTTTCCGCACGTCGAGGAACATGACGTGATAGCTGCCCGGTTTCAACTCGACGCTGGCGCCGGCGGCGATTTCCAGCCCGCCCGCGACCGGGCGCATCTTCATGATGTCGTCGACGACCGCCATTTCGTGAATTTCGACGCGGCCGGCGGCCGGCGATTTGCCGCCGACCAGCCGGTCGGCCTCGGTGCCGGTGTTTCTGATCACCAGGAACCCGCCGCCGGCGCGGGCGCCGGGCGGCATGGCGCGGGTCCACGGGTCGTGCAGTTCAAGCGATCCATGGGTGACCATGTCCGCCAGGACCGGGACGGAAACGAGCATGAGGGTGCCGGCAAGCGCCAGCTTGGCGAAGTGCTTCATTTGAGCCTCCATATGTCGAGACGGCCCGGTCGCACCGCAGCCCTCTCGATGAGAAAACAGATTTCGGGAAGGTGTCGCGGCCGCTTGATTGGGGGCCGCGGGGGCTCAAACGGCCGGCGGTCCGCGCGGCGAGGGGCCGCGCAATCGCGGGCCGCGCCGCTGCGGCGCCTTCGGATCGGGCCGGAAGCCGATTGCAATTTCGGCATATTCCGGCGCCATGACGGTCGTCAAAGGGGCAGTGACGGCCGCATCGCCGAGGACGCTGAGGCAGCACGGGCCCATCGGGCAGCGATTGCCCTCGTGCTCGGTCGGGATGTCGCCTTCGCCGAAGCGGACGAGCTTGAAGCCGTCGGCGGTACAGATGACGATGAATTCGCCACCGTTCAACTGCACCGCACGGCTGGTTGCCGTCGCGTGGTCGGTCGCGGCGATCAGGAACTGCAGGGAGAACAGGAACGCCACCGCCGCCGCCACAACGGGCCGGCGGCGCATGTCGGCAAGCAGGCTGAACCGCGCTGTCCTGGTCATCACGATGGCAATTTAGTCCAATCGCGCGTCATTGCGATAGGGCACTTCGTCCGCCATCTCGTCGTCCGGCGCCTTGTCGTCGGTCAAGTCGTCGTCTTCGCCGGCATCGACGAAATAGTCATACTCCGACGGCGCGTCGGCGACCTCGGGCACGATCACGTGCGGATCGTCCTCTTCGAGCGGCTCCGGCGTGATCACGCCGCCGATCGGGGCGGATGCCGCATATTCGTAATCGGTCTTCTCCGCCGGCGCCCGGCGCTGCCTTATCCGGTAGACGACATAGGCGATCAGCAGCGCCTGGCTGGCGGCGATGGTCGCGAAAAGCCCGCCGGTCCCGAGCACGTCCATGAAAGTGGCGGCGATGATCGGGCCGAAGATCGAGCCGGCGGCGTTGACCAGCAGCAGGCCGGCCGAGGTATCGACCACGGAAAGCTCGCCGGCCATGTCGAAGGCGTGCGATGCCGCCACCGTATAGACCGGCAGGGTGAACATGCCGAACAGGACGGCCAGGCCCAGAAGCGCAAAAGTCGGCGGCCGCAGGAAGCCGAGCGCGATGCTGGCGAGGCAGGCGAGCACGAGCGTGCCGACCAGCACCTTGCGCCGGTCGATCCTGTCCGAAAGCCGCCCGAGCGGCCATTGCATCAGCGCGCCGCCGACCACGACCACGCTCATGAAGGTGGCCGCCTCGGCCACCGAATAGCCGATCTGGGTGGCGAACACGGCGCCGAGCGACCAGAACGCGCCATTGGTGAGGCCGGAGATGAAGATGCCGGCGAAACCGACCGGCGAAGCCTTGAACAGCGCTTTCGGCGAAAACTGCACGATCGCGATCGGCGCCGGCGCTTCCGACCGGGTCATCGCCACCGGGATCGCGGCCACCGAGACCAGGATCGAGGCCAGCGCAAAAAGCGTGAAGGTGCGCGGATCGGCGAGCGTCACCATCATCTGGCCGACCACCAGAAAAACGAACACCAGCGTCACATAGGCCGACATGACGAAACCGCGGTTCTCGTTGGTGGCGCGCTCGTTGAGCCAGCTTTCAATGGTCAGGAAGATCGCCGCGAGGCAGAAGCCGGTGGTGGCGCGAAACAGGTACCACGGGATCTCGTTGACGATGATGGCGTGCGCCAGCGCCACCGCCGAGGCCGCCGAGACGGTCGCCAGGAAGGCGCGGATATGGCCGGCGCGCAGGATCAGATAGGGCCCGGCGAAACAGCCGAGCAGAAAGCCGACATAATAGAACGAGCCGAGCGCGCCGAGCGCGATCTGGTCGAACGCTTCGAGGTCGGCGCGGATCGGCACCAGCGTCTGCTGCAGGCCGTTGCCGGCGAGCAGGAACGCGGTCGACAAAAGCAGCGCGAAAACGGGCCGGAGCGACACGAACATGGGCATCCATCAAGGGTGACCGGGCCGGCGTGCCTTGCCCGTTTTAGGATCACAATTCGTCGCAGTGTGCGCTGCCGATTTGACGCCGGCGCGTCAATTCGTGCCACGATTTGGCGAGTTTAGAACATGTGATTGAGCCGACGGCGGCGGCTCACCTCATGCGGGGCGTGCGATCCCCGCCGCCTCGCGCCCCAGCGCCTCGAAGACGCGGGCGACGATGGCAGACGCATCGAGCCCGGCCGCGGCGATCATCGCCTCCGGCTTGCCGTGGTCGAGGAAACGGTCGGGCAGCACCATCGGCCGGATCTTGAGGCCGCGTTCGAGCAGGCCGGTTTCGGCGAGATACTGCAGCACATGGGCGGCAAAGCCGCCGGCCGAGCCTTCCTCGATGGTGATCAGCACTTCGTGCTCACCGGCAAGCCGGGCGACAAGCTCGGTGTCGAGCGGCTTGGCGAAGCGGGCGTCCGCCACCGTCGTCGACAGACCGTGCGCCTCCAGTTCGCGGGCCGCGTCGAGCGCTGCGGCAAGCCGTGTACCGAGCGACAGGATCGCCACCTTGGTGCCCTCGGTAACGATCCGGCCGCGGCCGATGTCGAGCGGCGCGCCTTCGGCCGGCAGTTCGACGCCGACGCCGTTGCCGCGCGGATAGCGGAACGCCGAGGGCCGGTCGTCGATCGCCGCCGCCGTCGCCACCATGTGGACGAGTTCGGCCTCGTCGGCGGCCGCCATCAGCACGATGTTCGGGATAGAGGCCAGATAGGCGACGTCGAAGGCGCCGGCATGGGTGGCGCCATCGGCGCCGACCAGCCCGGCCCGGTCGATGGCGAAGCGCACCGGCAGCTTCTGGATGGCGACGTCGTGCACGACCTGGTCGTAGGCGCGCTGCAGGAAGGTCGAATAGATCGCTGCAAACGGCCGGTAGCCTTCGACGGCAAGGCCGGCGGCGAAGGTGACGGCGTGCTGTTCGGCAATGCCGACATCGAAGAAGCGGTCGGGGAATTCGGCTTCGAAGCGGTCGAGCCCGGTGCCGGCCGGCATCGCCGCGGTGATGGCGACGATCCTGTCGTCGCGGCGCGCTTGCTTGACCAGGCTTTCGGCGAACACGGTCGTGTAGCTCGGCGCGTTCGTCGCCGGCTCGGCTTGCGCGCCGGTGACCACGTCGAAGCGGGCGACGCCGTGATATTTGTCCTGGGACTCTTCGGCCGGCGCGTAGCCCTTGCCCTTCTGGGTGACCACGTGGACCAGTATGGGGCCCTTTTCCGCATCGCGCACATTGCGCAGCACCGGCAGCAGATGGTCGAGATTGTGCCCGTCGATCGGGCCGACATAGTAGAAGCCGAGCTCCTCGAACAGGGTGCCGCCGGTGACGAAGCCGCGGGCGAATTCCTCGGCCCGTGCGGCGCTCTCCTGAATGAATTTCGGCAGCCGCTTGGTGAGCTGCTTGGCGGTCTCGCGCAGGCTCAGATAGGACGGCCCCGACACCCGGCGGGCGAGATAAGCGCTCATCGCCCCGACCGGCGGCGCGATCGACATGTCGTTGTCGTTGAGGACGACGATCAGCCGCGACTGCATGGCGCCGGCATTGTTCATCGCCTCATAGGCCATGCCCGCCGACATGGAGCCGTCACCGATGACACAGACCACGTTGCGGTTGCCGTCCTCCATGTCGCGCGCCACCGCCATGCCGAGGCCGGCGGAGATCGATGTCGAGGAATGCCCGGCGCCGAACGGGTCGTAGGGGCTCTCGCTGCGCTTGGTGAAGCCGGACAGGCCGCCGCTTTGCCGCAATGTCCGGATGCGGTCGCGGCGCCCGGTCAGGATCTTGTGCGGATAGCACTGATGGCCGACATCCCAGATCAGCCGGTCGCGCGGCGTGTCGAAGACGTGGTGCAGGGCGAGCGTCAGTTCGACGACGCCGAGGCCGGCGCCGAGATGGCCGCCGGTTTCCGACACCGCCGAAATCGTCTCCCGGCGCAGTTCGTCGGCCAGTTGCGGCAACTGGTCGTCGCTGAGCTGTCTGAGATCGTCCGGATTGCCGATCGTGTCGAGAAGCGGTGTCGGTGACGGCTTGGTCACAAGCGCTAGGCCTTGGTTGGGTTTTGGAGCGTTGGGCGTTCTGAATACAATATATGGCCGAACGGTGGCAATTGGCGCCACCGTCGGCAGGAAAAAACGGTGAAAGGGTCTATTCACACCGCACGACACAACAGAGTTTTTCCGTCCTGCCGGGCGTGGTTTAGGCATTTTGGGATGGTGTCGATCCACTCTCCATCGTCATTGCCCGCTTCATGCGGGCAATCCAATGGCGGTCCGTTACCCAGAAGCGCTTGAATGCCTTCACCAATGCGTTGGCAAGTTGACGGGCCAATGGACCGCCCGGATAAACCGGGCGGTGACGAGGGAGAGGTGGTGGTGATGATGTTTGTGTCGTGGTGTGTGGTCTCTATTCCCCGACAATCGTGACCGGCGACACCAGCGCCGGCCCGGCAAGGCCGGGCGCACGTGGCGGCGCGCTCAATCCGCCGCCCGGCGCCTTTGTCGGGGCGACCAGCACGGCAGGCGCCGGGCTTGCCCGTCGCACGCTCGCTGCCGGTTGCGGCGCGGCCGCGGGCGTCACCGGCGCGGCCTCTGCGGCGACCGGATCCGGCAACGGGGTTGCTGCCGTTTCCTCCGGCGATTCGGTTTGCGCCGGTGGCGCGGTCAGGGCCGCGGTCTGCGGCGCCGGAACAACCGCAGGCGTCTCATCGGGCGCGTCAGGCCTTTCGACGACCACAAACGCATCGTCCGCCGGTTCGGGTTCGGGCCCGATGTCGGCAGTCGCGATCGGCTCGAATTCAGCCGGCACCGGCGATGGTGCTGCCGTCACCTCAGTCTCGGTCGGCTCAACGATCACCCCGGCCGTTTTTTCGTCCGCGTCCGCTGGGGTATCGGACGGGACTTCGGCAATGGCCGGTGCGGGATCCACGTCCGGCTTTTCGACGGTTTCGGGTTTTTCGGCCGGCACCTCCGGTGCCGATGCCGCCAAGGTTTCGCGCAAGCCCAGACCGGACAACGGCACCTCCGCTTCGACCGCGGGCGCTGCCGGCGGTGCGGCTGCAATCTCCGACACCGTCGGCCGCACGGTCGCGCCGCTAAGATCGGGGCCGGCCGGCGGATCGTCGGCCGCCTCGGCGATCGCCGGTGCGGAGGTCTCGGCCGCGGCGCGCAAAGCGGCGACCACACGCACCATGTCGTCATCGAGCGCCTTCAGATCGCCGTCGCTAGCGATCCGGTCGGCGATGCCGACGACGACGATGGTGCCGGCGAAGATCGTCGCCCCGTTCACCTTGCCGAACCGCACCTCCTGCTCGTCGGCGACGACGCCCGCCGCGACATAGGATTTGAACATGTCGTCGGCGACGACCGGCGTGCCGGCCAGCCCGACGCCGGTGAGGTGATCGAGCGCAACGAAGGAGGAGGCGTGCTTGGGAAATTCGCCTTGAAGATAGATGTCCGGCAGGGCGCCTGCGGTCACCCTGAACGTTTCGGCGGCGTCGTTCAGCAATGCCGAAAGCTCTTCGCCGGAGGGATCGGCGAAGGTCGGATTGCCGAGCTGCTCGCCGTCATAGGCGATGCTGCCGAAACGGGTGATCCGGCGGGTCGGATCGCCGCGCCAGTCGGCGAGCTGGCGGCAGTCGGCGAAGACGATGGCGGTCTTCACGCCGGCATCGGCAGACGACAGATTGAGGCGCGCCGAACGTTCCGACCGCGAGCGCCCTGGGTCGAGGACGCAAAGCCCGGCCGGCGGCACGAAGTCGAAGCTGCGGGCGCCGATCTTCAGCGTTTCGGCGTCGGCGGCCGCGGTCGCGGCGAGGAGGGCACTTGCGAAGGCAATCGGCGCGGCGGCGCGGCGTCCGGTCGGCGCAGGGCGGCTGCGCGCGGTAAAGGGGAAAGACATCTGCTCTGCTCCACGCGGTACGAAAGGAAGCCGGACGAGGTTAAGGAAAAAGGTTTACCGAATTGATAGCGCCGACAACGGCGCTTCATTCCACATCGAACGGCTCGGTTCCTTCCGGTTTGCCGTCGGCGGAAAGCCGGATCTTCTCGATCTTCTGCTCGGCGGTCTTGAGCAGGCCGTCGCAGTGTTTCTTCAGCAATTCGCCGCGCTCATAGATCTCGATCGATTGTTCCAGCGGGACATCGCCGCGTTCGAGTTTGGCGACGATGCTCTCCAGTTCCTGAAGCGCCGCCTCGAAGCTCATCTCGGCGATCGCCGGTCCGGTTTCGTCTTCGCTCACCGCAACGCTCCCGCGTGTTCGTCGCTCAGCCGTTCATCAGGGCGTCGACATGGCCGGCGACCGCGCTCGACAGCGCGTCCAGATCGTAGCCGCCTTCCAGCATCGAAACCACCCGGTTGCCGCAATGCCGTTCGGCGAGCGCCATCAGTTTGCGGGTAATCCACACGAAATCCGCGTCTTGCAGGTTGAGGCCGGCGAGCGGATCGCGTTCATGGGCATCGAAACCGGCCGATATCAGGATCAGATCGGGTTCGAACCGGTCGATCGCCGGCAGGATCGCCAGCTCCATCGCCTCGCGGAACGTGTCCGATCCGGAGCCGGAGGGAAGCGGCGCGTTGACGATGTTGCCGACACCGGTCTCCGCCGGCGCGCCGGTGCCCGGATAGAGCGGCATCTGGTGGGTCGAGCCGTAGAACACGTCGGCATCTTCCCAGAAGATATCCTGCGTGCCATTGCCGTGATGAACGTCGAAATCGACGATGGCGACGCGTTCGGCGCCGTGCTTTTGCCGGGCGTGGCGGGCGGCGATCGCCACATTGTTGAACAGGCAGAACCCCATCGCCTGGGTCGTCTCCGCATGGTGGCCGGGCGGCCTGACCGCACAGAACGCATTGTCGGCGGCGCCGGTCATGACGTCGTCGACGGCCGCGATCGCCGCGCCGACGGCGCGCAGCGCCGCTTCCCAGCTTCCCGGCGACATCGAGGTGTCGGCATCGATCCGCACAAGGCCCTCGCTCGGCCGGATCCGGGCGATCGCCTCGACGAAGGCCTCCGGGTGGGCGAGCACCGCCGTTTCGGCTTCCGCCATCGGCGCCGACTTCCGTGTAAGTGGGGCAAAATCGTCGCCGCCGAGCGCCTCCTCGATCGCCCGCAGCCGGTCCGGGCGTTCGGGATGCCCGAACGGCGTCAAATGTTCGAGGAAGGCGGGATGGGTCAGATAAAGCGTCGACACCGGCTCGGGCCTTTCAGGATTTGTGTGATCGAATCTGGTCCGCGATCGCGCCAAGTCTAGTCCACCAAGGGGGCGGGCGATACAGCGGCGGCGTGACGTTGTCAGCCGTCATAGTCGGGGCCGCGAACCGTATAGGGTTTGTTGTCGCGCCAGGCCCGCATCAGCGCCTTGAGCTCGGCGTCCTCGTCTTCCGGCAGCACGATGCGCAGCGACACCAGAATATCGCCATGGCCGCCGGTCGCCGTCGGCAGCCCCTTGCCCTTGAGGCGCAGGGTCCGGCCGCCGCTGGAGCCGGCCGGCACCTTCAACTCGACCGTCGCCGACAGCGTCGGCACCCGCACCTTGGCGCCGAGCACCGCCTCGTCGAGGCTGATCGGCAGGTCGAGCCGCAGATCGTCGCCATCGACGGCAAAGAGCTTGTGCGGCTTGATCTCGATGGTGATCAGCCCATCGCCCGCGGGCGCGCCGCCGGCGCCCGGCATGCCCTGGCCCTTCAGCCGAACCTGCCGGCCGCTGCGCAGGCCGCCGGGCAGGGCGACATCGACCTGCTTGCCCGTCGGCAGATGCACCCGGACCTTCTTGCGCGCGGCAATCTCCTCAAGACTGACATGGACGGTGCCCTTGACGTCGCCGCCCTTTGTCCGCCGCTGCGCGGTCGCCATATCCGGGCCGAAACCGTCGCCGAACGGCGATCCGCCGCCGCCGCGGCCGAACATCTGGCTGAGAATATCCTCGGCGCCGAAGCCGCCGCCGGGCCCGCTCGACGACCAGCGGAAGGTGGTGCCGCCGGGGCCGCGGGAAAAGCCGCCGCCGGGCTGGGCGCCGAAGCCCTCGAACCCGGCGAATTTCGGCTTGCCCTCGGCATCGATCTCGCCGCGGTCATATTGTCCGCGCCTTTCCTTGTCGCCGAGGATCTCGTAGGCGGCGTTGACCTCGGCGAATTTCTCCTGCGCCTTCGGGTCGTTGGAATTGGAATCCGGATGGTAGGCCTTGGCGAGCTTGCGGAAGGCCTTCTTGATCTCAGTCTCGGTCGCGCCCCGGCCGAGCCCGAGGACTTTATAAGGGTCACGCATTTCGGCTTTCCCGCTCGCAGACGCCGGGAGATGAGACGGACGTCGTCTTCGGGGATATGGTATCGGCTAGGAAAAAAAACCAGAAGCCGGAAAGCCGGCGGTTTTCCATAAACCGCGAGCAGGCGGGCGGCGTGGCGCTCTCCTCAAGTCAGATAGGGCCTCATCCTCGCCCCGAAATAGTGTGACCGCATTTGAGATGTCGGCAGGCCTTACCCTCCCCCTTGTGGGGAGGGTGGACGGCGCGTCAGCGCCGGCCGGGTGGGGGTAAAGCGCAACCTCGGCCGAAAATCGCTGATTGTTTTTGTTTCTTTGACCCCCACCCCCGACCCCTCCCCGCAAGGGGGAGGGGAGAAACACCCCTCTCTTGAGTGCCTTCCCAAAGGCGAGGTTTTTTCAAGCGCTTGTGATACACACCTTCACCTCTCCCCGCCGGCCAAGCGGACGATTCCGGTGGTGTGATCGCGGCAATCGGTTATACCTCTCGGCGAACGCGTCAAAGGTAGGACCGGGAGCAGTCATGTCCGAGCACGACAACAGCAGCGACAGCCACGTTTCGGCCGATGATTTCACCGCCGACGACGAGCCGTTTGCGCTGTTCCGGACCTGGCTTGCCGAGGCTGAGGCGCGCGAGCCCGAAGACCCCAACGCGATGGCGCTGGCCACGGTCGATTCCGACGGCCTGCCCAATGTGCGCATGGTGCTGCTCAAAGGCGTCGATACCGGCGGGTTCGTCTTCTACACCAATCTGGAGAGCGCCAAGGGCGACGAGATGGCAGCGCAGCCGAAGGCGGCGCTCTGCCTGCACTGGAAGAGCCTGCACCGGCAGGTGCGGGTGAGGGGGCTTATCGAGCCGGTCGGCGCCGCCGACGCCGATGCCTATTTCGCCTCGCGCCACCGCTCCAGCCAGATCGGCGCCTGGGCATCGCGGCAGTCGCGGCCGCTGGAGAGCCGCTTTGCGCTGGAAAAGGCGGTCGCGCGCTTTACCGCGAAATTCGCCATCGGCGAGGTGCCGCGGCCGCCGTACTGGTCGGGCCTTCGCCTGTTGCCGCTGGAGATCGAGTTCTGGCAGAACCGGCCGTTCCGGCTGCACGATCGCGTGGTGTTCCGCCGCGACGATCCATCGGGCGGCTGGCACCGCACCCGGCTTTATCCGTGATGCATTGCTTGGCACGCGGCGATCGCGGTGTGCCCAAGAGATCGATCTGGGTTGGTCAGTTTCCGGCAGGGCGCAGGGCACAAGGCAACTGCGCCGCAATCGCAGCCGAACGCCGCCGCAACGACGATCCGACGTCAATCGGTGTACTGGGCCACCGCCGCCAGCTTCTTCTTCGCCGCCGACGCTTTCGACCGCGGCTTGAACAAGGCCGCGGCGCGTACCGCAGCGGTGCCGAGTGTCTTGTACTGGGCTTCGAGGGCGCCGCCTTGTCGGAGTCCCCGATCCTCGTAGTAATCCCTTGGATGACGCGTTTTCTCGACCGACATCGTTATTGTCCCGTTTCGTCTCGGCAACCACCAGCCGCCTGCTTCGGGTCAGCTCGCTCACTCTTTTTGCCGCACCGACCCGAATACATTAGAGCTGGGCACCGATTACGGCAGTATTGTGGTCGACCGATATTTTCACAACAGTCGTCACCGATTTGACGTCAACGGTTTAATTCACTTTTTATAACAATTCGTAAGAAACCGGGAAGTTGCGTGAAGTCGTGAACGCCGGAAAGGCCGCCGCCGCCCGCTTCCGGATACCCCGCGCCGGCCCGCGCGCGCTCGCCGCCCGAGGCCCGACAGTGCGGGCGAGCCGTCGTCGACGGCACTCAGGTGATGGCGCCTCCCCGGCGTCTTCGGCGAGCGACCGGCACAGCCTCGCAAAGCTGTCGCGGTCATCGAAAGCCGGCGTCACCACGAACCACGGCGCCGTTTTTTCGGACGCCGGCGGGGTCACGCGCCCACCGTCAGATCGTCCACGGCCGTGCTGCCGAGTTCGCCGAGCAGGGCGTCGAAATAGGCGATCGTCTTTTCCAGGCCCTGGCGCAGCTCGACCTCGGGCGCCCAGTCGAGCGCGGCGCCGGCGCGGGCGATGTCCGGCTGGCGCTGGATCGGGTCGTCGCTCGGCAGCGGCCGGTACACCAGTTCCGATTTGCTCGCCGCAAGCTCGAGCACGATCTCGGCCAGTTCGGCGATCGAGAACTCGATCGGGTTGCCGAGATTGAACGGGCCGATCAGCGGGCCGGGCCGGTCCATCAGCCGCATCAGGCCGTCGACCAGATCGTCCACATAGCAGAACGACCGGGTCTGCCGGCCGTCGCCGAAAATGGTGATCGGCTTGCCGAGCAGGGCCTGGACGATGAAGTTGGAGACGACACGGCCGTCATTGGGGTGCATGCGCGGACCGTAGGTGTTGAAGATGCGCGCGATGCGCACGTCGACCTGGTGCTGGCGGTGGTAGTCGAAGAACAGCGTCTCGGCGCAGCGCTTGCCCTCGTCATAGCAGGCCCGCACCCCGATCGGATTGACGTTGCCCCAATAGTCCTCGCGCTGCGGATGCTGGGTCGGGTCGCCGTAGACCTCGCTGGTCGACGCCTGCAGGATCCGCGATCCGGTGCGCTTCGCCAGACCGAGCATGTTGATGGCGCCGTGCACCGACGTCTTCACCGTCTGCACCGGGTCGTGCTGGTAGTGATAGGGGCTCGCCGGGCAGGCGAGGTTGAAGATGCGGTCGACCTCGACATAGAGCGGGAAGGTCACGTCGTGGCGCAGCAGTTCGAAGTTCGGCGCCGCCAGCAGCTTTTCGATATTGGTCTTGCTGCCGGTGAACAGATTGTCGACGCAGATGACATCGTCGCCGCCGGCGACCAGAAGCTCGCAAATGTGTGAGCCGATGAATCCGGCGCCGCCGGTGACCAGCACCCGCTGCTGGATGTGTTTCATTGCGCTTTCCCTCGGCTGGCCCGTTTCTCGAATGCGGTCGAACACTCAACCGTTGCGCAGGCCTTCCTTGCCGACCCAGGCCTCGGTGTCGTCGAGCGCCCTCTCCAACCGGTCGAACAGATCGTCGAGTTCGGTTTGTGTGATCACCATCGGCGGGCAGATCGCGATCACGTCGCCGAGCGGCCGCAAAATTGCGCCGTGCGCCTGCAGGAACGCCATGCATTTGGCGCCGACGCCGGCCTTCGGATCGAACGGTTTCTTCGCCGCCTTGTCGGCGGTGAGCTCGACGCCGGCGACCAAACCCTTGTTGCGGGCTTCGCCGACCAGCGGGTGATCGGCGAGTGCCTGAAGCCGCCTTTCGAATTGCGGCACGAGGCCGCGCACGCTACCGACGATGTCGCGGCTGCGATAGATGTCGATCGCCTTCGATCCGATCGCGCAGCCGAGCGGATGGCCGCCATAGGTGAATCCGTGGCCGAACGTGCCGATCTTCGCCGATTCCGCTTCCAGCGCCTCATACATGAAGGGCGGCATCAGGATCGCCGACAACGGCGCGTAGGCCGCCGTCAATTGTTTGGCGACGGTGATGGTGTGCGGCCGCATGTTCAGCGTCTCCGCCCCCCACCAGTTCCCGGTCCGGCCGAAGCCGCAGATCACCTCGTCGTCGATGAGCAGGATATCGTGCTCCTCAAGCACCGGCTGGATCGCTTCGAAATAGCCCTCGGGCGGGACGATCACGCCGCCCGCGCCCATCACCGGCTCGGCGATGAAGGCGGCGATGGTGTCGGGCCCCTCGCGCTCGATCATCGCCCGCAGATTGGCGGCGAGCCGGGCGGAGAATTCGAGCTCGGTCTCGCCGGGCTCGGCGAACCGGTAATGGTGCGGGCAGTCGGTGTGCAGCACGCCCGCGACGGGAAGATCGAAATCCATATGGTTGGGCGGCAGGCCGGTGAGCGAGCCGCTCATCACGGTCACGCCGTGATAGGCTTTTACCCGGCTGATGATCTTCTTCTTCTCCGGCTTGCCGCGGGCGTTGTTGTAATACCAGGCGAGCTTGATCTGGGTATCGTTCGCCTCCGAGCCGGATGAGGAGTAGAGCACCCGCGCCACCTCCATCGGCGCCAGCTCCTTCAGCTTCTCGGCGAGCTCGATGGCCGGCTCCATCCCCTTGGCACCGAACAGATGGTAGTAGGGCAGCTTCCTGAGCTGTTCGATCCCGGCCTCGACCAGTTCTTCATCGCCGAAGCCGAGGCCGGCGCACCACAAGCCCGACATGCCCTCGATATAGCGATTGCCCTCATTGTCGTAGACGTGTACCCCTTCCCCCCGCTCCAGGATCAGCGGCCCGATCTCGGCGACCCGGTGCAGCGGCGTATAGGGATGAACGATCGTCTCGATGTCACGAACCTGTGCATTGGTGAGCGGCATTCTCAACTCCCTCGCAAAGTCCGGGCAAGCTAAACGCCGAATTCGCCCCCCTGTAAAGGTGAACCGATGACGATAAGCGCCATTCTTTTCGACAAGGACGGCACGCTGCTCGATTTCGACGCCACCTTCGGGCCGGCCGGCTGGCACATCCTCAACGACCTGGCCGGCGGCGATGCGGGGCTGTTGGCGGCGCTCGCCGAAATCGCCGGATACGATCTTGCCGCGCGGCGGTTCGCCCACGATGCCCCGTTCGTCGCCGATCCGACGGAAGTCTACGGTCCGGCCTGGGCGCAGACCCTCGACCGCCCCGCCAATACGGCGTTTTTCGAGCAAATCGACCAATTGACCGCACAATATGCCCTGGCCAATCTGACGGTGTTCCAGGATGTCGCCGATACGCTGGATCACCTCGCCGGATGCGGCCTGCCGCTCGGTATTGCGACCAATGATGTTGAAGCCGTCGCGCGCGACCAGATCTCTATTCTGGGGTTCAGCGGATATTTCACGTTCATCGTCGGCTGCGATTCCGGTCACGGTGCAAAACCCGGTCCCGGCATGGTCCACGCCTTTGCCGCTCACACCGGCATCCCGCCGGCGGAAATCGCCATGGTCGGCGATTCCCTGCGCGACCTGCAAACGGCCCGGGCCGCCGGCGCCGTCGCCATTGCCGTGACCACCGGCCTGGCCGCCGCGGAGATGCTGGCGCCGCACGCCGATCACGTCATCGGCCGGCTCGGCGACCTCGATCGCATTATCTGCGGGTAATACCAACCGTCGTGGAGTTTGACTCATCTGATGGGCTCAAATCGGTTCACTCGGGCAGGCGCGGCGCGCAGCGCGATGCCTTCGACGGCGATATATCGCCGTCGTCGGATTCTTAACCGCCGCAAATCGGGAACACCCGATTTGCGGTGCATCGGGCAAGCGCCGCAACGCACCCGATGGACCGATTTGGCCCACCACCCAAGTCGGGTGTTCCCGACTTGGGCATTGAAAGGGCTGAAACCGGAAACATCCGGTTTCAGGTGGCCGGGTTCTTTTCCGCCGTGGCTTTGTCGCGCCTCGCTTATGATGCTGGGCATCACCGCGCTCGGACGCTTCGTGCCACGACGGAAAATCATCCCGGTCAGATGGGTTAAACCCCACGACGGTTGGTATAAAGAGGTAAGAAGCACCCATCTTCGGCCTGCGATGGAGGATCGCATGGGTACGGTACTGGACTTCGATACCGCGCCGAAGGCACGGCGCCCGCGGGCCGGCGAGCGGACCTGCGGTTCGACAGCCGGAGAACTCGTGATCTTCCCCGGCGTCCGCATCGAACGTCATGGCGTCGATCTGAGCGCGCGTCTGCGCGACACCGCCGGCATGGCCCAGCCCAGGCCCGATAATTCAACGACCCGGTACTGATCCGTTCGGCGAGTGCGGCGGCCGCGGATCCGGGCGGGGGGTAAACGTGTCGGAACGTCGTCCGCTGTTTTCTTGTTTGGCTTTGCTCGTCTGCGTTCTGACGATCGCCGCCTGCGCCCGTCCCGTCGGCGATTTCGGCCGCGCCCGGCCCTCCGTCATTCACGACGAGATCATGCCCGCGATCGGCCTTGGGTCCGCCATCGGTCGCGGCGAGCCCGTTTCCCTGTTTCGCTTCACCGATGACGAGAAGCGCATGCGCGACATGAGCTGGGCGATCGTCCGGCCGCCGCATGTTGACGACTGGTATGCGGCAAATCTCATCGAGCTCGAGCGCACCCGAATTCTCGGGCCGGTCGACCTGACGCTCGATCCGCGCGTCTATTACGAGCTGTTGCGGCGCGAGCCCTACAGGTCGAGCGAGGCGCGCTATGCCCGGGTGGCCAATGATGCCGATGTCGACGCCGAAGGCGTGCGGCCGTTCTATACCGTCGTCTGCCGGGTATTTGAGGCCGATCGCGAACGGCTTCGCGTCGCCCGCAGCCTGCCGGACCTGACGCCCGAGGAAGCCGCCGATGTCGAGGCGCGGATATGGGAAAACCGCAACGTCGCGGCCTGGGCCTGGCGTTCGCTCGAATTCCGCGTCGCCGCCTACCAGTATGCGCTCGAACGCCTGCAGATCGAAACGCCGACGCTGGAACGGGTCTATGACGTCAGCCAGGCGATCGACGTGCTGATCTGGCATGTCGAAGATCCCGACGGCCTTTCGCGCTGCATCGAAGGCGGCGGCTACAACGCGGCCCAGGATGTCCGGCCCGGACGGGCGTTGTGGCCGGATGACGCCGCCGTGAAGAAATAGCCCTCACCGCGCGGTCAGACCAAAGGAATTTGATCCCGACCCGTTGTGACCGGCAAATTCCCGTCGTCTGCGCGGTCAAGTGCAAATGCCGCTGGCATCATTGCGGCTTCGGCGGCGGGATCGGTTCGACCGGTTCGCGGTGTGCAGGCACCCTTTCGGGCAGCTCAAACCCGGCACATCCGGTCTCATTGAGCGCTGCATGGACCGCGGCCTCGTCTTCGGCATCGCGCACATAGGCCCTGAGGATGACGAATCCGGCGCTGTCGGGCGATTCGACCAGCACGAGCTGTTCGGACTCGGCGACCGGGGCCTCGTTGAAGAGCGTCAGCTGCAGGCTGGTGAACAGCCTGAGATCGACGCTGAGCCGTTCCGCCGCCCGATTGTTGATGCTGTAGAAACTCAGCCCGCCGACCGTGTAGAGCGACATCGACCAGTAGGGCGCCGGCAGGCTGACCTCGATCCGCAGCGGCCGATCGGCGAGGTCGTATCGGCACACCGCATGGACCATGTTCGGATCGAACATCGGCAGCGCTTCGTCCCGCGCCGTCGATCGCGGGATCAGATTGAACTGCTGGTCGTCGCCGAACCGGCCGACCACGCCATAGGGGTCGTTGGTGGCGACGATCGGCACCATCAGCACGCTGGCGATGTGAACGATGCCGCCGAGCACGACCCCGGCAAGAACCCAGGTCAGCCTTGAGCGCAGCCAGTCCGTCCAGGTCTTCGTCATCGGCAGGCCGCCCTCAACACCCGCGGCAGCGGCAGGTTTTCGATATCGCTGGTGGCGGTGAGCGGCGTGTCATAGATACGCAGGACGAGCCGGTAGCGCTCGGCCGCTCCGGCCTGCACCCAGTTTCCCGGCCGCGCCTCTTTCGCCAGCATGATCTCGAATTCGCCGTCGCTCCGTCGCAGCACTTCCGGCGAGGTGAAGCCGTGGCGCCCGAGCGGCGTGTCCATCAGCCTGCCGTCGGCGTCGTAGACCGTCAGCGTCCAAAGCCGTGCCGGCGGCGTCTGCCCGACGATGCGATAGTCGCAATCGCCCGACAGCGTCTCGCCGCCGGCATCGCTGTCGGCGATGAAGACGAGCCCCTCGCCGGCGCCGATCGGAATCTCCCGGGTCCGCGCCAGCCGGGCGCGCGTGTAGGGATCGGCCTGAAGGCTTCCCGCCCGCGGCCAGGCGTCCCATTCGCCGGCGTGGACGGCCCCGAAGAGGCGGCCGTGCTCGACCGCGAAATAGGTCAGGCCAAGCCCGACCACAGCGGCGATCGACGTCGTCAGCAGGAAATTGAGGAGGAAGCGCAAGACCTCACCCGATTAGAGGACCGCCGCGGCCTCGGACCGATTCGGCGGGCGAAGATTGGACAGTCCGCGTCTGTTTAGCGAAAAGCGCCGCACCGCGCCATGGTTCCGGTATGGCAGCCGGCGCTAACGTTCGCCGGCGCCACGCTCGCTGGCCGGTGCCTTCGTTCTGCCGGCATAACGCGTCTCCGCGTCGTCGATGCCGGCACGGTCGTCGTCCAGCGTTCCGCCGGCGGTTTCCGCGCCCGCGGCCTCGCGCAGGAGTGCCCCGATCCGATCGATCGCCGCGGTCGATTTTTCCGAAAGCGACAACGGGATCGCCCCGCCGACGACCACGGGCGGCCCGGATTTGGGCGCCAGGCTGACCGAAACGCGGTTCTTCGATTTGCGCGTGACCAGGAGTTCGCCGCTGGCGCCGATCCCGGGTATCGGCTTCAGATCGACATTGGCGTGGGCGAACCGCATCAGCTTGTTCCACGTCATCGCCGGAAGGAAGCCGCCGGTGACCCGTCCGGTCGGCTTGAAATTGTCGTTGCCGAGCCAGACCGCGGCGGAGAAATTGCCGGTGAAGCCGATGAACCAGGCATCGCGATAGGCCTGGGTGGTGCCGGTCTTGCCGCCGGCGATAACGCCTTCGATAATCGCCCGCCGCCCGGTGCCCGACGAGATCACCCGGGTGAGGATCGAGTTCATCTGCGCCACCGTCTTTTCCGGCAGCACCCGCTCGGCGGCCGGCTCGTCGCGGCTGTGGTCGTAGAGGAGCTCGCCTTTGGTGTTGCGGATCTGCAGGACGCCGTGGGGCATCGCCCTCATGCCGCCATTGGCGAACACCGCATAGGCGCTGGCCATGTCGATCACCGACACCTCGGCGACGCCGAGCGGCAGCGGCCGGGTGATCTTCAACTCGGAGCGGATGCCCATCCGTTTCGCCGTGTCGATGATCTTGTCGCGGCCGATCGCCTGGGCCAGCCGCACCGGGATGGTGTTGATCGATTTGACCAGCGCCGTCATCAGCGTCACCGCGCCGCGATAGCTGCGCCCGTAATTGCGCGGGCTCCAGCCGCCGATATTGATCGGCGCGTCGACGACGACGCTGCGCGGCGAATACCCGTTCATCATCGCGGTCGTGTAGACGAAGGGCTTGAACGACGATCCCGGCTGGCGCAGCGCGTCGACGGCGCGGTTGAACACCGACTGGCCATAGTCGCGGCCGCCGACCATGGCGCGCACCGCGCCCTCCGGCGTCACCAGCACGATCGCCCCCTGGCTCGTCCGCCGTTCCCGGCCATATTCGCGCAAGGTCGATTCGAGCGCGTTTTCGGCCGCCCTCTGCAGGTTCAGATCGACCGTTGTGTGGGCGAACAGGACCCGGTCGTCGCCCTTGGCCAGCCGCTTGGCCTCGATGAACGCCCAGTCGAGGAAATAGTTCGGGTTCTCGTCGTCGAGCCGGTCGATCGGGATCGCCGGATTGCGCCGGGCGGCGACGACCTGGCCTTCGCTGGCAAAGCCCGCTTCGACCATGTTGCTCAGCACCTCATTGGCGCGGGCGCGGGCGGCGGGCAGATTGATGTGGGGCGCGAACTTGGTCGGCGCCTTGAACAGCCCGGCCAGGAGCGCCGCTTCGGCGAGCGTCACCTGGCGCACCGATTTGCCGAAATAGTATTGCGACGCCGCCTCGATGCCGAAGGCGCCGCCGCCCATATAGCTGCGGTCGAGATAGAGTTTGAGGATTTCGTTCTTGCTCAGATTCATCTCCAGCCAGATCGCCAGGAACGCCTCCTTGACCTTGCGCTCCAGCGTCCGCTCATTGCTGAGGAAGAGGTTCTTGGCCAATTGCTGGGTGATCGAGCTGCCGCCCTGGACCACGGTTTTGGCCCGCACGTTCTCGACCAGCGCGCGGAACGTGCCGATCACGTCGATGCCGAAATGGTCGAAGAAGCGCCGGTCTTCGGTGGCGAGTACCGCCTTGACGGCGAAATCGGGGACGTCTTCGAGCGGGATCGAATCGTTCTGGAAGATGCCGCGGCGGCCGATCTCCTCGCCGAAGCGGTCGAGGAAGGTGACCGAATACTCCACCTGGGTGCGCCAGTCGGTCTTGGTCGCATCGAACGCCGGCAGCGCCAGCGCCAGCGCCAGGAGCGCGCCGACGGTGCCGAAACTGAGGCCGTCGGACAGCACCTCGACGACGGAACGCGGCGCGCCGGTGACGCGGAAGCGCCGCATGAACACCGAATAGGCGTCATAGCGGTTGCGGACCGCCTCGCCGAAGCGGTAAATGCCGGTATCGATCCACGCATCGATGGCGAGAAAGAAGAAACGCCAGCGCTTTTCCGGTTCTTTATTTTCCGGCTCTGTCACGGCGATCAACCATTCCTTGCGGGTGCCCCCATAAGGCTTCCCCAGGCAGCTCCCCAGCTTGCTTCCTTGTCGGTTATTCCGGCCAGAAAGGCAAGTCCGGCGGCGTACGCCGAATTCCGGGATGCGGCGACGCAGAGTGATTATGATGGCGCGGGCGTCGTCTTTCGCGGAGGCGGTCTCCGGGTAAAACCTCCCCCTTGCGGGGAGGGTGGAAGGCACGAAGTGCCGGCCGGGTGGGGGTTGAAATGCTAATGCATGCGCTATCCGACAGCATCCGATCTGTTTTTTTTGACCCCCACCCCTGACCCCTCCCCGCAAGGGGGAGGGGAGAATTCCGAGCTTGCCGCCATCGTTCCCTCCCCCCTTGTGGGGGAGGGACAGGGAGGGGGGTGACTTGACTTCGCCCGCGTCTTTTGTTCCGCAGACCACTCACTTGGGTCCTCGCCTTAATGCGGAGCGGGCTTTGGAGCGCTTGGCTTGACAAAGGAAACCGAACAAAAAGCCGCTGAACAGGCGCCAGCCTTCTGGCGCGAAAAGCCGCTCGACGCGCTCAATCCGCAAGAATGGGAAGCGCTCTGCGACGGCTGCGCCCGCTGCTGCCTGATGAAGCTGGAGGACATCGACACGGGCGAGATCGCCTGGACCGACATCGCCTGCCGGCTGCTCGATCATGAAAGCTGCCGCTGCAAGGACTATGACAACCGCTCAGACCGCGTTCCCGACTGCGTCCGCCTCGATGCGGAGACTGCGAAAAGCCTGACCTGGCTGCCGCCGACCTGCGCCTACCGGCTGCGGGCCGAGGACCGTCCGTTGGCCGACTGGCATCCGCTCGTCAGCGGTTCGAGTGATACCGTGCACACGGCCGGCATCTCGGTGCGCGGCCGCATCGTCGCCGAAGACGACATTTTGCCCGATGATCTTGAAGATCACGTCGTTGCGTGGCCGGGGGAGGGGTGAGAGTATTATCTATTTGATACGATTCACGATTTGATTTTCCGAGTAAATCTGAGCGATTGTGCTACATATTTCACGAGGTCCGCTGCACTGATTTTCCGTTCTTGCGGCTAATTGTTTGATTTATATCAACATATAAATAGTTATGCCTTGTAAATATTGTTTAATAACGTAAAAACGTGTATTAATTTGATATTTTAATTTGTTGGGATGAGGTGCTTAAGTACAATGATTGATATTGCTCTCCCGATCGAAATTACTACGAAACCAAAGAGATATCGGCCGGTTGGTCGATGTATTTACTGCGGAAGAAAAAGCGGCAAACTATCTGACGAACATGTCATCCCATATGGGATTGCGGGAAACTCGGTGATTCTTCCGAAAGCCAGTTGCTCTCGACACGGCAAGGCGACAGGGAAGATAGAGACCGTATGCCTTCGTCATTTGTGGTGGCCACTTCGAACTCAACTCGGGTTACCGACCCGAGGCAAACGACCACCGAAGAACTTTAATCTCCGGCGCGTCAAGGTAACCGGAGAATATTCAGATGGTAGACTCGATTGCGTGCTCGTGAGTGATATTAAAGTTACTCCAGAAGAATTTCCTTTTGTTTATACTGCTTTAAAACTACCGCCGCCGGCTATACTCGTGGGCAGAAATCCGGTCGAAGATGTGAATTATAAAGTCTGGTGTGCGTTTTCAGAGGAAGAATTTAAGAAGTACTCTTTAGGAGACAAACACGGCACCATCATAGCCCCTATCGAACCAGAAACATTTTGCAGATTTTTGGCAAAAATCTCCCATGCTTATGCTGTAGCTGAGCTCGGTTTTGGAGCATTTCGGCCGGTGCTAGCCGAGTTTATTATTGGAAATCCCCTACGAGCATTGGAATGGATTGGCGGGGAGGCCGGTGAGCATGACGCCACAGCGAACCTTCATGAAATTAGTTGGAAGATACAGACAGTAGACTCGCGAGTTTTTGTTGTTGTTGAACTGCGTTTATTCGCATGTCTGGGAAGCCCGAAGTACACTATTGTCGTGGGAGAAATAATCCATCCATAGGAAAAAAATCCTTGACACCGTAACGCAACTTCGCTAGGGTTCGTCTACCGTCGGACAAATGCGGGCGGGGCCGAGCGCCACGAACCGCGGGGCGGACAAAGTTTTCTTAAAAATTCCAAGTGATTAACGCGGTCGGCGACGGGCGCGGGAAAGTGGTGTCGCGATCGTGACCGCAGGCGAGGATATCGACTGGGCGACGATCCGGCGCCTCTATGAATCCGGCTCGCCCGGCGTGGCGGCGATCTGCGCCGCCGCCGGCATCGGCACCGGCGCGCTCTACCGCCGCGCCCGCAAGGAAAACTGGCAGCGCCGGCGCGACGACAAGACCGGCGCAAAACGCCGCGGTCGCCGGCCGGCAAAGCCGCGGCGAAAGGACGACGCCGCGGCGGAGGCGCCGCGAAAGGTCGATCGCAGCGGCCTCATCCGCCGGCTCTATGCGGCGCTCGAACGCCAGGTGCGCGAGGTCGAAGCGCGGCTGGCCGAGGAAGACGTGCCGGCCTCGGCCGGGGAGCGCGACGCCCGCACGCTCTCCAATCTGGCGCGGACCTTTGAAAAGCTGATGGAAATCGACGGCGGTGGCGCCGAAGCTCAGGACGAGGGAGGCGCCCGTGACATCGATGCGCTCCGCAAGGAACTTGCGAAACGCATTGATCGACTGCGCCGGGAAAGAGGCGATCGATGACCTTTTCGCCGGCCTGCGCCCGGCCGAGATCGACTTGCTCCTGCACGACTGGGTGCTGTGGGCCCGCGACGACCAGTTACCGCCCGCCGGCGACTGGACGACCTGGCTGATCCTTGGCGGCCGCGGCGCCGGCAAGACCCGCGCCGGCGCCGAATGGGTGCGCGGCACGGTCGCCGGCACGCCGCCCTATGGCCGGCTCGACACCGGCCGCATCGCGCTGATCGGCGAGACCCATGCGGACGCCCGCGAGATCATGGTCGAGGGCCTGTCCGGCCTGCTCGCCGTGCATCCGGCCGCCGCAAGGCCGCGCTGGGAGGTCTCGCGCCGCCGCCTGCTTTGGGAGAATGGCGCGGTTGCGCAGGTGTTCTCGGCGGAGGACCCGGAGAGCCTGCGCGGGCCGCAATTCGAGGCCGCATGGGCCGATGAGATCGGAAAATGGCGGTATGCGGAAGCCGCCTGGGACATGCTGCAATTTGCCTTGAGGCTCGGTGACCGGCCGCGCCAGATCGCCACCACGACGCCGCGGCCGACGCCGCTGATCCGGCGCCTGGTCGACGACAAACAGACGATCGTCACCAGGGTGACGACAAGGTCGAACGTCGCCAATCTGGCGCCGGGCTTTCTCGACATCATCGTCGGCCGCTATGCCGGCACGCGGCTGGGCCGCCAGGAACTCGACGGCGAATTGATCGAAGACCGCCCGGACGCGCTCTGGCAGCGCGGTGCGATCGAGCAGACAAGGACCGAAGCGCCGCCGGCACTCGGCCGCATCGTCGTCGCCGTCGATCCGCCGGCCTCGCATCGCCGCGGTGCCGATGCCTGCGGCATCGTCGCTGCCGGCGTCTGCGAAGAGGGCGTCGGCTATGTGCTGAAGGATGCGAGTTTGTCCGGCGCCCGCCCGGCCGAATGGGCGGCGCGCGCCGTCTCGCTCTATCACCGGATCGGCGCCGATGCGCTGATTGCCGAAGTCAACCAGGGCGGCGACATGGTTGCCGCCGTCATCCACGAGATCGACGCCACCGTCGCCGTCGTCGCGGTGCGCGCCACCAGGGGCAAATGGCTGCGCGCCGAGCCGGTCGCCGCGCTCTACGAGCAGGGCCGGGTCCGCCATGTCGGCAGTTTTCCGGAGCTCGAGGACGAGATGTGCGATTTCGGCCCGGACGGCCTTTCCACCGGCCGCAGCCCCGACCGGCTCGATGCGCTGGTCTGGGCGCTGACGGCGCTGATGCTGCGCCGCAGCGGCGAGCCGAATGTGCGGTTTTTATAAGGTTGAATCAGGATCGAGGGCCCGATGATCGAAAAGATGATGCACTGGATCGTGCCGGCCGGGCTCCGGGCGGCGATCGAGTCCAAGGCGTCGCGTGCCGCAGCGCTCATCGTGTTCGAGCGCAAGGGCCAGCCGGTATGGACGCCGCGCGACTACGCCGCGCTCGCCCGTGAGGGCTACGCCAAGAACCCGATCGTCTACCGCTCGGTGCGGATGATCGCCGAGGCCGCCGCCTCGGTGCCGTGGCTGCTCTATCGGGGTGCCGCCGAGATGGACGAGCACCCGCTGCTGGCGCTGCTCGCCCGGCCCAATCCGCGCAGTTCCGGCGGCAGCTTCATGGAGGAGGTCTACGGCCACCTGCTGACGGCGGGCAACGCCTATCTGGAAGCGGTCGTTGTCGACGATGCGCCCCACGAGCTTTACGCGCTCCGGCCCGACCGGGTCCGCGTCGTGCCGGGTGCGGAGGGCTGGCCGGAGGCGTTCGACTATACGGTTTCGGGCCGCACGGTGCGGTTCGAACAGAATGCGGGCAGCGTGCCACCGATCCTCCATCTCGGCCTCTTTCACCCGCTCAACGACCATTACGGCTTTGCGCCGCTGGAGGCGGCGCAGACGAGCCTCGATGTCCACAATGCCGCGAGCACTTGGACCAAGAGCCTGCTCGACAATTCCGCCCGGCCGTCGGGCGCGCTCGTTTATTCCGGCCGCGACGGCGCCAATCTGACCGATGATCAGTTCGACCGGCTGAAAGCCGAACTCGAAGAGGGCTTTCAGGGCGCGCAGAATGCCGGGCGCCCATTGCTGCTGGAAGGCGGGCTCGATTGGAAGACGATGGCGCTCTCGCCGCGCGACATGGATTTCATCGCCGCCAAGAATACCGCCGCGCGCGAAGTCGCGCTCGCTTTCGGCGTGCCGCCCATGCTGCTCGGCATCCCCGGCGACAACACCTATTCCAACTACCAGGAGGCCAACCGCGCCTTCTGGCGCCAGACCGTGCTGCCGCTGATCGGCCGCACCGCCAAGGCGATGTCGGCCTGGCTGGCGCCGGCCTTCGGCGACGATCTGCGGCTCTGGTACGACGTCGACCAGATCGAGGCGCTGTCGGTCGAACGCGAGGCGCTGTGGCGCCGCGTCGCCGAGGCCCCGTTCCTGACCGCCGACGAGAAGCGGATGGCGGTCGGCTACGAGCCCGTCGCCGACGGCGACGATGTCGCTGCCGACCGGGACGAATAACACCGGCATTCGAGAAATTACCGGCCCTTCATCGGGCGATTGCCGCGATTTGCCGCGGCCGTCGTCAAGTCACGGGATACCGCAATGCGCGACTATGACCTCGTTCTCGACCGCGAAGTGAAATTTGCGCCCGCCGACCTGACCGAAGTGGAAGCCGACGGAACGTTCACCGGCTATGCCAGCCTCTTTGGCGTCGCCGATCTCGGCCACGACGTGGTCCTGCCGGGGGCGTTTCGCGCCAGCCTGGAGCGCCGCGGCGCCGCCGGCGTAAAAATGCTCTATCAGCACGACCCGGCCGATCCGATCGGCGTCTGGCTCGACATCGCCGAGGACGGCAAGGGCTTGCGCGTCACCGGCCGGCTGATGACCGAGGTTGCCCGCGGCCGCGAGGTGCTGGCGCTGATGCGCGCCGGCGTGCTCGACGGGCTGTCGATCGGCTTTCGCACCGTAAGGGGCCGCCACGACACCAAGAGCGGCACCCGCCGGCTCCTCGAGGTCGATCTCTGGGAGATCTCGGTGGTCACCTTTCCGATGCTGCCCGGCGCCCGTGTCGCCGCCGTCAAGACCGACGACGGCGAGCGGCGGCTGCCGACGGCACGCGAATTCGAACGCTGGCTCACGCGGGACGCTGGGCTGACGCGGACCGAAGCCCGGACGGTCATCCAGTCCGGGTTCAAAACGCTTCTCGGCACGCGGGACGCTGCTGACGATGGCGATCAATTCGTCGCGGCCGCCATTCGCCAGGCCGCACGGCGTATCCGAACCATGAGGTATCAGCAATGACCCCTGCAACACACGCTCCGGCACCGGAGCAGAAGGCGGCACAGAAGGTGCCGACCAGCACCGAAGTCGTCGAGGCGTTCGACGAATTCATGCGCTCCTTCGAGGCCTTCAAGGCCGCCAATGATGAACGCATCGCCGAGATCGAATCCCGTGTCGGCGGCACCGACGTCATGACCGAGGAGAAGATGGTCCGCATCAACCGGGCCCTCGACGACCAGAAGCGCCGGCTCGACGATCTCCTCGTCCGCCACAAGCGGCCGGGCCTCGGCGGCAGCCGCGCCGGCTTCGGCATCAGCGAGCACAAGAGCGCGTTCGATGCCTATATCCGCCGCGGCGCCGAGGACGGCATGCGCCGGTTCGAGCAGAAGGCGCTGTCGATCGGCTCCGATCCCGACGGCGGCTATCTGGTGCCCGAGGAGACGGAGACGGAAATCGGCCGCCGGCTGGCGCAGATTTCGCCGATCCGGGCGATCTCCGGCATCCGCCAGGTCAGTTCCTCGGTCTATAAGAAGCCGTTCTCGACCACCGGCCCCGCGGTCGGCTGGGTCGGCGAGACCGACGCGCGCCCGCAGACGGCGACGCCGACGATCGCCGAACTGCAGTTCCCGGCGATGGAGCTCTACGCCATGCCGGCGGCGACCGCCTCGCTGCTCGACGACTCCGCCGTCAACATCGACGAATGGATCGCCGACGAGGTCCAGGTCGCCTTCGCCGAGCAGGAGGGTGCTGCCTTCGTCACCGGCGACGGCGCCAACAAGCCGACCGGCTTCCTCAACTACACCGCCATCGCCGAGTCGAGCTGGAGCTGGGGCAATCTCGGCTATGTCGCCACCGGCAGCGACGGCGCCTTCCCGGCGTCCGACGCCTCCGACGTGCTCGTCGACATGATCTATGCGCTGAAAGCCGGCTACCGGCAGAACGCGCACTGGGTCATGAACCGGCGCACCCAGGCGGAGATCCGCAAGCTGAAGGACGCCGACGGCAACTATCTGTGGCAGCCGCCCGCGACCGCGGGCGCCGCCGCGACGCTGATGAACTTCCCGCTGGTCGAGGCCGAGGACATGCCCGACATCGGCTCCGACAGCCTGTCGGTCGCCTTCGGTGATTTCGGCCGCGGCTATCTCGTCGTCGACCGCGTCGGGGTGCGCGTGCTGCGCGATCCCTACAGCGCCAAACCCTACGTGCTGTTCTACACGACCAAGCGCGTCGGCGGCGGCGTCCAGGATTTCGACGCGATCAAGCTGCTGAAATTCGGCGTCTCGTAATCCTCCGAGGCCTCCCCGCCTGGCGGTCCCGCCTTCCCCGGAAGCGCGGGACCGTCCTTTTTCGGACCCTTCCGAAGCCCACAAGGAATTCAGTCAAATGAGCGCCGTCCTCGTCACCCCGCCAGCGGTCGAACCGGTCTCGCTCGCCGACGCCAAGCACCATTTGCGCATCGAGCACGGCGATGACGACGAGCTGATCGGCGATCTTATCGCCGCGGCGCGCCTCCACATCGAGGCCGAGACCCGCCGCGCCCTGATCACCCAGACCTGGCGCCGCTTTCTCGACCGCCGTCCGGACGGCGGACGGCTGGTCCTGCGCCCCTCGCCGGTGCAGTCGATCGCCTCGGTCGCCGTCTACGATGCCGACGACACGATGCAGATCGTCGATCCCGGCGCCTATCTGGTCGACACCGCATCGGTGCCGGCGCGGTTCGTCTTCAAGACCGGCATGCCGCTCGGCGCGACCCGCGAATTGAACGGCATCGAGATCGAATTCGTCGCCGGCTACGGCGACACCGCAGACGACGTGCCGATGCCGCTGCGCCAGGCGATCCTGCGCCTGATCAACCATTGGTACGAGCACCGCGAGGCGGTCAGCCTGTCCGGCACCGGCGGCTATGTGCCGGTCGGCCTGGAGGCGCTGATCGCCGGCTTCCGGGTCCCGCTTCTGTGAGGCGATGATGAAAAGGCCCGCAACCACGCCCGGCCGGCTGCGCCATCGCCTCGTGCTGGAGACACCGCAAGCGACGCCCGACGGCGGCGGCGGCGAGATCGTGACCTGGACCGTTGTTACGACGCTCTGGGCCGACATCGCCCCGGTGTCGGCGGCGGAGCGCCAGGCCGCCGGCCATCTGGAAGCCGCGGTCAGCCACACTATCCGCATCCGCCACCGAACCGATGTCGGCGGCAATCAGCGGTTCAGTTACGGCGCGCGGATATTCCGCATCCGCGCCGTGCTCGATCCGGACGAAACCAGGCGGTTCCTCACCTGCTTCGTCGAGGAGACGGCGGAATGAAGTTCTCCGGACGGTTCATCGATCCGCAGCCGCTGATCGACCGGCTCTACCGGCGCGTGACCGAAACCATCGCGCCCGACCTTGTGGCGGCGGAGGCGGAGCGGATCCGCGCCGCCATTCTGGACGCCGCCGACAGCGGCGGCGAGATCGATCTGGCGATCCTCGACGATGTCCGGGTCGAAACCGCCGATGGCGGCCGCTCGCGAACCGTCACGCTGCCCGCCGAGGCGCTGTTTGAACGCGAATTCGGGACGCTTGAACGGCCGCCGCGGCCGCTGCTCCGCGATGTGCTCAATGACAGCGACCGGCCGTCGCGCCTCAGGCGCTGATTTGGAACGAAAGTCCGGGAAACCGTCATGACCTATTCCGCCTGGGCGTTGCAGAAGGGGGCTTACGAGCGGCTCGCCGCCGATACCGGGCTCACCACCCTTTTGGGCGGCCCGCGCATCTATGACGACGTGCCGCGCAAGGCGCCGTTTCCCTATCTGACCCTCGGCCCGGTCTCGACCGCCGACTGGTCGACGGGCACCGAGGCCGGCGGCGTGCACGACCTGGTCGTCCATATCTGGTCGCGCAGCGACGGCAAGCGCGAGACGCTGGCGATCATCGAAGCGGTCGGTGATGCCCTGCATGAGGCCGCGCTTACCCTCGACGGCCATCATCTGGTCAATCTGCGCTTCGAATTCGCCGATGCGCGCCGCGATCCCGACGGCTTCACCTATCACGGCGTCGTGCGCTTCCGCGCGGTGACCGAACCGAGCGCCTAACCGCCGGCCGGCCGGCAAATCAAGGAGAGTTTCATGGTCGCGCAAAAGGGCAAGGACCTGCTGCTGAAGATCGACAGCGACGGCGGCGGCACATACCAGACGGTGGCCGGCCTCCGGGCCCGGTCGATCGCCTTCAACGCCGAGCCGGTCGACGTCACCGACACCGAATCCGTCGGCCGCTGGCGCGAGCTTCTGGAAGGCGCCGGCGTCCGCCGCGCCGGGCTCGCCGGCTCCGGCATCTTCAAGGATGGCGCCAGCGACGAGACGGTCCGCCAGGTCTTCTTCGACGGGCTGATCCGCAACTGGCAGGTGGTTATCCCCGATTTCGGCACCATCACCGCGCCGTTCCAGATTGTGCGGCTCGAATATGGCGGCGACCACAATCGCGAGGTCACCTTCGATCTGGCGATGGAATCGGCCGGCGCCGTGACCTTTGCGGCGGCCTGAGGCGCGCGGGCGATGGCCAATCGACATCGCGGCGAGATCGAGGCCCTGCTCGACGGCAAGCCGTATACGCTGTGCCTCACGCTGGGCGCGCTTGCCGAACTGGAGCAGGCCTTCGGCGCCGGCGATCTGGTGGCGCTGGCCGAGCGCTTCGAGCGCGGCCGGCTTTCGGCCCGCGACGCGACCCGCATTCTGGGCGCGGGCTTGCGCGGCGCCGGCAACGACATCGGCGACGACGCGGTCGCGGCGATGAAGGTCGATGGCGGCGCGGCCGGCGTCGCCGGGATCATCGTCGCGCTGCTTAAGGCAACCTTCGGCGACGGCGCGCCGGACGGGGAGGGGTCCGCAAACCCTCGCTAGCCGCGTCGCCGACGGCGCCGCGGCCGGCCTTTCCCTGGGACGACGTCATGGCCTTCGGCCTCGGCCGGCTGGCGCTGCCGCCGTCCGTGTTCTGGACGATGACCCCGCGCGAGATCGCGGCCGCCGTCGCCGGTGTATTCGGCCGCGCGCCGCTGCCGCCGGAGCGGGCCGATCTGGCCGCGCTGATGGCGCGGTTTCCCGACAATAGACCTTGAGGCTAAGCCATGGCGATCATCGAGCAGGCGACGATCGAGGTGAATGCCGACACCTCCGACGTCAAGGAAAAGCTCACCGAGATGGAATCGCTCGGCAAGAAGTTCGGCACCGCTTTGTCCGGGGCCCTTCAAGGCGCGATCACCGGCGGCAAGTCGCTGACCGACGTGCTCCGGGGCATCGGCCTGCAGTTTGCCAATCTGACACTCAAGTCGGCGCTCAATCCGATCGAGAACATGCTGTCGAAGGGCTTCGGCGATCTGTTCAAATCGGTTCTGCCGTTTGCTGCGGGCGGGGTCGTCGGCACCGAAAGCGTGGCGCCGTTTGCCGCCGGCGGCGTCGTCACCGAACCGAGCTTCTTTCGCATGCCCGGCGGCCGTCTCGGCCTGATGGGCGAGGCCGGCGCCGAGGCGATCCTGCCGCTCTCGCGCGGCCCCGACGGCCGGCTCGGCGTGCGCGCCGAGGGCGGCGGCGCGCCGACCCATGTCACGGTCAATATCCAGACCCAGGACCTCAAGTCCTTCCGCCGCTCCGAGGCGCAGGTCTCCGCGGCTCTTGCCCGCGCCGTCGGCCGCGGCCGGCGCGGCTTGTGAACTCCAGTTAGACCCAGGAACCGCAGCCCATGTCGAACCCGGCGTCCTTTCACGAAGTCCGGTTTCCGATCGACATTGCGCTCGGCGCAAGCGGCGGGCCGGAGCGGCGCACCGAGATCGTCCTGCTCGCCTCCGGTCATGAAGAGCGCAATGCGCGCTGGGCCGATTCGCGCAGGCGTTACAATGCCGGCTACGGCGTCAAATCGGTGCGCGATTTGCACGAGGTGATCGCCTTCTTCGAGGAGCGCCGCGGCCGCCTCTACGGCTTCCGCTGGAGGGACCGGCTCGACGACCGCTCGTGCGCGCCGGGCGACACGCCGGGACCGCTCGATCAGGAGATCGGCACCGGCGACGACACCACCGTCGCCTTCCAGCTCCGCCGCCGTTATGGCGACGCTTACGCGCCCTGGGACCGGTCGATCGCAAAGCCGGTCGCCGGCACCGTCCGGGTCGCCGTCGCCGGCACCGAAAAGGTCGAAGGCACCGATTTCACCTGCGATCCGGCGACCGGCATCGTCACCTTTTCGGCGGCACCGGCCGCAGGCGCGGTGATCACCGCCGGCTTCGAGTTCGACGTGCCCGTGCGTTTCGACGCCGACACGCTGGAAATCAACCTCGCCGCCTTCGAGGCCGGCGACATCCCCGCCATTCCGCTGATCGAGATCAGAGTATGAAGGTTCTGTCGCAGGATTTGCGCGATCATCTCACTTCCGGCGCCACCACGTTGTGCCGGTGCTGGAAGGTGATCCGCACCGATGGCGTCGTGCTCGGCTTCACCGATCACGACCGCAGCCTTAGTTTCGACGGCGTCGACTACGAGGCCGCATCCGGGTTTACCGCGAGCGAAGCGGTCAGCGAGCTGGGGCTTTCGGTCGGCGGCCTTGAGGTCGACGGCGCGCTTTCCTCCGACCGGTTGCTTGAGGCCGACATCGCCGGCGGCGCCTATGACAATGCCCGGGTCGAAGTCTGGCTGGTGAACTGGACCGACACCGACGAAAGGCTGCTTCTGCGGATCGGCAATATCGGCGAGGTCGAACGCGCCGACAACGCATTCCGCGCCGAGATCCGCGGCCTCGCTCACGCTCTCGACCAGGAGCAGGGGCGTATCTTCCAATATGAGTGCGATGCCGATTTCGCCGATGCGCGCTGCGGCATAGACGGCGGGCAGCCGGCCTATTCCGGCAGCGGCACCGTGCTTTCCGCCGACAGTGCCCGGCTTTTCGATGCGGAAAACCTCGCCGGCTATGCCGACGGCTGGTTCACCCGCGGCCGCCTGACCTGGACCGGCGGCGCCAATGCCGGCCGCGTGATCGAGGTGAAGGACCATACGCTTATCGATACCACCGCGTCGTTCACCCTGTGGCAGCCGATGGGCGCCGACATCGCCGCCGGAGACACGTTCACGGTGGTTGCGGGCTGCGACAAGCAATTCGGAACCTGCAGCGCGAAATTTTCCAATGTCCTCAATTTCCGCGGCTTCCCGCACATGCCGGGCAATGACTACACGGTGCACTACGCCAAGCGCGGCGGCAACAATGACGGCGGGAGCATCGCGTGATGCCGCGCCGCGACCAGATCATCGCCGAGACCCATAGCTGGATCGGCACGCCCTATCGCCACCAGGCGTCGCTGAAAGGGGTCGGTTGCGACTGCCTCGGCCTGATCCGCGGCGTCTGGCGCAGCGTCTATGGCGACGAGCCGGAGCAGATACCGGGCTATTCGCCGGACTGGGCCGAGGCGGGCGGTCAAGAGACGCTGGCGTCCGCCGCCCGCCGCCATCTCGACGAGATCGATCCGTTGGCGGTGCAGCCGGCCGATATTCTCCTGTTTCGCTGGCGCGCGCTGATGCCGGCCAAGCACGCGGCGATCCTTATAGCGTCCGACCGCTTCGTTCACGCCCATGACGGTGCCGCGGTCGCAACCGCAGCACTTTCGCCCTGGTGGCGCCGCCGCCTGGCCTATGCCTTCCGCTTTCCCGGGATCGACTGATGGCGACGCTGGTTCTCTCTCTGGCCGGGCAGGCGATCGGCGCGGCGCTCGGATCGCCGCTGCTCGGCACGATCGGACGTGCCGCCGGCGCCATCGTCGGCTACGGCCTCGACCAGGCGCTCTTCGGCAAGGGGTCGTCGACGGTGCGCGAGGGGCCGCGCCTCTCCGATCTCGAGGTCCAGGCCTCCTCGGAGGGCGCGCCCATTCCCCGGGTCTACGGCCGCGCCCGCATTGGCGGGCAGATCATCTGGGCCACCCGTTTCGAGGAGGTCACCGAGACGACGACGACCACGTCGGGCGGCAAGGGCGGTGGCGGCAGCCGCAGGACGCAGACCGAGATCACCTATTCCTACTATGCCAACATGGCGATCGGCCTCTGCGAAGGCCCGATCGCCAGGGTCGGCCGCATCTGGGCCGACGGCGATCAGCTCGATCTGACCGACGTCACTTATCGGGTCTACACCGGGACCGAGAGCCAATCGCCCGACAGCCTGATCGAAGCGAAACAGGGCGCGGGCGTTCCCGCCTATCGCGGCCTCGCCTATGTGGTGTTCGAACGCCTGCCGCTGGCCGAGTTCGGCAACCGGGTGCCGCAGCTGAATTTTGAGGTCACCTCCATTCTGCCGGGCCTGGAGACACGGCTGAACGGCATCAATTTGATCCCGGGCGCGAGCGAGTTCGGCTACGATCCCCAGGCGCTGATCCGCACCGTTTCGGCCGGCTCCTCGGTTTCGGAAAACGCCCATTCCGGATCGGGCGCCTCGGACTGGACGACGGCGCTCGACGACCTTCAGGCGGTCTGCCCGAACCTGCAGCAGCTGGCGATCGTCGTCACCTGGTTCGGCACCGATCTCCGCGTCGGCCAGTGTCAGCTCCGCCCGGCCGTGGAGAACCGGGAAAAGGTGGTCGACGGCGCCGAATGGCGGGTCGGCGACGTCGTGCGGTCGACCGCGGAACTGGTCAGCACCTATCTCGACCGTCCGGCTTTCGGCGGCACGCCGTCCGATGCCGCGGTGATCGCCGCGATCCAGAACCTCAAGGCCCGCGGCCTCAAGGTGGTGCTCAATCCCTTCGTGATGATGGACATCCCGGCCGGCAATACGCTGCCCGATCCGTGGAGCGGGCTCGGCGAACAGCCGCCCTATCCCTGGCGCGGCACGATCACCTGCGATCCGGCGCCCGGCCGGCCCGGCAGCCCCGACCAGACCGGCGCCGTCATCGCCCAACTCGATGCGTTCATCGGCGCCGCCGCTGTCGGCGATTTCACCGTCAACGGCACCACGGTTTCCTATTCCGGCCCGGCCGAATGGTCGCTGCGCCGCATGGTCCTGCACTACGCCCATCTGAGCGTCGCCGCCGGCGGCGTCGACACTTTCCTGCTCGGCTCCGAACTGGTTGCCCTGACCCAACTGCGCTCGGCGCCGGACACCTATCCGTTCGTCGCCGCGCTCAGCCAGTTGGCCGACGATGTGCGGTCCGTCGTCGGCTCCAGCACCGAGATATCCTACGGCGCCGACTGGTCGGAATATTTCGGCCACCAGCCCCAGGACGGCAGCGGCGACGTCTACTTCCACCTCGATTCCCTGTGGGCCAACGCGAATATCGACTTCATCGGCATCGACAATTACATGCCGCTCGCCGACTGGCGCGACGGCGACGCCCATCTCGATGCCGAGATCGCCGATTCGGCCTACGACAATGACTACCTGCAGGGCAACATCGCCGGCGGCGAGGGCTTCGACTGGTATTATGCGAGCGACGCCGACCGCACCGCGCAGCTGCGCACGCCGATCACCGACACCACCTACGGCAAGCCCTGGGTGTTCCGCTACAAGGATCTGGTCAACTGGTGGTCGAACCAGCACTTCAATCGTCCGCTCGGCGTCGAGGCGGCGCAGCCGACCGCCTGGGTGCCGCAGTCGAAACCGATCAAGTTCACCGAGACCGGCTGTCCGGCCGTCGACAAGGGCGCCAACCAGTCGAACGTCTTTCCCGATCCGAAATCCTCGTCCTCGTCCTATCCCTATTTCTCCAACCGCAGCCGCGACGACGAGGCGCAGCGCGCCTTCCTGAACGCGGTCGTCAGCTATTGGGACCCGGACGATCCCGACTACGATCCGGCGCGCAACCCGGTGTCGTCGGTCTATGGCGACACGATGGTCGATGCCGCCTCGATCTTCGCCTGGACCTGGGACGCGCGGCCCTATCCGGCATTCCCGGCACTGCGCGAGGTCTGGTCCGACGGCGGCAACTGGACCACCGGCCACTGGCTCAACGGTCGTCTCGGAACCGCGCCGCTCGCCGCGCTGATCGCCGCCATCTGCGAGCGCCAGGGATTTGCCGACTATGACGTCACCGGCGTCTATGGGGTGCTCGACGGCTATGTCATCGACCGGCCGATGTCGGCTCGCGAGGCCATTGACCCGCTGATCGAGGCCGGTCTCGTCGAGGCGCTTGACGCCGGAACGGTGGTTCGCTTCTTTAGCCGCGGCCGCCGCCCCGAACTGGCGCTGACGGTCGATGATCTGGTCGACAGCGAAGACCGGCCGCTGGTCACCGTCACCAGGGCGCAGGAGACGGAACTGCCGCTGCAATTGACGCTCGGCTTCACCGGCGATCCGGTCGATTTCCGGCGTTCGGCCGTCTCCTCGCGCCGGCTTGCCGGGTCGAGCCGCCGTGAAGCGCGTATCGAACTCGCCGCGATGATGGAACACGGCACGGCGAAGCGCACGGTCGAGAGCCGGCTGCACGATCTCTGGGTCGGCCGCGAGCGGATTTCCTTTTCGCTGGCGCCGAGCGAAATCGCGATCGAGCCGGGCGATGTGCTGCGCCTTGAGCGCAACGGCGTCGACCGCGCGATGGAGATCGTCCGCATCGACGAGGCCGGACAATTGTCGATCGAGGCGCGCGCGGTCGAGCGCTCGATCGGCGCGCCGGTCGCCGAAGCCGGGCGCGAGCGCGAGATGAGCCGCCCGGTCGTCTACGGCAAGCCCAGCGTCCATATTCTCGACCTGCCGATCCTCAATGGCGGCGTCACCTCGCCGGGCGCCCGCATCGCCGCCTTCGCCGATCCCTGGCCGGGGCGCATGGCCGTCTACCGTTCGCCGAGCGAGCAGAGCTTCACGCTGCTGCAGATGATCGACCAGCCGGCGACGATCGGAACCCTTGCGACGCCGCTTGCGGCCGGCCGTCTCGGCCTCTGGGACCGCGTCAACCAGTTCGAAGTGGAGCTCCAGGGCGGCGCGCTCGCCGGCCAGTCCGAGCTGCTGGTCCAGGCGGGGGCCAATATCGCGGCGGTCGGATCGGCCGCGGGCGGCTGGGAAATCCTCCAGTTCCGCGACGCCACGCTGATCGCCGAAAACACCTACCGTCTGTCCTGGCTGCTGCGCGGCCAGGCGGGCACCGAGGACGTCATGCATGCGGGGCATTCGACGGGTGCGGATTTCGTGCTGATCGACGCCGCCGCCGTCGAGATGCCGCTGCGCGCCGACGAGATCGGGCGGCTGCTCTATTACCGGATCGGTCCTGCGGTGCGCACGATTGCCGACCCGTCGTTCCGCGCACTGACACAGACGCTTGCCGGCCGCGCCGGGCTGCCGTTCAGCCCGTCCCATCTGAAGGCCGTCAAGGACTATGGCAGCGGCGATATCGCGCTCGCCTGGACGCGGCGGACGCGCATCGGCGGCGACGCCTGGCTCGGCGAGGTGCCGCTCGGCGAGGACGCCGAGGCCTACGACGTGCTGATCTATGACGGCGAAACCGTCAAGCGGACACTCAACGTCGATGGCCCCCAGGCGATCTATGCGGCCGACGATCAGTCCGCCGATTTCGGCGCGCCGCTGTCGACGGTGGATTTTGCCGTGCACCAGCTCTCGGCGACCCATGGCCGCGGCGTTCCACGCCGGGCGGCGATCGAACTCTGACTTAACCGACCGACGGAGCCGGCTCATGTCCGAAACCGAAACGACGAAGCTCGGCCTGCCTCTGATTCAGGCGGCCGAGGCGCAGAAGCACGTCACCCATAACGAGGCCATCGATGCGCTCGACACGCTGGTCCATCTGGCCGTGCTCGACCGCGATCTGACAACGCCGCCGGGCACGCCGGGCGACGGCGACACCTATATTCCGGCGGCCGGCGCCGGCGGCGACTGGAGCGGCCGCGACAATGACGTCGTCGCCTGGCAGGGCGGAATCTGGCGTCACTACCCGCCGCAGATCGGCTGGCGCGCCTTCATCGTCGATGAGGCGCAGGTCCTGGTCTGGGATGGTGCGGCCTGGACCAGCATCGCTGAATTCACGATGCCGAGCGAGCTTCAGAATCTCTCCCTCCTCGGCGTCGGAACGACGGCGGACGCGACCAACCCGTTTTCCGCCAAGCTCAACAATCTTCTGGTTTCGGCGAAATACACCGGCGAGGGCGGCGACGGCGACCTCCGCTACAAGCTCAACAAGGAGAGCGCGGCGGATACGTTGTCGCTGCTGATGCAGGACAACTGGTCCGGCCGCGCCGAACTCGGGCTTATCGGCAATGACGACTTCACCATCAAGACATCGGCCGATGGAACAAGCTGGAACAACGCCATCGAAGTCGACGCCAACGGCTACGTCAAACTGCCGCAACGTCCGCTCTTCATGGGCCAGCGCACCGGTTCCACCCAGACAGCGTCCGGGGCTTTCGTTGTCGACAATGTTTGGCTGGACACCGCATCTGCCTACAACACCTCGAATGGCCGCTTCACCTGTCCCGTTTCGGGCTATTATGAAGTGCACGCGCGCATATTGTTGAGTAACGGCCCTGTAAATGCCTGGGCGGATATGGCGGTTTGGAAGAACGGCGTTCTGCAGGGCCAACAATTCGCCTACAGCGTGCTTTA